>JBAUZB010000187.1:0-18556 GCA_049585095.1 Candidatus Tumulicola sp.
CGACCGGAGATTTCGCGCGACCGCTTTGAATCGCGCTCGCCGCCGCGGCCACCGCGCCGGTACCGCACGCCGGCGTCGCTCCGACGCCGCGTTCCCAATGCCGCACGTGCAACCGGTGCGCGTCGTCGACGGCGGCAACGTGAACGTTGACGCCGCGTTCGAATGCGGAATTGGTTTGCAGTTGCGGAGCCAGCACGTCGAGATCGGCTTCCTCGACGGCGTCGCGGAAGAGGACGAGATGCGGATTCCCCAGGTCGACGAGGAACGCGTCGGGGGCAGCCTGCGTTGAGGTTATTCGTGGAGCGGCCATGCTCACGCGCACCAAATATTCGGGCCGGCGCGCCACGACTTCGGTCTCGACGTTGCCGGCGGCCGTTTCGAACGCGATCCGATCGCCCTCGCCGGCTTCCTCCAGCCAACGCGCCGCGCAGCGAACGCCGTTGCCGCACATTTCGGCCTCGCTGCCGTCCGCGTTGATCGTGCGCACGGCGACGTCCCGGCTCCGCGACGTCTCGATCGCGATCAAGCCGTCCGCGCCGATTCCGGCTCGGCGGTCGCAAACCCGGCGCGCAAACGAGGCCAGTTCGCCGACGTTCGCCGTTCGCCGGTCCACGATGACGAAATCGTTATGCGCCCCGTGCATCTTCGTCAAGGCGACGCGCGAGCTCACGGGTCGTTCGATGCCGTGCCGCTCGCGGCGCGAGCCGGCGCGACGCTCTCCTCCTGCGCTTCCAAACCGACCGGCGCGTACGGAGAAATCGTTGAAATCGCGTGCTTGTAGACCAGATGCGTCTTACGTTCGTATTCGAGCAGCAGCGTGAACGAATCGAACCCTTTCACCACGCCGCGCAACTGAAAACCGTTCACCAAGTATACGGTGACGGCAGTTTGCTGCTGCTTGCATTCGGTGAGAAACGCGTCTTGAAGGGTTCCGGCGGCCATTGGATTCGAACTTCTAAGACCAACCAAGCTTTTCCCGTACTGTGGGCGCGACCGCTTCGCGCGCAAGCCACAGGGCGTCGCGTTCGCCCCGAAACCACGCGCGCTGGCGGCGGGCGTAGCGTTTTGTTGCTCGCTGGAGCGATACACGCAGCTCCGAAGCGGTGCTCCAGCCGCGCAAGTACGCAAGCGCCTGCGGATAGCCGACCGCGCTCGCGGCCACGGCCAGCTCGCCGATTCGTTCGGCTTCGCTAAGCAGGCCGTCGTCCAGCATCTGCGCGCTCCGGCGGTCGATGCGCGCATCCAATTCCGCCGGCGGAACGTCGAGAAAGACGGTCAACCATTCGATGCCTTGGCTCGCCAACGTGCGCAACGGCCCCTCGCGCGCGCGCAGATTCCCCGCGAGCGCAATCTCGAGCGCGCGTACGACGCGGTACGTATCGCGCGCGTGCAGTTCGGCCGCACGCTTGCGATCGCGCTGGGCGAGCCACTCGTGCAAGAACTCTGGCGGATGCAACCGCGCTTCGGCGGCGAGCCGCCGGCGAAGCGTCTCGTCGTACTCCGGCGCCAGCGCGATCGCGCCGGTGAGCGCGCGCAGATAGAATCCGGTTCCGCCGGCAACGATCGCGCGGTTGCCGCGCCGATGAATCGCCTCGATCGCGCCGACGGCGTCGCTTGCGTAACGCGCTGCCGAGTACCGCTGCATCGGATCCACGAACCCAACGCAATGATGTGGGATTGCCGCCAGTTGCTGCGACGATGGCGCGGCCGTGCCGATCGGCATCCCGCGATAGACTTGGCGCGAATCGGCGCCGACGATCTCGGCACCGAACTGCCGCGCCAGCTCGATGGCAAGTTCCGTCTTGCCGCTCGCCGTCGGGCCTGCCAGGATCAGCACCTTCGGCGTCATGCCTCGCGGCCTCTAAACGCGCTTGAACATCGGCGCAATCTCGTTCGGTCCGAGCCGCACCATCGTCGGCCGCCCGTGCGGGCAGTGCATCGGGTTGACGCAGTGCCGCAGCCGGTCGACGAGCGTCGTCATTTCCTCGAGCCCCAACCGCTCGCCGGCAACGGTCACCGAGTGACACGCCAGCGACGCCCAAATCCGCTCGTTCACATCGCGTTGCTTTGGATCCGCGGTCAAATCGTCGACGAATCCGGCCACGTCGAACGGTCGCGCGCGGTATCCCGCCGGCGTTGCCGTTATGCGGTAGGTACGCTCGCCGAACGGCTCGATTTCCAGCCCGGCTTGGCGCAACGCGTCGAGGCTGCGATCCAGCGCGGCGCTTCGTTCGCCGTCGAGCTCCACCAAACGCGGGACCAGCAGGGGTTCGCTCGGCGAACGATGCCGCGCCCCTTCGACGATGCGTTCGTAAGCAATTCGCTCGTGCGCGGCATGCTGATCGACGAGGAGCAGTGCGTCGCCGTCGCTCGCGAGGATGAACGTGCGTGCAAGCTGGCCCAACACGCGCATGCGCTGCTCCGGCATCGTGCCGTTTCCGGCCGAGCCATCCCCGAACAGCGACTGTCTCTGGAGAAGGCCGGCGTCGACGGTAGACGGGGCGGCCGAGATGCCGGCGGCGGCCGCGCCGCCGGTATTTTCGAGAAAGCGCGCGGTCGCGTGCGCGCGCAGCGTCGCACTCATCGCCCGGCGCAGTGCCTCGAATACCTGGGTGCCGAAGCGCAGCCGGATGTCACTCTTCGTCGGGTGAACGTTCGAATCGACGTGCTCCGGGGGAAGCTCCAAAAATACCACGCCGTACGGATGACGACCGGTCATCGTGAAGGTCGCGTAACTCGCCGCCCACGCCCCGGTCATGAGCGTGCTGCGCAACAGGCGCCCGTTAACGAACAGCAACTGCATGCGCCGATCCGCCCGATCGACTCCCGGCGAACTGATGAAACCTCGAATAGAGCCGTCGATCGTTCGCGCGTCCGAATCGTCGAGTTGGAGCAGCGATCCGGCGGCTTCGCGCCCGAAGACCATCGTCAAACGCTCGCGCGGATCGCCGCTTTCGGGCATCACCCATACGTCTTTGCCGTCGTGGCGCAGCGCAAACGTGATTGCGGGATATGCCAGCGCAAAGTTCGCCAGCCACGACGAGATGCGATTGAATTCGGCATTCGGCGAACGCAGGTATTCGCGGCGCACCGGCACGTTGCCGAAGAGATTCTCAACGCGCACGCGGGTCCCGACCGGCGCCGCGACCGGCTCGACCGGTCCAACGGCTTCGCCGCTCGCCTGCACTCGGGAACCGATCGCGGCCGCCCGTTCGCGCGAAACGAGGCTGAGATCGGCGACCGCCGCAATCGAGGCCAAACCTTCGCCCCGAAAGCCGAGCGTCGCGATCGAATCCAAGTCGGCGGCAACGGCGAGTTTGCTGGTCGCATGCCGGCGCAGGGCGAGCGCGAGGTCGCCGGGCGCGATGCCGGCGCCGTCGTCGGTCACTTCGATGAGCCGGCATCCGCCTTGCTCCACCGCGACGGTGATGCGCCGTGCGGCGGCATCGACGGCATTTTCGACGAGTTCTTTGACGACCGATGCGGGACGCTCGATGATCTCGCCGGCAGCGATCTGTCCGATCGTTACGGCGTCGAGAAGGTGAACTGAGGCCGCCATTCAGGGTCGCAGAAACGAAAGCTGGCGTTCGGGTGCCGGCCGCTTCGACATTTTTTGGCGCAGCGGGACCTTGGCTTCGACGTCGGTTTCCCCGGAGAGCGCGTCGGCGATCTCTTGAGCGCGCTCCACGACCGGTTCCGGCAGGCCGGCCATGCGCGCGACTTCGATACCAAACGAACGCGAAGAGCTGCCGGGCTGCACCCGATGCGAGAAAACCGGGGCGCCACCGCGCGCCGTGCTCTCGACCGCGGTGATGTGATAGTTCGCAACGAGATCCCAATGTTCGGTCAACGCGCACAACTCGTGGAAGTGCGTTGCGAACAGCACCATCGGCGCGTGACGCTCCAACCCGAGAAGAAACTCACAGATTGCCTGGGCGATCGAAAGTCCGTCCAGGGTGCCGGTCCCGCGTCCGACTTCGTCGACGAGCAGGAGCGACCGCGCAGTGCTGCGCCGCAGGATATTAGCCGCTTCCACCATTTCCATGTAGAACGTCGACTGGCCGGAAGCGAGATCGTCGCCGGCGCCGATTCGCGTAAAAATCCGATCGACGATCCCCAGCCGCATCGATTTCGCCGGGACGAAGGATCCGATTTGTGCCGCGATCGTCAGCAGCCCGGCTTGACGAAGATACGTCGACTTGCCGCCCATGTTCGGGCCGGTCAAGAGAACGAAGCGATGGGTGTCGGCGCGCAACACCAGATCGTTGGGCACGAAGCTCGCAGGCAGCATGGCATCGATCACCGGATGCCGGCCTTCTTCGATCGTGATGACGCTCTCGTCGACGAACTCGGGCCGCACGTAGCCGCGCTCCGCCGCACACTGCGCCAGCGACGACAACACGTCGATTTCGGCGATGGCGCCGGCTGCGATCAGCAGTTCGTCGGCACGAAGCGCCACGCGATCGACGAGCGCCTCGAAAAGCTCCTGTTCGAGACGCTCCTGACGCGATTGCGCCGTCGAAATCGCCACTTCGAGTTCCTTGAGTTCGGGCGTGACGTAACGCTCGCCGGTCGTCAGCGTCTGCCGGCGAACGTACTCCGGCGGCACGCTTCCCGCGTGACTCTTGCCGATTTCGATCGCGTAACCGAAGGCGCTCGCGAATTTGATCTTGAGCGTCTTGATACCGGTTCGTTCGCGTTCCCGCTCCTCGAGCTCGGAGAGTTTCGAGCGCGCGTCGGTGCGGAGTGCGACGCACTCGCCCAACTCGCGATCCGCGTCGGGTCGAATGACCCCTCCGACGCCGAGCTGCGCCGGTGGTTCGTCGACCAGCGTCCTTCGAAGGTCGTCGAGCACGTCGGAGAAATCGGCAACGCGCTCGACCAGCGCAGCCAGCGCCGCGGGCGCCACTTGCCGCAGCGGACCGAGACCCTCGAGAGTGCGTCGCAGCGAGGCGAGATCGCGCGGGCCGGCACGCCGAAAGCGCACCTTTTGAGCGATTCGTTCGAGATCGAAACACCCGTCGAGCAGTTCGCGCAGAGCGCCGCGGCGCGCGTGCTCGACGAGCAGCACCGCGATCGCGTCTTGCCGCACCGTCAGCGCGTCGCGATCGACCAGCGGCGCGAGGATCCACCGCGCCAACATTCGAGATCCCATCGAGGTCGAACAGCGGTCGAGCGTCGCGAGCAAGGTCGCGCGCGGGTTCTGCCCTTGCGGGCGGATGAGTTCGAGGTGCTTTTGCGTCGCCGGATCGAGCCCCAAAAAGGCCTGCCGGCGATAGAAATCGGGGCGGTTGCGCACTGCGATCGTGTCGTCGCCGGAGCCGCGCAGCGCGTTGGTGACGCCCGTTCGCCGGACGAACGCTCCCAGCACGTCGAGTGCCCGGTGCACCGCCAGGGATTCGTCTTGAGAGAAACCGTCGAGCACGCCGCGCGCGCGAACTTCGACCAGGCCGAGAACCGGAGAAGCGAGACGGGCACCGAGCGTTTCGATCGCGGGCCCCATCATCGCCCGCAAATCGGCTGGAACGTCGGCGACGATTTCAGCCGGGGCGATGCGGCTTAGTTCGCCGAGCAGCTCGTCGCAGGCATTCTCACCCGAGAACGCGGTCGCGGCGCAAAATCCCGTCGACACGTCGGCATACGCCAGCGCTAAGTTCCCCTCGACCGAAGTGATCGCGGCCAGGTAGTTGTTCCGTTTGCCGTCGAGAAGATGGTCCTCGATCACGGTGCCGGGCGTAACCAAACGCACGACGTCGCGTCGCACCAGCTTGTTCGGCTGCGGCAACTCGAGCTGCTCGGCCAGTGCGACGATGAAACGCTGAGCCACCAAACGCGTGAGGTACTGCGTGAGCGCGTGATGTGGCACGCCGGCCATGGCAACGCGTTTGCCGCTTCCGGCTTCCTTGCTCGTCAGCGCGATCTGCAGCGCGCGCGCGATCGTTTCCGCGTCTTCGCCGTATGCTTCGTAGAAATCGCCGACGCGAGATAACAAAATGGCTTCGGGATGTTTACTCTTCATCCCGAAATACTGCTCGAGCATCGGCGAATATTTCGCGGTGCTCCCGCTCACGCGCGCTTACGTTCCGAGCGCGCCGGCAATTGCCTTGACGTACGAGCCTTTCGGATAGCCGGTGCCGTTCATCGGCGCCTGCGGGTTGTCGAGATCCAGGTCCCAAATCATGATTCCGTGCAAGTCGTCGTCGCGCGCCCAGCTTGCGTAGTTCGCGCAGTCTCCAGGACGCAGGAACGAACCGTCGTCAGCTTCGCCGATCATCAACCCCATGACGATCTTGCTCTTCGGGAACGTCTTGCCCCCGCCGACCGGTACGTTGGCGAACTCGTTTATGATATCGAGGTAGCAATCGTCGTGCGAGCCGGGCGTGTAGGCGCAGCTGGGATTGGTTGACGGCTTCCATCCGAACTGGTCGTAATCCATCACGTTGACGTAGTCGACGGCATATCCGGCTTTCTTCAAGATCGAGCGGTCTTCACCGGAATAGTTCGCCAGATCGACGTGCGGATCGGCGCCCGCGGAGTCGGCATCGAAGCTGATGACGGCGCTCGGAAACGCCGCGCGGGTCGCCTCGAGGACTCCGATGAGCTGTTGCCGCCCGTTGGTCTGCGTTTGAATGACTTCGTCATCGAAGTCGAAGCCGTCGTAGATCCCCGGATGGCGCCTGAGGTACGCCTTGAGGTTTTTGACGAACGCCTTGGGATCGGTGATGTTGAAATTCGACGTCGCGCCGCCGAACGAGAGCAGCACTTTGCCGCCGTGCGCGTGGATGCGGCGAGCCCCGGGGAGCAGCGCATACGTATTTTGCGGATCCGAAATCTGATTGCCGTCGGCGATGCTGAACGCAACGTCGGCGGTCGTGACCGTGGCCGGTACCGATCCGAGCTTGTAAAACGCGTCCTGCTCGTTGGTATCCGACCAGGACTCCCAAAAGCCGATGAAATCCGGACTCGACGGAGCCGTATTCGGGGAAGCGGTCGCGGCGGATTCGTTGGACGGCGCCGCGGGGACGCTTCGCAGCGGGTTTGCGCCGCATGCCGCAAAGCCGGCGGCCAGTGCCGCAACCAGAACGCTCCGCGCCAATGTCATCATCACTATCGACCGGGTTCCCGGGCGAGCGGTTGCCGTTCCTGTCGGCCGTTGCCGCAACGAGGAAACCTCGTTTACAGCAGGCTTACGAGCGGGCGCCGCGCGTCGCTGCCGCGTTCGGCATAACGTCCGGCTCGCCTGACGATCGTGCCGCTGCAGCCCCAAACGTGCGCCGCTTCGATTGCGACGTCGAGCCAAGGTTCGCGCGCGTACAGACGCTCGTCGTAGCCGTCGGGCATGGGCGCGACGATGGTGACGTTGTCGAGAGTCTTGGCTGCGAGTTTGCGGTCGTCTTTCTTCGATGTTCCGGTAACGAGCGCGCGCACGACGGATCCGATCTTCCCGTCGTGATATGCGCGCGTCACCAGGTTTTGGGTGTCGACGAGCTTCGCGAACCGGGCCGTCGCGACGTCGCGGGGCACCTGCTCCCAGTGCGCCGCCGGCGTTCCTCGCCGAATCGAGTACATGAACGTAAACGCATTGGCGAAAACGCCGGTGCGAACGTAGTCGAGGGTGCGCTGGAAATCCTCGTCGCTTTCTCCCGGAAATCCGACGATGATATCGGTCGTGATGGCCCAGCCCGGCAAATGGCGGTGCACCAGCTTCACCTTTTCGTGAAACCCAGCGGCCGTATACTTGCGGTTCATTCGGCGTAAGACTGAGTCGCTGGCCGATTGCAGCGGCAGATGGATCCGCGGGTTGAGCGCCGGCACTGCGGCCAGGTCGGCGACGATCTTTTCGGTGAAATCCTTGGGGTGTGGTGAGATGAACGTCAAGCGCTCTACACCCGGTCGCCGCGCGGCGGCTTTGCAGAGATCGCCGAAGTCGGCGCCGGCGACTGGATCGCTCCACGCGTTGACCGTCTGACCCACCAGCATGACTTCTCGCGCGCCGCCCGCAATTTTCGCGTCGACGTCGCGTACGATCGATTCGAGCGGACGGTGGTCGAATCGCCCGCGCACCTGCGGCACGATGCAAAACGTGCAGTAATACGAGCAGCCGCGCTGGACGTTGACGAAAGCGCGCAACGGCGAAAAGGCATCGGCGACGGCGTCGGCAGCGCCCCCGAGCGGCATCACCAGCGCGCGGTCATCGGCGAAATCGAGCGCGTCGGCGAATCCGGGCTGCCAGGCCGCAAGCTGATCGCCGAGCTGAGCCAGTTCTCGCGTTCCGAAGGTCGCGTCGACGTGCGGCGCGAGCGTCCGCATCCGATCGCGGTCTTGTTCGGCCAAACAGCCCATCACCACCAGCCGTACCGCCGGATCGGCGTCTTTGAGCGCCTTGAGGTGATTCATACGTCCGTAGGCCCGGCGTTCGGCATTGTCCCGCACCGTGCACGTGTTGAGCACCACGACGTTGGCTTCTTCGGCTTTTGAGGCAATAGCATAACCCGCCGAAGCCGCGCGCTCCGCAATATACTGCGAGTCGGCTTCGTTCATCTGGCAGCCGAAGGTCTCGATATAGACGCTGGCCATCCGGGTCCTATGCAATCCTCAAACCGCCGGGCCATTCGAGCCGGCCGCCGCCACTTCCGGCTTTGATGGGTGCCGCGCACACCCGCTCAGAACCAAAGGGGCGTGCAAACCGTAAACGAGCCGGCCGAAAGCGGCGGGATGTTGCGCCCGGCGACGGTCGCGGTGGTCGGCCGGCCTAACGTCGGCAAAAGCGCGTTATTCAACCGCTTGATCGGTCGCCGTCTAGCGATCGTCGAGGATAGTCCCGGCGTCACGCGCGATCGGCTCTACGCCCTGTGCGAGTGGCGCGGACGCGTATTCAGCGTCGTCGACACCGCCGGCATCGATCCCGGCGCGGACGTTTCGGATGCCGCGGGATTCGCCGGCACCACGCGGCGTCAGGCCGAAGCTGCCGCCGCCGAGTCGGACGTCGTCGTCTTCGTCGTCGACGCCCAGACCGGGCTTCACCCGCTCGACGAAGACGTCGCCGCCATTCTTCGGCGCAAGCGGCGCCCGATGGTGCTCGTCGCCAACAAGGCGGAGTCTCCGGCGGCCTCCGCGTCGGTTCACGCCGAATTTGCCAAGCTGGGTTTTGGCGAACCGGTCGCCGTTTCGGCGCTCCATGGTGACGGCACCGGCGATTTGCTCGACCGCATCGTCGAGCTGATTCCGCCGCACTCACCCGATGCCGGTGTCGAAGGCGAGCTGGCGCTGGCCATCGTCGGGAGGCCCAACGTCGGAAAGAGTTCGCTCCTCAATGCTTTGCTCGGCGAAGAGCGCGCGCTGGTCTCGGAAATGCCCGGCACCACGCGCGATGCGATCGATACCGTTTTCGCTTGGCACGACCGTACGCTGCGTTTGATCGACACCGCTGGCGTGTACCGGAAGCCCGAAGCACACGGCGCCATTGCATACTACGCTACCCTGCGCTCGCTCAAAGCGATTGCCCGGTGCGATATCGCGCTGCTCGTGTTCGACGCCATGGCGGGCGTGACGGCCCAAGACCGGCGGCTCGCCGGGCTGGCGATCGAAGAACGTAAGGGGCTCATCCTCGTCGGCAATAAATGGGATCTCGTTCGCGAGCAGGGAGAGTTCAGTCAAGGCGAACTCTCGAACGTGATCGGCGATCTCATGCCGTTCGCGCGCTTTGCGCCGGTTGCGTTTCTGTCGGCAAAAACGCGGCGCCGCTTGGGCAGTTTGATGCCGGTCGTTAGTCGCGTAGCGGAGAATCTGGATCGGCGCGTTCCGACGCCGCAATTGAACTCCGCGATTCGTGATGCGGTTCTGGCGCATCCGGCACCGGCAACCGGCGGAAAGCTCTTCAAAGTGTATTACGTCACGCAGCCGGCGGTGCATCCGCCGCTCTTCGTCTTTTCCTGTAACGACCCCGAACTGCTCCAGTCGCACTACCGGCGGTTTTTAGAGAACGTCATCCGCCAGCACTTCGATTTCGAAGGGGTTCCGCTGACGCTCGAATTTCGCTCGCATCGCGAAAACGCGAATTCGGAATGACGACCTATCCCGCGGTTATCGCGCTGACGGCTGCGGTGCTGGTTGCGTTCTCAATCGGCTCGATTCCATTCGGCTATCTCGTGGGACGCCTCTTTTACCGCACCGACATCCGAACGCAGGGATCCGGCAACATCGGTGCGATGAACGCCCTGCGTACGCTGGGCCGCGGCGGCGGTGCGGCGGTGCTGCTGCTCGACGCGCTCAAAGGCTTCATTCCGGTGGCCTGCGCATCGATGCTTTTCGGAAGCGCTTCGCCGAACTATGCGCCGGCGGTGGCCGCGGCCGCCGTCCTGGGCCATTGCTTCTCTCCGTGGCTCGGCTGGAGAGGCGGGAAAGGCGTGGCGACGTCGTTCGGCGCGATCTTCGGACTGAGTTGGCAAGCCGGTTTGGTTGCCGTCGGCGGATGGATCGCCGGCGCACTGCTGACGCAATATTCCTCGGTGGGATCGATGCTCGGCAGCGTGGCGGCACCGATCGCGCTGTGGTTCTTTACGCGCTCGCCGGCCGCGACGGTCTACGGCGTCTTCGCCGCACTCCTCATCATTTACACCCACCGCGAAAACCTGGTGCGCCTGAGGTCCGGAACCGAAGGCCCGATTCGCCGGTTCAAGCGCTAGGACGCGAGCCGCTCCGAGGGAACCGCGGTGGCCGGCCCGTATCTCGCGAGGTCATGATCTCGTCGAACGACCTCCGTAACGGCGTTACCATCGTCGTGGACGGCCAGCTGTGGACCGTCATCGAATTTTTGCACGTCAAACCGGGTAAAGGGTCGGCGTTCGTGCGCACGCGCATGAAGAACGTCCGAACCGGAACTACCCTCGAGCGCACCTTCCGCGCCGGTGAGAAACTCGAGCGAGCCACGGTCGACAACCGGCAGATGCAGATGCTGTACAACGACGCCGAAGGCTACCACTTCATGGACCAGGAATCGTTCGAAAACGTCACCATCGAGCGCGACCTCATCGGCGATCCAGCCGACTTTCTCAAAGACGGCATGGCGGTCGACGTTCGGTTCCACGACGGAATTCCAATCGGCGTGGATTTGCCGGCGCACGTCGAACTGAAGATCGTCGAGACCGATCCGGGATTCCGCGGAGACACTGCGACCAACACCACCAAGCCGGCCAAACTGGAAACCGGCGCAACCGTGCAAGTGCCGCTTTTCGTCGAGACGGGCAACGTCATCCGCATCGACACCCGCGATCGCCGCTACATCGGGCGATCGAGCTAACCGGCGAGAACCGTGCCCGCGAAGGTACGAGGACTCGTAATCGCCCTGTTTTTGGGCGCCGCCGCAAGTGCCGTCGGCGTGGTTCTCATGACGCTTCCGCTGACCAAGCTGCCCGTCGCCAATCGCATCGCCGATCTCGCCGTGCATATCGGTGCTCTGGATGCCGCGCACCGCTTGGGGTTCGGCCGGCCGGAGTACGATAATACGCCGAATCCGCGTTTGGGTATCGTCACGATCGATGACGCCACCTACGCCAAGATGGGCTTTCCGCTTCCGCGCGGCGTTTATGCCACGCTGCTGAACAAACTCAAAGCCGCCGGCGCGAAAGCGGTGGCCTTCGATATCGACTTCTTGGAGCCGAGCAAAGATCCGTCACAAGATGCGGTGTTCGCCGCGGCGATGCGCGCGATGCCGGCCGTTCTCGCATTTCCGCTCAACACGACGACGACGGGCCGCATCGGCGAGCAGCGTCCGGTTCCGGTGCTGCAGCGCGCCGCCAAGGCGATCGGTTACGAGGCGGTAGACCTGCCGGGTGGATACATCATCGGGCAACCCATGGAAATCGATACGTCCGGGCCGGGATTGCACGCCGGCGAACGGCTCTTTGCGCTGGCGGCGGCGGCGGTTGCGACCTCGAGCGGGCACGCCGTCGACGCGGCCGCCATTCCGAAAGACGACGCCGGCCGCGTGCTCCTCCTGCCGCCGAAGGCCGCAACCACGCAAGATCTGACGACCGGAACCCAACAGTGGACGCAAGCATTTGCCGGACGCGGCATCGTGTCTTTTTCCGATGCCGTCGCGAGCAAACCCGGCGACTTGCGTCCGTTTGCGCAGGACGCGCTGGTGTTCGTCGGAGCCACCGCCCAGGGACTCGGCGACTTCGCGATCACTGCCGGACGCGGACGAATCCCGGGATTGTTCGTCAACGCCCGCTTGAGCGATCAGCTCATGCGCGGATATTTCGTGCGGGTCGCTCCACTACGGCTCGAGGTCGCACTCGCGATCGCGCTTCCGTTGCTCCTGGCACTCGGTTTCACGTTCGTTCGAACGACCGTCGCGATTGCCGCGTCGGTGCTGCTAGCTGCGGCTTACGCGTACCTCAACCTATGGCTTTTCGTCACCCGCCTCTACTGGCTCGATCTGGTTCACGTGGGGTTGGCCACGCTCTTGGCCGCCACGTTCGTCGCGGCGTATCGTCTCGTCACCGAAGGTTCGGCGCGCCGCATGGTGACCAATCTGTTCGGCATGCACGTCAGCCCCGCCGTCGTCGCCGAAATTCTCGAGCAGGACGATCCGCGGGGAACCTTGGCGCTGCGCGGCAAGCGGGTGAAAGCGACGATCTTTTACAGCGACATCCGGGGCTTTACGTCGATGAGCGAAACGATGACGCCCGAAGCGATTTACGAGCAACTCAACGAATACTTCGAAGAGATGTGCAAGATCGTTTTTGCGCACGGCGGGTACGTCGACAAGTTCATCGGCGACTGCGTCATGGCCGTCTTCTCGGCGCCGTATCAGACGCCCGACGATGCGCGCAATGCGGTGACGTCTGCCGTCGAGCAACAGGCGAAAATTCTCGAACTGTCCGAGCGATGGAAGGCGGAGGGCAAACAGCAGTTCACCGTCGGCATGGGGGTGAACACCGGCGAAGTGGTGATGGGCAATCTCGGCGCGAGCTCTCGCATGAACTACACCGTGATCGGAGACAACGTGAACGTCGCCGCGCGCTTGTACAACGTCGCCAAAGGCGGCGAGATCATCATCAGCGAGACGACCTACGCCGAGTGCCGGGAGATCGTCGACGTGGAACCGCGCGAGCCGGTATCGGTGAAAGGGAAGAACCAGCCCATCGCCATTTACAACGTCAGGTCGCTGAAAAAGGACGCCGCCGGAGCAGCCGCACTGCTGCCGGCGTAGGCCGCATGCACGGGCCGTGGGTTCTTTTTGCGGTCGCGCTGGTGGCCAGCGCCTTCGGCTCGATGGTCGGGCTCGGCGGCGGCTTTATTCTCGTGCCCGCGCTACGTCTGTTCTCGGGTCTGCCGCCGGCCGAGGCTGCCGGCACCTCGCTGTTGCTCATCGTTGCCAGCGGCGCCAGCGGCGCCTTCGCCTACTTGATGCAACGGCGCGTCCACCTCACGATCGGCTTGCTGATCGCCGCGGGCGGCTTGCCCGGCGGTATCCTCGGCGCGGTTCTTTCGCTGCACATCACTCCACGGCTCTTCGATTGGATTCTCGCGCTGCTGCTTCTCGCGGTCGCCGTCGACATGGCATGGAACGCCGAGAAGCGCCTTCGCGGCCGCCCGCAGCACCAGCACGTGCACGACATCAAGGGCATGTCGTACCGAGCCGCCGTGTTCTTGGGATTCGTCATCGGCATCTTTTCGAGCCTGTTCGGAATCGGCGGCGGCGTGATTTTGGTTCCGACGCTGCTGTACTTCTCGGAGTTGCCGATTCACGCGGTGAGCGCCACGTCGCAGTTCGGCATCTTGCTCACCTCGCCGGTCGGCTTAGTCATGCACGTCTTGCAGCGCGACGTCGACCTCAACGACGTCGTACCATTGGTCGCCGGGGGACTCCTCGGCGGGCCCATCGGAGCGCGCCTCTCGGCGAAAATGAAGTCGCCGCAGCTTTTGTTGATCGTCGCAATCGCCTTGGTGGCGGTCGCCGGCTCGCTCGTCTGGCGACATCTATGAGCGATGCGGTCGCCGGACGCAAGGCACCGAGCATTTTTGCATCGCGCGCATTTCGGCAGTACTTCGTCGGACAGTCGCTCAGCCTCTTGGGCGACGGGTTGCGCACCCTGGCGGTTCCGCTGCTGGCCTACCACCTGACGCACTCGGCCCTATCGACGGGCGCGGCGTTCATCTGCGAAATCGTGCCCTTCTCGCTGTTTTCGCTGGTCGGAGGCTCGCTCGCCGATCGGCTCGACCGGCGGAAACTGATGATCGGAAGCGATGCGATCCGGTTTGCCGTCATGACATTTTTTGCAGTCGCGTACTGGCAGCACGTATTGACGCTGCCGATGATCTACGCCGGCTTGGTCGTGATTTCGATCTGCGCCGCTGCGTTCTTGGGTGGCCAGTCGTCGAGCATTCCGTATCTGTTGGGGCGCGAGCGTTCGACCGAAGCGATCGCGTTCCTGATCGCTTCCGAGAACGCGTCGAATCTCGTCACACCGGTGATCGGCGGCGCGGTCTTTGCGTTCTTCGGTCCTTTGCCGGCGCTGATCGTCAACGCTCTCACGTATCTCGCATCGCAGGTTTCGCTGGCGCTCATTCCGTCGCTCGGGCCCGACACCGTGCAGGGCGTACCGTCGCCGCGTCACCTGCTCGGCGACGTCGCACTCGGATTCGGTCAGCTATGGCACGACGTCGGGATGCGCGCGCAAGCGTTGGCCGGCTTTTCGTTCAACTTCTTCGGCTTCGGCTGCTACGCCATTCTGATTCCGTTCTTGAAGAAAGGCTTTGGCGCCACCGATCAGGTGGTCGGAATCTTCTTCGGCATTTCGGCGGCGGGCGCGGTACTGGGCGCGTGGTTTGCGGCGCGATTCGCGCGGCGCTGGCCGTTTGGACGCGCACTGACGATCGCCTACCTGCTCGATGCGGCGGTTTTCGTTCCGGTCGTGCTGGTGAGCAACGTTTGGCTGGTCGCGATCTTCTGGGCGGCATCCAATACGATCGCCAACTTCGAAATCGCGCAAATCATCGGCTTTCGATTGCGGGTGACGCCGGAGCACATGATCGGCCGCGTGATGGGCGCCGTTCGGCTCTTCGTTCTCTCGGGGATCGCGCCGGGGGTGCTGCTCTTTGGATGGGTCGCCGACACGCGCAGCCCACTCGCCGCCATGTGGGTTGCCTGCATCGGATACGTCGTGATCGCCCTAGCGGCGCTGATGACGCCGGCGATCCGCGACGAACGGCGCTGACGTCGTGCCGAAGCTTGCGCCGACGCGCAACGCCGTAACGCTGGCCATCGCCTTCGCCTGCTGCGCCGGCGTTGCGCTGCCGGCGCCGATGGCGATTCGCCGGCTGCCACTGCCGGCGCATGCCACGATCGAACCACTCGGTGCGCGGTCGCTTATGACCGTTTCGAGCGACGGTGCGATCGCCGCAACCGTCACCATCGGCGGTTTTCGCACGCGCGCCATCGTGTGGGATCGCGACGGCCACGTTCGCCTGACCAGCATTTCAGGATGGGTTGCCGGCTTCGATCTCTCGGGAGCGCTCTTGATCGACGCCGATCGCCCGCAGCGCTGGTTGCGCGGGCGCGCGTCGCCGATCGATACCGCTTCGTGTGAAAGCTTCCCCCACGCGTCGGTCGGCCCGGCGATCGCCGGCGTCTTGAGCAACGGCGCACTCATCGCGACGATGCGCTCCCCGGCCATGGTGGATCTTGACGACACTAGCGGGCAAAACGCCCCGGTCGTCCTGCATCTGCGCAGCCGGCAATGCCTCAACATGGGCAACGGCATCGCGCTCACGACCGCCGGCCTGTACAGCGCCGGATATGCCGCCTCGATCAACAACGTTCCGGCGCCATCCAACGTCGCGTCGAGCCGCGAGCGCTTCATCGCCATGCGCTGGCACGAGCGAACGCGCGAAGCGCTCGGCAATGGCGTTGCGCTGGCGATCAATTCGGCGGGCGCTGCCGCCGGTGCCGACGTGCCGCCCGGCGCCGCCTACGGCATCCCGCCACACGCACGCTTTTGGCCCGGAAACGGATCCACGGTGGAGATCGCTCCCACGAGTCCGGTTAGCGCCGCCTACGCCGTCGACGATCGCAACCGCGTCACCGGGATGCTCGAAGACGCGCAACGCCGGCACTACGCGTTCCTGTGGGAGAACGGGACGCTTCGCCGGCTCGACGACGTCGCCGGCGCGCCGGGATGGCGCTTCGAGTGCGGCTACGCGTTCGCGCCCGGCGGCGGGATCATCGGCATCGGAACCTTTCGCGGCAATGCCGCAGCCTTCGAAATCGACGGGTTATGAGTACGATGCCGAAGACGCGATAACGTCACGCCGGCGACGTCATGTCCTTGGGGACGACCAGCGCATCGTACTCGGCTTCGGTAACGTGCCCCAGCCCCAACGCCGCTTCTTTAAGCGTCGTCTTGTGATGGTGCGCGTGCTTGGCGATCTCGGCCGCTTTGTCGTAGCCGATCTGCGGCGAAAGTGCGGTAACGACCATCAGCGATTGGTCGAGGTATCGCTTGATCTGTTCCTCGTTGGCCTCGAGTCCTTCGACGGCGTGCTCGCGGAACATCCGGCACGCGTCGCGGAGCAGCGTGGTTGAGTGAAGGAAGTTGTAGATCATCACCGGGTTGAAGACGTTGAGTTCGAAGTTGCCCTGGGACGCGCTAAACGAGATGGCCAAGTCGTTGCCGTAGACCTGCACGCACGCCATCGTCATCGCTTCGGATTGGGTCGGATTCACCTTTCCGGGCATGATGGAACTCCCCGGCTCGTTTTCCGGAAGCGTCAGCTCTCCGATGCCGGCGCGCGGGCCGGACGCCAGCCACCGAATGTCGTTGGCAATCTTCATCAGCGCGGCCGCCAACATTTTGAGCGCGCCGGAAGCGAAGACGAAGTCGTCGTGTGATGCCAGGGCGGCAAACTTATTGGGATGCGAGCGAAACGGCAGCCCGGTCAGCTCGGCGATCTTGGCGGCGGTGCGCTCGCCGAATTCGCGATGCGCGTTGAGTCCGGTACCTACCGCGGTGCCGCCGATGGCTAAATCGTAGAGGTGGTTGAGCGCTTCCTTGCACGCGGTCATCGCCCGGTCGAGTTGTGAAACGTAGCCTGAGAACTCTTGCCCCAGCGTCAACGGCGTCGCGTCTTGGAGGTGGGTGCGACCCACCTTGACGATGTGCGACCACCCTTTGGCTTTGGCATCGAGCGCGTCGCGAAGCGCGCGTACCGCCGGCAACATGTCGACCATCGCTTCGGCGGCTGCCACGTGCATGGCCGTCGGAAACGTGTCGTTGGAAGATTGCGACATGTTCACGTGATCGTTGGGATGCACCGGCTTCTTCGAACCCATCGCTCCGCCGGCGATCTCGATCGCGCGATTCGAAATGACTTCGTTGACGTTCATGTTGGTCTGCGTACCGGAGCCCGTCTGCCAAACTCTCAACGGGAAATGGGCGTCGAGTTTGCCGGCGACGATCTCGTCGGCTGCCCGAACGATCAATTCGGCCTTTTCGGCGTCGAGTTTGCCCAGATCGTGGTTGACCAGCGCGGCAGCTTTTTTCAGCACCGCCATCGCCCGGATTACCTGCCGCGGCATGACGTCCCGCGGCCAATCGCCGTCGCCGATGTCGAAATGAACCAGCGAGCGCGCCGATTGAGCGCCGTAGTATTTGTCCGACGGCACGTCGATCGTACCCATCGAGTCGCTTTCGACGCGCACGCCGGCCGAATTAGGGGAAACCTTCGAAGTGGTCATGGCCCGCTTATCTTCGCCTGCGGCAGCCATTCTCTGCCTCGACCTAGGTCGTATGACGCAAGTGCCAGGGTTCCGGGAATGGACAAGCGCATTCCGCCTGCCGTATGACGATTCGCACGGCGACGCTCCAAGATCTCGACGCGATCGCGCCGCTCTTCGATGCGTATCGTGAGTTTTTTACCAAAGCGCCCGACCTCGCGGTTTCGCGCCGTTTTCTCGCCGAGCGCCTGGAGCGCGGCGAATCGACGGTTCTCGCGGCTTTCGAAGGAGCGGCCGCCGCAGGGTTCCTGCAGCTCTATCCCCTGTTTTCGTCCTGGTATGCCAAACGGCAGTGGTTTCTGAGCGACCTTTACGTGAGCGCGGCTTTTCGCGAACGCGGCGTCGGTAGGCGTTTGGTCGAAGCCGCAATCGAGTTCGCGGGGCGAACCGGTTCGCGCGCCATTCTCGTCGAGTTGCCCTTTTCCGAGCCGCATCTAACGCGCTTTTACGGTCGCCTCGGCTTCGACAAGGACGCCGTCTTCGAGCTCTATCGGCGCGTCATCGAATAGCGCGCGCCGCGGCCCCTAACGGTTGCGGCTCGCGGCACGGAGGCCGGTAACCGTGTCGCCGAGCGCCCGCGTTTCGACGATTTCGTAGATCGCCAGCGGATAACGCGGATCGAAGCGCCGCTTGTTGCAATGCGGGCAACTCGCCGGCCGGTTCGGCTTGCGCTTGCGGAGAGCTTCGAACGCACAATGCTCGCAGCGAAGGATATATCGCCGGCTCGATTCGCGCAGCGGGCGCACGTTGCCGAGCTCGTGATAGATCGAATCG
>JBAUZB010000188.1:0-17707 GCA_049585095.1 Candidatus Tumulicola sp.
GATCATGGCGCCGACACGATTTGGGCGAGAATGTTAGCGAAAACGCCGCAAAATGTGGCTCAAGGTTACTGGAACGGTGGCCAGTGTTCGGGAGGCTTCCCCAATCAAACCGGCTGTAAGGCAACTCGAGAAATGAACGACTCGCAAGCTGTCGTAGAGTTGTGTTGTACCTTTGCAGTTATCCCGGTCTACGCAAACGAGAACGTCAAGGTTCAAGTAACGGTCGTTAATCAAGCGCATGAGCCGGAGCCGCAGTTTGATTCGCTGCTGACCACTTCATATCACGATCCCAATTGCTTTGTGGGAGCGAAAGCCTCAATCAACGATTCTGGTGACACGTCAGCCAAACCCGATAGCAATTGTGGTACGCTGGGCGAAGTTTGGAATACGATTACGGACGCATTTGGCTTTAAAAAGTGCGATGGGATCGTGCTCAACAAGCTACTGCGCTTTACGTCACAGCAACTCATCGGTTTGGGTGGGACCAGTACAAAACCGGTATCCATTTTTGATGCCGATGTTTTGGGGCCACCTGCCACGAAAATGCCCTGTGGGCAACAGCCAAAATATGGAGTATTTATCAGTGAGTTTGAAGTACCGAATGCGAAGTGGCGCCCAAGGTACGATTTTGTTCAGCCCGCTCCGAGTCATACTCAGAATCCGGGAAGGGCACAGGAGGGCGAATGTCATTCCAAATATTGCGGCCGCTAGCGGTCAAGAGCTTCGTGACGTTCTTCGTTCAAGCGAGCGGAAGTGGGCGGCCTACTGGGTCTGCATCAACGCTTTCCAGTGCCGTCTATGCGGTACCAGCTTGCCGAGCCGAACCTTAGAGCCGTGCGATATAGTCGAGTCCATTGCTTCAGCGATTACGCGCACTGGCAGGCTCTGTAGCTTAGGCAGAATGTCGCGGCGGAAATCCACGCCATCCAACGACCCGTCATCGCGCCACGCAAGCCCAGCCTTGCGCTGCTTAGAAGCCGTGCCAGCCCGGCGCCGCTGTGCCTCAGGCGTCGTCGCTGGATCGTGGCCCGCTGCGCGCATTGCCTTGACTTTTGCCTGCCCCGCGGCTCGAAACGCTGGAGTTGAAGCGTGGCGCTTCGCAGCGACTTGCTCCGGGAAGCACTGATCACAATACACGCGCCTGCGGATCCTGAGCTTTGCGCCGCAGGCACGGCAGGCGTTCGAGGCTGCGGAGATTGGAACCGACCGCAGCGCCTGGGGTGTGGCCGGCGCCGCAATCGGTCTGTGGCGCACCTTGACACGGGCGCGCTCTCGCGAAGGCATTGGTCCAATCGGCGTGCTCATGCCTAACCCACTCTTCGCTAGACGAGCCACGTGCCGCGCAACGCCCTCAGCGTAAGGTGCCACAAGCTTCGCCCACTGAGCCATAGTCCGTGCGAGCTCTTGTGCGAGGCCGGACGAGAGGCGACACCACCCTTCGCGCGTTTCGGCAAAGTCCTTGGCTGAGAAGGTGCGCGTTCGCGCGAGGTTCAGCACGAACGCATCGGCGTGCGGACGAACTGGCTCCATCACGTCTGCGGCCAGCGATTGGCGCCCAGGCTCGTCAGCATGGAAAAGCGCCAGGCCGCAATCGAGACCCCGAGCAGCGAGCGCAATTCGGGTTTCGCTCTCAAGCAGTGCATAGAGGTAGTTCAACATGGCGTTCAGCGGATTTGCGGCGTATCGCGGCCCCGCAGTGAAGGGCGATCGACGGCTCCCGAATGTTCGCCAATGATCGGGGACGCGATCGCGGCGTGCAAATTGAATGGGAACCTGACTCCAAGCGCCCCAATACGCTTCCGCCCCCCTAGCCTCGGCTACCAGGGCGACCCCGAGCCGATCGGCGCGATCTAAGAGCGAAAGCGCGTCGCGGACGCCTTCGGTCCCTGTCAAGCCAAAGGAATCAAGGACGGCCAGCTGCGCCTTCAGCTTGGCCTCTAGAAGCTCTCGCGAGATCGAGAGCCGATATTCGGTGTTCGGGATCAGCGCCTGCGCCCGGCGCAGCCGCGCGTCGTCTAGAGCGTTGACGGACGCGGTCAGGATCGTCGCGTCGTAGTCAAGCTGAACGAACGAAGCCTTCGCGTCATGCAGCCAACGCAAAGCCTCAAGCGATATAAAGCCGGTCTGCGCGATGACGACAAGCCGCTTGATCCGGCTCGTTGCTTTGGCAAAGCGCCCCTCGCGGCGCTGGCGACCAATTCCATCGCTGACAGCCAAATGGCGACGATCGACGGCGATCTTCACTCCGTAGCCGCTGAGCATCGCAATACCGTTACGAATGGGCACGGCACTTGGCCGTGTGGTAGAGTCGTGGTGCATCTGGAGCCTCTCTCCGGGTGCGACGCCTCCGGTCCGCGCCAACGGGCCGGGGGCACCTGTGTTATTCCGTTTGATTCGACATCGGCGCATCGATCGCTTGCATTTGCGTGAGGGCTTTACTCAAAAGAATCACCGGAAAGCTTATCGCAATAATTGAGTTAGCCAACAACGCTCCTAATGTCTGAGCCGGTGTCATGCGTTCTGGAAATGATTTCCAGAATTCGGTGGCCTTAGGACTGCCCCAGTCGCCGAACAAGGTTAACGGGTTTGAGGAACGGAGCGGGTCGCGGTGTATTCGAATGGACTCGTGCACCTTTCGGCGCACCATTACGAGTGTGGACCAAACGTCGCGCGCCGCTGCCTGTGCCCAAGCCTCGTCGCATTGCTCGACTAGTGTTTCGTAATCTTTCCATGTAAGGCCGGCGAATTCTAAAGCCCCTTCAAAAAAGTTGATGGCCATCTCTACATCATTGTCGCTGACTTCGGGATGAAAGAGATGGGCGAGAGGCTCGAACGTCTTGAGCGAGCCTTGTGGGAGTGGTTTCCCAAACAACCCCAGACCCCAAATGAACGACATGATCGTTTCGCGGACTTGCATAGGGTCACTCTCTGGCTTTCCCATGCGATTGAGGAGATGGCGCCGTTGCGCATCAGCGGCCTCGGCGGCGCTAAACGCTAACGACTGCGGCGTCGGGTTGCGAACCGTTTCACGGATGCCGACCTCGGTTGCCCGGTTGAGTTTTTGCAGTCCCTTGAGAGTGACCGGCTTTACGTCAGCCCAACCGTAGCCGTCGCGCAAGAAGAGCAGCAGACGCAGCACTTGCCCGCGGATGCCGAGCCGCCGTAGACGATACAGACGCGTCGCACGTGGTAGCACCCACGCATCCCAAGGTCGTTTGGGAAGGTAGTTGTCGTGCACATCATTATCGAGCATCTGCTCGGTGACGACCAATCCACGGTGCGCGAGTCGCTCGCGTAGATCGCCTGTGGTCATCGTGTCCGGCTTTCCGTTTTTGCAGCCCTTCTGATGGATCTCGTGATTTGCGAGATACTACCCTTTGCGGATCCCACCCGCGAGTAAACGCGCAAAGGAGGCGTATGCTTCGACTTAAGTTCTGGCGGCTCCAGCAAGGGCTCACCCAACACCAGGCGGCGCGTCGCCTTGGTATCGGTGAATCGACGCTTGCGCTCCTAGAGTCTGGACGCCTCCGCCCGACAGCACAGCAGCTGCAGACGCTTCGCCAGACGTTTGGGGCGGATACAGATCGGCTGTTCGAGCCAGTTTACGATCAGGTGATCACTCCGTAACTCAAATCACAGCATCCGAAATGGAGGTACCACAACACATGGCACTACCAGCGCGTAAACCATCATCGCCGCCTGCAAACGGCGCGGCGGAGTTCTTGTTTTCAAGCGGCATACTCTACGCAGATAAGGACGAGTACGTCGAAAAGGAACTCGTCTTAACGATCAACGCCATCGAGTTTCAAAAGAAAGCCGGCTTTGAACAGTCGGACCGATGGGCGGTGACGGTTACCATCGATGATGGTAGACCCGACGAGATCATCACACTGCCGTCGAACGAACAGCGCGACGCTGAACTTCAGGACGCGGCGGCGCACATCGCAGAGCACGGTCCCATTTGCAATGTCCAACTTGTAAAGTCTGGCAAGGCCTTTTATTTTCGCAATGTAGCTGCATCCGCACATCGCTAACCATCGGTAAGAGCGGAGGCCGGGAGATTGCATTCGCCCGGCCTCGGAGACTGATCCATTAATGAACAAGCTTAGAGAATCAAAGCGTTGGCGTCAAGGCAAGACAAGGCTGCGACGCTTCATTATTCCTACTGTTGACGGCCCGACCGAAATAGCTATCCGTAGCTCAGCGACGGCCTCGATGCTCGGGCAATATTGGAATGCAGTCCGCTGGTTTTTGGAAACAGGGGATGGTTCGGGCCTGCGTCCCTTTCGTCGGCGCTACATAACCGACGCGTACGGCAATCGCACTCCCTACCTTACTGACCTCGATGAACTCGAACGGCTAGGATCCGCGGGCGTCCTTTCGTTCGAGTCGATCTACGCCAAGGTTAGATAGCAGGGCGTGTCCCGAAAGGATCCGATCAATTCTGCGGCCCGGCAGGCACGAGCACAGCGACGCATCGGTGAGGCGTCTGCCTGTGCCTGCGGCGAGAAGCGTCCGATGGCACTCATCGCCGGTCGCAGTCCAATCGTCTGCTATGAGTGCGACGCGATAAGCCGAGGGAAGGCGCCGTTCGAGGAGCACCACGTCGCGGGGCGTGCAAACGACCCGACGACGTTGACGATCCCAAGCAACGATCATCGAGCGGAGCTGAGCGTCGACCAGTATGATTGGCCATTGAATACGCTGCAAAATCCCGAGGGAAGTCCCCTTTTGGCGATCGCGGCGCGCGTGCGGGGCTTCATCGATTCCGTGACTTACCTGATTCGCAACCTCCTTATTCGAATTCCAGAAGATCTCGAAGCGTATGATGCGCAGCTGCATGAGCGGCTCGGTCCAAAATGGTGGCTAAAGCGTGGGGAATCAGAAGAACAAAACAACTAATCCCACTCCGCTACCGATTGCGATTCGGGCATATCCTTCATCACAGCGTGGGGACGCGCGTCATAAGCGTCGGGTGTCCATGCGTGGGCGTCGGCCGAAGACTATGCTAGTCTTTGATTGCGAGTCGACGACTGACGAGACCCAACGGCTCACTTTCGGATCCTATCGATTTTTCGAAGGTCGCTGCTGCCTAGAGGAGGGGATCTTCCATGCTGAGGATCTCCCCGAAAGAGACCGTGCGACGCTCGAAGCGTACGTAAAATCTCACGTTCCGGCAACGAAACGGCATCAAGGGAATCCCGAACTTCTATTACTGACGCGCCGGGAATTCTTAGAGCGCTTCTACATCGCGACTTACAAGGCTCGTAGCCTGATCGTCGGATTCAATCTGCCATTCGATCTGTCGCGCCTGGCCTGTAATGTAGGTGCGGCTCGCGGGCGGTACGGCGGGGGCTTTTCCTTGGCCCTGTGGGAGTACGAAGATCTAAACGGCGCGCGTCAACTCAACAAGCATCGACCGCGAATTGCCATCAAACACATCGACAGTAAACGGTCGCTCATCGGATTCACCGGCACCATCAATGCTGATCCCGTCGATCTCATCCCGGAAGGCTCGAAGACCGGCGAATCCGAGGATGTCTACAAGTTTCGAGGTCATTTTCTCGATCTGCGAACCCTTGCTTTTGTTCTGACCGATCGTGGCCACAACCTCGACTCTGCCTGTAAAGCGTTCGACGTACAAGGCAAGATTGCCGTCGATCAGCATGGCATCGTATCAGCAGAGTACATCGAGTACAATCGCCAAGATGTTGCAGCGACCACTGAACTCGCGTACAAACTGCTGGATGAGTACGATCGCTTTGACGTCAATTTGCAAGAGACGAAAGCCATCTCGCCGGCATCCCTGGGGAAAGCCCATTTGCTGAAGATGGGAATACCGCCGATCTTGGAGCGCCAAGGTTTCGATGAGCGGTACTTAGGCTACGCGCAATCCGCCTTCGTTGGTGGTCGGACCAGCGCCCACATTCGGAAGGTTCCGGTTCCCGTTGTATACACAGACTTTCTCTCCATGTATCCCACAGTGAACGCGCTCATGGGCCTCTGGAATTACGTCATCGCGAAGGAGGTATCGGTGGTTCCGGTGGCCGCCTCTGAAATCGACGATTTCTTACGAACAGTAACCCGAGAACGACTCTTCGATCCCAACATCTGGACGCAACTTCCGGCATTTGCGCGCGTAATACCGAACGGAGATATCCTTCCAACGCGTGCGAAGTACAGTTTGGAGAGCAACGACTACCAGGTCGGGCTCAACCATCTCTATGCCAGCAGCACTAATCCGAACGACGGTCTCTGGTTTGCGCTGCCAGATCTCGTCGCATCGGTGATCCTCACGGGCCGAATTCCGCAAATCGTGAAGGCCTTTCGCATTGAGGCCAAAAGACAGCTCTCAAGTTTACGGCCGATCACACTGCGCGGCTCCGTGCCGGTTGATCCCCGCAGCGACGATTTCTTTCGTAAGGTGATTGAAGAACGCAAACGCCTTGAGAACAACGTGGCACTGCCTGAGCAAGATCGCGTGCGGCTGGATCGGGGCCTTAAGACCTTGGCCAATGGGACCAGTTACGGCATCTTCGCGGAAATGATCCGCGAGCAGTCCACAGATCGGGTTCCGGTCACGCTCTTTGGCATCGATCCGACGCCTTTTCTGCAGACAATGCGAAATCCTGAGCGTCCTGGGGCTTATTGCTTTCCTCCCCTAGCGTCGCTGATTACCGCGGGCGCTCGCCTTATGCTGGCACTTCTGGAGCGTTGCGTCACCGATCTCGGCGGCACATATGCAATGGAAGATACCGATTCGATGGCGATCGTCGCAACGCGACGTGGAGGCCTCATTGAGTGCCCGGGAGGCCCGTACCGCAAGAATGGTAATGAAGCGATAAGAGCACTCCCTTGGGCGCAGGTAAATGAGATCGCGCTTCGTTTTACCGCGCTGAATCCGTATGACCAAAGCGCCGTCCCCAGCTCCATCCTGAAAATCGAGCCTGTCAACTTCGACCCCAAAACCGGCAAGCAGCGCCAGGTGTGGTGTCTGGCGATTTCCGCCAAACGCTATGCGCTCTTTCTCCGCGATCGGCGTGGCGAGCCAGCGCTACTGCGCGCCGGGCAAAATAGCAAGGAGGATCAGTGCTCGGAACACGGCCTGGGGCATCTACTGAATCCAAGCGATCCGGAGAGCGACGATCGAAGCTGGATTGCGCAGGCTTGGCTTAACATGGTGCGCCGCTCCCTGCACCTTCCCACGAAGCCGCTACCCTTCGAGAAACGCGTTGCCGTAGGGCGCATGACAGTGAGCAGCCCTGCGGTTATGAAACCACTCCAAGCGCTTAACACCTGCAAGCCCTACGGCGAGCAGATCAAGCCGTTCAACTTCATCTTGGGCTGCCATGTCGCGAAGCTCGGGCATCCCGTCGGCGCCGACACCGCGCGTTTTCACTTGATCGCACCATATGAGCTTGATCCACGCAAATGGAAAGCGATGGAGTGGATCGATCAGTACTCCGGCAAGCGCTTCGGAATCGCAGCTTCAGGGCCGCACGGGTCGCGGAGCGTGGCTCGCGTGAAGAGCTACGGCGATGTGCTGCGCGAGTACGAGCATCATCCCGAAGCGAAGTGCACCGATTCGAGCGGCGCTCCATGCTCGAAGCAAAGCCGTGGTCTGCTGAGCCGACGCCATGTGCTGATCGATGGCTTGGACTACATCGGCAAAGAGTCGAATCGCTTCGAGGAGGTAGCAGAGCAAAGCGCCGATCCGGCTACCGCCTATACCGAATACGTCGATCCGCGGCGCGACGAGTGGGCGACGAAGATTCTACCAAAGATCAAGGCCATGCCGCTGCGCGAAGCCTGTACTGGAACCGGCAGCAGCCGCGCTCAAATGCAGCGCTATAGAAATAAAAGTGCTAAGCCGCATGCCGAAAGGTTGCGGATCATCGAACGCTTCTTGAAGCACCACAGGCGTCCAGATTTAGGCCGAGGTTAGCATCGAACCGCGTTGCCGTGAGGCGATGCCTCCCACGGGATCCGAGAAGGAGGGTAGCGTGACCTCAAGAACTGATCGCCTTCGAGTAAGCCCTCAAGCGACGATCCTTCGTCCATGAAAGGGGCCGCGTTTGGATCTGCACGACAAGCCGAACGTTACGATTACAGTGGGCCGCAATGCCCTCATCATAGGCGCACTCGTCATACTCTTCGTCATCGTGGTCAGCTCCGGACTTATTTACTGGAGCCAACGAGAAGCCGCGCACAGGGCGATCGTCGCTTCTGCTCAAGCTCAATACGCAAAGTTCAAGTCCGCAACTGACAAGATCAACCGATTAAGAGACCAAGGAACAGAAGCATGGGACACATACAATCGCGACGTGGCGAGCGGTAGCAATAGCAGTCAACAACGTCATGACTATTTGACTAGCGGAAATAACACTGACCAGCACGTACTCTCGCTGATCACAAACGAAAATGATATGGCAAACCAAGCAAATGCGGATGAAGGCGAGGTTCACCGTTACCTGTTGCAAACCGTGGATGTCTTTGAGACTATCTACGGAGGTGATGCTACAAGAAGTGTCAGAGCTGATGAAATGAGGCGCGATCAGCTTACTCTTCAATCTTTGTCATATTGGCAACGTGTGACTCAAGACATAAAGGACGATGTTCGTGCTTCCGTAAACGGAAGATATGGCTCCGGTGAATCAGGTGACGAAATAGACAACCTCTACGAGCAATCGTCACAGTATGATACGCAGGCGAAAACAATGACAGCTGGCGTACAGCACGACTTTACGCTGCTCAAGAAGCGTTTGCAGGACGACACCGCGCGCGCAGCGCGGTCCTTGGAGAAACTTGTGCCTGCAGTGGCGACTACAATACCTTAAATGCAGGTAACGCTCTTAGTCTTACGCACGTCCAAGGAGCCCGATCGTCTGGGAGCGATCGTACAGCAAGGGTTTTTCGTGGAAACGCTTTTAAACTCAACTCGATACCAGCGACATTTACAACGATGACCCTCATCCTCCGAGCGATAAGTGCGCGACGAGACCTTGCCTAAGCTCAAGGCTATACCGATGCGACAGGTGATGGATGACGACGTCGCTAGCCGTCGACACTTCAGACGGGCGGTCAAAGGCATCGTACAGAAAATCGCAAACACCTTACTAATGCCCTCGCCTGTGACAAACTTACCACTAACCACTCCGCAGCTACCAAGAACCGTTGTAAATACTCAAGAGGCACAATGACGACAGCTCCCACGCTTCCACCGGAGCCTCGAATTCCGCTAGTTTCGAGACTAGCATTTAAGAACTTTAAGAGTTTTGCTGACAATTCCGTCGATCTCATGAAGTTTAATGTCTTAATCGGACCAAATGCGTCTGGCAAGTCGAACCTACTTAGTGCGTTCTCCTTCTTGAAAGATGTCTTACGATATGACCTAGACGACGCCGTATCAATACAGGGTGGAATAGATGCGGTGCGGTGTCTCTACATCCCAAAAACGGAGCCCATTACACTCGGAGTTCGCATAGAACTTCCAGGCCGAGTGCGGGAGCCTTATTTTTCCCTTCTATTTAGACCAAATGAGCCTACCCAATTCCCGCGTCACTCTCTGTATCGCAATTTTGTCATTGATTACTCTTTTAGTTTTGTGGCCGCGCAGCGGACAAGACGACTGCGCATAACATCTGAGCAACTTTCAATAAGATTTGAACACAAGGCGGAGCCGACCAGGCGACGCTTTCTTGCCGAGCGTGACGCGAATTGGTACAATGCGATGCTGTCGTTGACGACAAACAACGGCCAGCTAAGAGTTTCCATGGAAGATAGCGATACTGACTCGCCACTTCAGCAAAACAAGTACCGAATCGATGAGTTGCGGGAATCCGTAAAGTTGCAGAGAGATCCCATCATAAAGCAACGCCCCATTTCGCTGGCGTTCAATGGTTTTCCAATTTTATCTAGTATGTTTAAGTATGACGTTGATCCTAAGCTAGGTAAGAATGCAATTCCTGTTACGGGAAGAACCGAACTAGAAGAAGATGGCGATAATCTAGCTTCAGCATTACGGGTCATCTTGGGCCAAAAGGCTGCACGAGATATGTTGCAGGATCTCGTGACTGATGCTTTATCATTTATAAAGAATGTCGATGTTGCGACATTCTCTGATATGACGAGGTTTCTCAGGATTACCGAACGATACAACACCAGACAGAAGCTTCCAGGCAACCTACTGTCCGACGGAACAATAAGCGTTTTGACGTTGATCATCGCGCTTTACTTTCAGAGCAGTCAGCTAACCATCTTTGAAGAGCCTGATCGAGGTCTTCATCCGGCATTGATAAGAAAAATAGCAGCAATGATGCAGGAGCAGAGCGCGAGAAAGCAGATAATCGTAAGCACTCACAGCCCGGAGTTTATTGATGCAATCGGTCAGAATCTCGTTTTATGTACGCTTCGTGATGAGGCCGGCTTTACGCGAATCTTCAAGCCCATAGAATCGGATCTAACGAAGGAGTTCGCTGAGACAATGGGTATCGGTCGCGCCTACGCTGATAACATGATTGCGGGCTGACAGGTGTCTAAGGCTCTGGTCGTTTTTGTCGAGGGTCCGGATGATTTACGTTTTATTGACACAATTATTAGACCTAGAGCGAAGAACGACAAGCATTGCCCGTTTCTTACTTATGAGTATGCCACAAAGCTGGATAAGGATGTAAATAGGTACCTAGACATTTGCAATACGAACCCTCAACTGTTCGATTATTTATTTCTAGCCGACAGAGATTTGCACAATTCGGATCTTGCCTGCATTACAGCAGTACGTAGGCGCTACCCTGGCGTACGAACCGAAAAGTTGTATGTGGTTTGCCGCGAGATCGAGTCGTGGTATCTGGCCGGACTTACTCGGGATGGATTAGCAAAGCTGCGGATTCCGTTTCGCGACTCGTCGACAGATGACATTACAAAGGAACAGTTCGATCATACGATCGCTCGAATTCGAAATGCTCCGGTTCGTAGAGTCATGCTCATTAGTATACTTAAACATTACAGCATTTCTGAAGGTAAAACCAACAATACCTCATTCCGTCGATTCTGCGACGATAATGGAACGGTGGTGGCTGGAACTTAAAGCGAAGACATCTGCGGCAGGTCAATCTAAGAGTGGCCGTGCCTCGCCGCCCCGCGCCCGGCACAGGGGGGCCTCGTTTTGAAAGGCCTTAGCTCTTATCCCCTCGTGACGCTGCTCGCGCTGAGCGGATGACGCATCACCTCGATTTCGCCGAGGTGCCCGATCTGGAGCTCGCCTTACTAACTTCCGGCAAAACGCAGGTTGTAATCAGATAGTGAAAAGTTCACGTCGCTCGAGTTCAAGCGGCTTCGTTCAGCCCCCGAATAGCGATACCGGTGACGTCATCATTGGTTTGTGTCCGGCTTCGGTTGTACAGGACGGAACGGTGGCGTACGCCCTGCGGGAAGCAGAGGATCAGCGGCAAATGGGCGTCTCGCTCGAGGCCCAAGAGGCTCGAATCCAGGATTCGCCGCCCGCGCGGGCCAATAGAGCGGCCCCAGCATGCCCCGCCGGAACGTGATGGTCATCGGGTCAGGACCGATCGTCATCGGCCAGGCTGCGGAGTTCGACTACGCCGGCGTTCAGGCGTGCCGCGCGTTGCGGGAAGAAGGCCACCGCACCGTGCTGGTCAACTCCAATCCCGCTACCATCATGACCGATCCCGAGGTCGCCGACGCGGTGTACCTCGAGCCGCTCACCGTGGCATCGGTCGAAGCGATCATCGCGCGCGAGCGGCCCGACGCGTTGTTGCCGACGCTCGGCGGCCAAACCGGATTGAATCTCGCGATCGAGCTCCACGAAGCCGGCGTGTTGGAACGCTACGGCGTGGAGCTGTTGGGAACGCCGGTCGAAACCATCAAGCTTGCCGAAGATCGCGCGCGCTTCAAGCGCAAGATGCAAGAAATCGGCGAACCGGTTCCGGAGAGCGCCGTCGTCACGCACGTCGAACAGGGCGTCGCATTTGCCCAAAAAACCGGATTTCCATTGGTCGTGCGTCCGGCCTACACGCTGGGCGGCACCGGCGGCGGCATCGCCTACGACGAAACGCAGCTGCGCGAAACGCTCGACGCCGGTCTGGCCGCGAGCCCGATCGGCCAAGTGCTGTTGGAGACGTCGCTCCTTGGGTGGAAGGAGATCGAATACGAAGTCTTGCGCGACGCCGCGGATAACTGCATCACCGTCTGCAACATGGAAAACGTCGATCCGGTCGGCGTCCACACCGGCGACTCGATCGTAGTTGCCCCCTCGCAAACGCTCTCCGACCTGGAGTATCAGATGCTGCGCACCGCGAGCATCAACGTAGTCCGGGCGCTGGCCGTGCAAGGGGGATGCAACATTCAGTTCGCGCTGCACCCGGAGCGCAGCGAATACGCGATCATCGAAGTCAATCCGCGTGTTTCGCGCAGCTCGGCGCTGGCATCCAAAGCCACCGGATATCCGATCGCCAAAATTTCGACGCGCATCGCGTTGGGTCAGACCCTCGACGAAATCCCCAATCCGGTCACCGGCGTCACCAAGGCCGCCTACGAACCGGCCCTCGACTACGTCGTCGTCAAAATTCCCCGCTGGCCGTTCGACAAGTTCCCGATTGCCGACACCCACCTCGGCACGCAAATGAAATCCACCGGCGAAGCCATGGGCATCGGCCGCACGTTTCGCGCCGCCCTGGTCAAAGCGGTGCGCGGTCTCGACCTCAATCGCGAAACGCTCACCGGGTCGATGGGGCAGTGGAGCCAAGCCGAGCTGGAAGCGATCGTCGCGCGTCCGACCAACGAACGGCTCTTTGCGGTGTGCGAGTTGCTGCGTCGCGCGCTCTATCCCGGCACGCTCGACCTCTCGGGCGATCGCAACGCGGCCATCGAGCGAATTCACGCGCTCAGCGCCATCGATCGCTTCTGGCTTGACGAGCTGGCCGATTTGGTGGAACTCGAGGAGCGCCTGCGCGCGCATCCCAACGACAGCGACTACGCGCTCGCGTTGGAGTACGGCTACGGCACGCGCGCGTTTTCGAACGGGGCGAATCCGAAAGCCCCGGCGCCGGCATTTCGCATGGTCGACACCGCCGCTGCCGAGTTTCCGGCAAAGTCGCCGTACTATTACTTGTCGCGCGGCGAGGCCGACGAGATGCGCCCGACGCCCAACGAGGCCGTCGTGGTGGTCGGAAGCGGGCCGATTCGCATCGGTCAAGGCATCGAGTTCGACTATAGCTGCGTGCACGCGGCGTGGGCGCTGCGGGCCGCCGGCATGTCGCCGGTGGTGGTCAACAACAATCCCGAAACGGTTTCGACCGATTTCGACGTGTCCGACGTCCTCGTCTTCGAACCGCCCGGTGCCGACGAAGTCGAGGCGGCGTATCGCGCGACTCGCGCCCGCGGCGTGATGCTGGCGTTCGGCGGCCAGACGGCGATCAATCTCGCGGCCGAGTTGAGTGCACGCGGGGTGCCGATCGTCGGCAGTGGCCGCACTTCGCTCGACATGGCCGAAAATCGCGAGCAGTTCGACGCCGCGCTCGCGCGCCTTGGAGTAGCGCGCCCTCGCGGGAAAGCGGCGCGCAGCTTTCGCGAAGCGCGCGCGATCGCGCGCGAACTCGGATTCCCGGTTCTGGTGCGCCCGTCGTTCGTTTTGGGCGGCCGTGCTATGGAGATCGTCTACAACGAAGGCCAGCTGGCATCGTATGCCGAGTCGGCGCCGCCGATTCTTCCCGACGCGCCGTTGCTCGTCGACAAGTACTTGCGCGGGCTGGAGGTGGAAGTCGACGCCGTGTTCGACGGCGATGACATCCTCATCCCGGGAATCTCCGAGCACGTCGAGCGCGCCGGAATTCATTCGGGCGATTCGATCGGCGTCTATCCGCCACAGACGATCGATGCCGCGATGGAGCGACACATCGCCGAGGTCTCGCTTGCGATCGCGCGCGAACTCGGCATTCGCGGATTGATCAACCTTCAGTTCGTGGTGCACGACGGCACCCTGTACATCATCGAAGCCAATCCGCGAGCCAGCCGCACGGTGCCGATCATTCAGAAGGCCACCGGCATCAACATCGTCGCCGCGGCAACGCGCATCGCGCTCGGCGAAAAGCTGCGCGACATGGAATACGGCACCGGTCTGCAGCCGCACGTTCCCTACGTCGTGGTCAAAGTGCCGGTGTTCTCGTTTTCCAAGATGCGCGGCGTCGAGACGATTCTCGGACCGGAGATGAAGTCGACCGGCGAGGTGCTCGGCATCGACGCGACCTTTGCCGGGGCGCTGCTCAAGGGGTTCGTGGCGGCGGGCGTGCGGCTGCCCGGAACCGGCGGCCGAATTCTGGTATCGATTGCCGACGAAGAGAAGCGCGAGTCGGTGCCGGTGCTGCGGCGCTACGGCGAACTCGGGCACACGTTGGTCGCGACGCCGGGAACGCGCGCGGTGCTGCAGTCGGCCGGCATACCGTCGCAACCGATCAATAAAATCGCCGACGGCTCGCCGCACGTCATCGATCTGATCGCGTCGCGCGGCGTGGATTTGGTGATCAACGATGCGAAAGGCGCGCGCGAAATCTCCGACAACTACAAGATTCGCCGCACGGCGGTCGAAGCGGGTATTGCGTGTTTAACGAGTTTGGATACGGCGCGAGCGCTGGCGGAGGCGCTCGCAAGCACGGCGGGTCCGCCGCGAAGCCTCCAGGAGTACCGCACCGCCCCGGCGACGATCGCCTCCTAGCTCTCGACCTGCGCGACGCCCCCCGCGTCTTCGTACTCGGCGGCAACGCCAGCACGCTGGCGGTGGTCAACAGTTTCGTCACCGAGGGCGGGGCGATCACCGCGCGGTTGATTCCGGTCGCGTGGACGCCGGCCGGCGTGGTGCTGGGGGACGCATGGCAAAACGCCGGGATCGCGCTGGCCGGCCTCTACGACTGGGTCGATCGCACGTTTCCCCCCGAAGACGAGCGGGCGTTCATCGCGCCGATGCGCGACATCGAGCTGCTGGCGCGCATCGGCTGGAAAGCGTCGCTTCCCGAGGTGATCGCCGAAGAGAGCGTGCTGAACATCGAAGACGTGCCCGACGAAGTCGCCGACGCGCTGGCCCATCCGCCGGGACCGGTCGTCCAATGCGCCGCCTGCCGCCGTCTGTGCGTGCGCGGCGACTTCGTATGGAAAGAGAAGCAACTCTGCGCGTGGGACTACCACACGCAAGTGTTTGGACGGCGCGGGCCGTGGCACAACGGCGCCTACGAAGAGCGGCATTTCGAAACGCTGCCGGCGGGGGCATACGTCGCTCCGGCGCTGCTGCAGGAAGGCGGCGTCGAAGTGGTGCTCGCGCTCAACGCCGTCGACGAAGCTACCGCCCGCACCGCGATTAATGTCGTGCTCGACGCCGACCCCTCGCGTTCGCATCTGGCGGTGCGCACCGAGGGCGGGTTCACGGTGCTGCGCGAAGCCGGCGAGTCGACGTGACCAATCGCGCCACCCGCACCCTGTCGACGATCTTCGTGCTGCTCTTCGTCGCGTTGATCGCGCGGCAAACCTACGTGCAGCTGGTCGCGGCGTCGTCGATTGCCGCCAAGCCGAGCAATCCGCGGCACGCGTTGCTCGACGCCTACCGCGGCCGCATTCTCGCCACCGACGGCACGGTACTCGCGCAAAGCGCCGGCGGTGCGCGCAGCTATCCCCTCGGCGCGGCGCTGGCGCAAACGGTCGGGTACGTTTCGGTGCGCTATGGAACCAGCGGCGTCGAAGACGCGTTCGATCGCGCGTTAACGCCGCCCGACACCACCGGCGACCCGGTGGCGCAGTTCGACGAAATCCGGGCGGCGATTGGGGGGAAGTCGCTGATTTCGCGCGGCGCCGACGTCGTCACGACGCTCGTGCCGGCGGTGCAGCAGCAGCTCTACGATCTGCTGTCGCGCTATCCGCGTGCGGCCGGCGTGGTGCTCGATCCGCGCAGCGGCGCGGTACTCGCGGTCGCCAGCGTCCCGAGCTACGATCCCAACGCGATCGATTCGCAGTTTGCTTCGCTCACCGCGGATCCGCACAGCCCGCTGCTCAACCGGGCCCTCGACGGCCTCTATCCGCCGGGTTCGACATTCAAGATGTTCACCGCCGCGGCCGCGCTCGACAACGGAACCGTCACCATGGATTCGCACTTCGACGACCCCGGATATCTGGTGATCGGCAACTACACCCTGCACGATAACGAAAGCGAATCGACTGGGTATCAGAATCTTACGATGGCTTTTGCCCTTTCGAGCAACGTGGATTTCGCCCAAATCGCGCTCAAGCTGGGGGTCGACGGCTTCTATCAATACCTCGCCCGCTGGGGCATCGGCGACTCACTCGATTTCCAGCTGCCGGTGCAGCGCGCGTCGGTGCCGGCGCAAGCAAGCATCGTCCCCGGCGAACTCGCGCAAATGGGTTTCGGTCAGGGCGCCTTGCTGATGACCCCGCTGCAGATGGGGCTGATTGGTGCGACCGTCGCCAACGCCGGCGTCGAGCCGCGGCCGTTCATCGTGCGCCAGGTCGTGCGCAACGGCACGCCGGCGAGCGTCTACGCTTCGAGTTCGCTGGCCAACCCGGTATCGGCCGAAGCGGCCGCGAACGTGACCAAGATGATGATCGCGGTCGTGGAGCGCGGGACCGGAACGCCGGCTCGCCTGCCCCACGTCACCGTCGCCGGAAAGACGGGGACCGCGACCAATCCGCTGGGGCGGTCGCACTCGTGGTTCGTCGCCTTTGCACCGGCGGAGAATCCCCGCGTCGCGGTTGCCGTCTTGGTCGAAAACGTCGGGTACGGCGCCACCTACGCCGCGCCGATCGCCCGCGACGTGTTGCAGACCGCGCTGGAGAACACTGGGAGTTGATCGACGAACGGATTTTCAATAACCGTTACCGCCTCGATAGCAAGTTAGGCGAAGGCGGAATGGCCACCGTGTTCTGCGGCACCGATACGGTGCTGCGGCGGCGCGTCGCCATCAAGGTGCTGCGCGAACAGTACGCCGCCGATCAGGAGTTCGTCCGCCGCTTCTATCAAGAAGCCGAGTCGGCCGCGCGGTTGTCGCACCCCAACATTGTCAACACCTACGACGTCGGTCGCGAAGGCGACACCTATTTCATCGTCATGGAGCTGGTCGACGGACCGTCGCTCGCCGAAATCATCGCGGCCGACGGAAAACTTCCCGAACCGGTCGCACTCGACTACGCGGCGCAAATTGCGAGCGGACTGGCCTACGCGCATCGCAGCGGCCTGCTGCACCGCGACATCAAGCCGGCGAACATCCTCGTCACCAAAGACGACGTGGTCAAGCTCTCCGACTTCGGCATCGCGCGCGCCGTTTCAGAACATACGATGGCGCTGACCAAGCCGGGACTGGTCATGGGCAGCGTTTACTATATTTCACCCGAACAAGCGCAGGGGCACGAGCTGCACGAAAGCTCGGATCTCTACAGTCTCGGCATCGTCCTCTACCAGATGCTCACCGGCAAGCTGCCGTTCGCCGGGGAATCGCCGGTTACGGTCGCGCTCAAACACATCGGCGATCCGGTGCCGACGATCGACACCCGCGGCTTAGGCGTAAGCCCAGCGTTGGCGGCGATCGTCAATAAGCTGCTGCAGAAGAAGCCCGAGAACCGGTTTGCGTCGGCCAGCGAACTCGCGACCGCGCTGCGCGAAGCCCGCGAGCGCCCGAGCGTTGCGGCGTACCGG
>JBAUZB010000189.1:0-13434 GCA_049585095.1 Candidatus Tumulicola sp.
CGATCGCGGCTTGCATCGCAGCGAGCTCGGTTTCGCGCTGACCTAGCTCGGCCACGATCTGCGCCGTCCGCGCTTCTGCGGCAGCAGCAGCGGCCTCCATCTCGCTCAGCTTTGTCTGCGCTGCGCCGAGTTCGGCGTCGCGTTCGGTCGCGCGAGTAACCAGCGCGGCGGCTTCGGTTTGGAGCGCCGCATGCTGGGATTCGGCCGCCGTCGTTTGGGCACGCGCCGTCTCGATCGCGGCTTGCATCGCAGCGAGCTCGGTTTCGCGCTGACCTAGCTCGGCCACGATCTGCGCCGTCCGTGTTTCTCCCGCACTGACTTCGCTCCGAAGCGCCAGCGTTTGCTCGGCTAACTCATCTCGACGCTCCTCAGACTCGCGACGTTGCATTTGCTCCATGACCAGGAGGGGCTCAAACGCCTTGCTAGCGGTCGCCATCTCGTGACGCAACCGGTCGAAGACCTCAAGCTGCGCGCTTTCTTCATCTTCTGATGCCGCAATACACGCGCGGTAAGTGCGCAAGACCCATTCCGGAAGATCCTCGCGAGCACTAAGTTTATCGACATCTAGCCAATGGTGACGCTCGCCATCGGCGACAATGCGATCGAACTCGACGTCGATCTCCAACGCCTGCCGGGGCCACGTGATATCAAGCCGCTCTGAGATTCTCTGCAGCACACAATGCCAATCGCTCATAATTTGGTCGTAAGTCACAAAAACGCGGCGGTGCCCACGAGTGTGATGCTCTGCTTCGAGGGTATGACGCAACCAAAGCATCAACGATTGGCTCCGATGGAATCCGTTACGTCGCTTTAGCGATTGGGCAACCTCTAGCGGATTGCGCGTCATGATGACGTAGTCTGCTGTGATGCCCTCGTCTTTCAGAAGCGGCATCCAAATTGGGAGCAGGCGCGAGATGCGCGGATCCTTCACGCAGAACAGTGCGGAATCTGCATATTCGTCGCGCAGGACTTCGATAATCCGCGCTTTGTATCGTATTGCTATTGGCGAACGGAAAAAGGTGGCAGGAAAGCTAACGACAGTGTCCCAAGCGACACCCATTTCTCGCAATAATTCGTCGTGGAGCGGCCATAAACGCTGCGACTCCCAATAGCCCGTCCTGTTGAATTTGTCGCCACCTTGGAGGTGCTTTGGCGCGTCGGCGCCAGCCGAGCACAGCAGTGCCGACAATATCGAGGTCCCTGAACGGTGCATGCCGAGTACCACCACGGCCCGGCGGGAAGTTTGTTTTTTTATCGCGATCACATTATTGGCGCTCGCCGCGTACTTCGTGCTGCGCTTAATTCGCGCCCGCTCCTGGCCGCGAAATGCAGGCCTTAAGCCGCATCAGAAGCACGCTGAGAAACATTCACCAAAAACAAGTTGTGCGTTGAATCCCTACCGCTAAACGAGTTCATCAGCCAGTGCGCTCAGTCCGAGTACTTAGGTCAGCAGCTGCTCCCTCCACGCGCTTCGTTCTCGAAGGCGCCCGGCCAAGCGTATCGTCAAGTTCCGTGCGAGCCCGCTTGAGCCTATCCATTTCATCCTTCAGGCGAGTCGAGGCAGGAGCAGAATCCTTAAGCGATCGATCGCTTTCTGGCTTGTTCCGCGAAGGCTTGTCCTGACGAATTGAACTGCCAAGATTCGCCTCGGAACGCTTGGCTCGCTTGGATATTTCATCTTCGCCCTGTTGAGGCGCATCGCGAAGCTCCGCCGCTTTGATCTCAGCGAGGTGCTGTTCCCGAAGCTCGGCGCATTCACACACAAGCTGGTCCACGCGCTCGGCATCCTCGGAAATCTGCCGATCTTTCATGGCAAGCTGCTCTAAGAGGTCAGCTGCGTATTCAGCCCCCTGGTCGACTTGGACTTGGAGTGCGTTGGCTTTCTGTTCGGCTTCGCCGGCGTAAGACGTCTGAATCTCAGCCTGCTGGCGTGCGTTTTCGAGCTGCTGAACAACGCGCTGTACCCGATCACGCTCCGCCTCTAACTCGCCCTGCAACATCGTCAGTTGCGATGTGGCTCGCAATCGAGCATCCTCAATCTCAACGGTGCGTTGGCGCTCATCCGCAAGTTGCTGCTCACGAAACTCAGAGCATTCGCGCTCAAGTTGGACCACGCGCTCGGTATCCTCGGAAATCTGCCGATCCTTCTTGGCAAGCTGCTCTAAGAGGTCGGCTGCGTATTCAGTCCCCTGATCGACTTGGACTTGGAGTGCGTTGGCTCGCTGTTCGGCCTCGTCGGTGCAGGACGTCTGAATCTCAGCCTGTTGGCGTGCGCTTTCGAGTTGCTGAACAACGCGCCGTACCCGATCACGCTCCGCCTCTAACTCGCCCTGCAACATCGTCAGTTGCGACGTGACCTGCAATCGAGCATCCTCAATCTCAACGGTGCGTTGGCGCTCATCCGCAAGTTGCTCGCGAAACTCGGTGCATTCGCACTCAAGTTGGTTCACGCGCTCGGCATCCTCGGAAATCTGCCAATCCTTCTTGGCAAGCTGCTCTAAGAGGTCGGCTACGTATTCGGCCCCCTGGTCAACCTGGACTTGGAGTGCGTTGGCTTTTCGTTCGGCCTCGTCGGCGCAGGACGTCTGAATCTCAGCCTGTTGGCGTGCGCTTTCGAACTGCTGAACAACGCTCTGTACCCGATCACGCTCCGCCTCTAACTCGCCCTGCAACATCGTCATTTGCGATGTGGCCCGCAATCGAGCATCCTCAATCTCAACGGTGCGTTGGCGCTCATCCGCAAGTTGCACCACTATCTCTTCCAGAGAAGCCAGCGCTTCTTCCAACGCTCTTCTGTTTTCGGCAGCTTCTGCAGCTTGTTTTGCGAGTTCTGACTCACGCGGCCCCGCCTCCACCTTTAGTTGGGCGGCTTGGGTACGCACATCCTCGAGCTCTAGATAGAGGGCGGACCAGCCTTTCTCGTAGTCCGCAACTTGAGTTTGCAGCTTTTCGAGCTGCGATACTTGAAACGCGGCTACTTGATCCCGTGCAGCCTCCAAATGGGTCCTTTGTGACGTCATCTCGTGAAGCCGCTGCTCGAATGCCGCTGCTGACGCGCCGGCCTCCTCCAGGGCGGCCAACAATTCCCTGCGCACCGCTTGCTCGGCTTCTAGCTCGCGTTGAAGCTTGAGAAGGGCGGGGTCGATCGTGTCTTCACGCCTCTCTGGTCCAACAATGCTAACTGGTTGGGCTATGTCGAAGTGGGATCTAGCGGATGCCTCGCTCGGGGTATGGTTCCCGTTCCCCAAGCCGGGCTGATCCGCAGTCATGCCCGATGGGACGGCCTTGACGACGAATTGGTAAACATCCGAAAGGCTATCGGCTTCGATCTCATCGACAACGGCTCGCGGAAAATTTGTACGCTCAAGATTTGGTAAGACGCCTTGTGATCCGAAGATTGGCTGGCGCACGTGCTCGACGCATTCCAGGCTAAATTCCGCCCGCTGGAATAGGTCGTTCATGATCCGGCTCGTGAATCCACGAAAATAGCTTGGCACGCCGAATTCCGGGCTTACGGACACTCCCTTGAGGAGCGCCAACCGAATAGCGCCGTGGGCTCTGTTGGTAATCATCGCGATTGCGTAGCCGCCCTCTCGCAGGACTCGGCGCGATGCGGCCAGGAGGCGCCAGGGTTCGTGGAGCCGCTCAAGAGCGTGGTCAAAAAGCACGACATCGAACGTGGACTTCCCGAGCGAGGCCGGTAGCTCGACTGCATTCGGAGCCAAGGCTTCCGAGCAGATGACTTGAGCCTCTTCGACAGCCTCGCCGTCGACGAGCACACACGTCATCGTGCATCCTTGCGCGTCAAGCAGTCCTAGGAGATCGTCCCTGGCCTCGCCGATCACCAGAATATCCACCGCTGAACCTACAAGATCCAAGCACTTCGCTATACCGAAATCTAAGGGCTTACCCCGGGTAGCCTTCAAGGCTTCATCACCACCTTCGCAGCCTCGTCATCGGGTTTACGATAAAGCCCGGAGATTTACTTCTCAATCCCCGTGGGGCTCGACCCATTTTGAAGCCGGTCCCAAGCAACGTAACCGCCGCGGTCACTTCGTGCCGACGCCGTCCGGCGCGTGATCTGGACGAGATCGCTTCGCTATGTCGTAGGATTCTCGGGCGAGCCCAAAATCGCTCCTGAAGTGCTATCTGCGGCGATGGTGAGGAGCAGGTGCTCATGCCGGTGGTTGCCCCTTACCGCAGAACGGTGAAGCGCATCCCCTTCCGCGGCGACGCGGTTAAGATCTACGAGCTCTTGGAAGCCGAAGGGATCGAATACGCGATTCGTGTCCCTGCCAAGCAGGTATTGCAGGAGCGCATCAGCCCTTTGCTCTGGCGGCCGGTGCACCATCAGACGGCGGAAGTCGCGATTCCACGACAACTGTTCGCTGCAGCTGCAATTGTGAAGAGAATCGCTGCTCTGCGATCGCCGCCGATAGCGACGGCGACATGAACCGCCCGTGGACCGCCAGCGTCGGAACGACGGGAGATTTGCGCCCTTACGACGATGCAGCAAGACTTTTCGCGCTAGCCGAATCCGAGCGGGCCTCCCGCCCGGCGCACCGGCTATTTGGCCGGTCGAGGGCTCGGAAAGCAGCCGGAATCGCCCGGTGGCGACTCGAATAGGACAGCTATACGGAGAATACCGGCTATAAATCGCCGAGCGCAACCCGCGCGATTGCTTGCGTCGAAGATCGCAACGGCATTCCGGTCGAGCTTTTGGAACCGCGGCCACACCGAACCTAACCGTGTCCGCGCCGAAGCCCGGGTCTCAAGCCGAAGCTTTCTTCAACACCGTCGCCGAATGGTGCGATTCGGCGGAGCGCCCAATAGACATCGCGCCCTTCCTGACGGGAAGCGGTGTCGAAATTCGCCGTTACCTGGATCTCGGTGCCGGTACCGGGCAGACGATCGAGAACGTTCTCGCGCGCGTGCGGCGCGAATCGATCCTCGCCGTGGACGTGTCGTCGAAGATGCTAGATCTCCTAAGAGCCAAGCATCCCGCCGTCGAGACGACGCAGCGCGACATCGTAGAGTACGTGCGTGAAGACGGCAGTTCGTTCGATTTGATAACCGCTATCGGTGTGCCGGAGTTCGTTTCGAATTTCGATTTGGGCCTGGTAATCTCGGGAGCGGCCAAGGCGTTGAATCCCGGCGGCCCGTTCGCGTTCACGTACGAGCCGATCGTTGCAAGCGTCCGCACGCAGCGAAAACGCGTTGAGACCTCCCTCGGCTGGGTCGGATCTCCGCTAACTTGGTATCGCCGCAATCCCGGGCCGGTGCGATTGGCGCTGAAGCGATTCGGCTTTAAGATCCTTTTCGAAATTCACGTCCCTCAAGCGTACAAAAACGAGGACAAACTGCCGGTAGCATGGGAGTTCGTGGTCGCCGCGCGTAGCGCGGTCAGCGGTAGTTGAACGGATCGACGTTAAAATAGTTGGCAATTCGCCCTTTGCTTCGAGCGGATCGATGTTTAGGCGAATATCGGCTAAGTTTAGATTTATAAAGGATAATATAGGGCTCTAATGCCGTCATACGTCGGGCGCTCGGGTCTACTGCTTGCTTACCGCCAAGCGGGAGGCGGCTAAAGACTTATGCATTGCGCCAAAACCTTTTGCATCGGGTTGAACAAGACTGGGACGTCGTCTCTTGAGGTCGTCCTCAGAGATTTAGGATACCGTATGGGCAACCAACTGGTGGCCGAGCGAATGTTTGACCGGTGGGTAACGCGCGACTTCAGATGGCTCGCAGAGTTCTGCGAGACGGCCGACGCGTTTCAGGACGCTCCATTCAGCTTTCCATTCACGTTTACTTATCTTGATCAGGTGTTTCCAGGATCAAAGTTCATCCTTACGGAGAGGGATTCACCCGATCAATGGTACGATTCGGTGGTAAGGTGGAACGAAACATTGCGCTTGGCCCTTTGAGAAGGACCCATCCAATTGGGAAGAAATGCAATACGTGGATAAACACGTTTTTGGCACGCACGAAGATGACCTCCACAATAAGGGTTCCCTTATCCACTTCTACGTAGAGCACGTCGAAATCGTTAAAGCCTATTTTCGATATCGTCGAGACGATCTTCTCGTCCTTAACGTCGCCGCGCCGGGTAGTGTCGGGCACTTGTGCGCATTTTTAGGACGGATTGTGCCGCGCATAATCCCTTCCAGGGGCGAGGATGTCTAGCTCACCAATTTTATCGATGCTGTTCCAATCGAGCGCCAACGCGAAAATGGTTTCCACGTCATGTGCGTGGCTTTGTTGGCAATCGACTCCAGCGACAACCTTCACAGTTCACCTCGATGTGGTGGTCGCTCGCTAGCATGACTTTATCGGGCAAATTACGGACGTCTTCCAAGCCAACGCAAGGCGCCGCAATAGAGCTTCCGCCGGCATAGTCACCTGAGGTCACGAAAGCATCCAGCTCCACAGCCAAAACGAAAGCCTTAAAGTCATCCTACGACACAAAGTTCAGCTCCCAAGGGGGTCGCAGCAGGCGGCCGTAATCAGGCGATCCTGACCGTGTTCCCGGGGAGCACCTCGCGTATTCTGGAGGAGTTTCCGCCGTTTGCCTCCAATCCGGGACACCTCTGTAACACGGTGGATCGGCTGATGTAACAGAGTGCATCGCCTCAACCGGGTGAAAGTGAATAAGGTCGAAAAGATATCAAGTGACCGGTCCTAAAGAGGGCTCCGCACTGGCCATAGTCCGTACTGCAATGAACGTCATCATGGGAGATCGGTATGCCAGATGAGCGACGCGGTTCAAACCGCCTTGCCGCGCTTGTCTGGGCTACCGACCTGCCGGAATATTGGGTGGAATGTGTAAGGGCGCTGCAGGCGGTTCATGGAATTTCGGAAATTATATTGGCGACGTCATCGAATTACCGTCGGTTACGGGAGATATTCTCGGATTACGGCGTTGAGCTTCGAGACGAGATTAGTCTTGCGTCAGCGCTGTCAAGGCTAGATCATGATATCGACTTCGACGAAGTTCTTGTCATCCACTTACCGGTTGTCTTGCCCCCAGAGGCATTAACGCGTGCGAGCTCATGGATGCGAAACGACCCGCGAATAGGTACGGTATCGTTCCTGAGTAACAGTTCCGGTTATTTGAGCTTCCCCGTCATCAACGGAGAAATACCGGTACCAAGACCTGAAGGGCACGACCAAAGCTCGATTACGGCGATGCTCAGAAGCGAACCAGACAGCGGGCCGGTGCCGATCACCGTCCCCGAGGGGGGAGCCGTCGTAATCGGTAAGAGCGCGTTGAGTGTGGCGGGGGTCTTTAGCGATTTCGATTTGGACCCCAAAGTTGCCATCGCCGACTTCGCACTCCGCGCGAATACTCGCGGTTTCGGAAACTACTTGGATGCAGGCACGTACATTTATCAGCCGTGGGAGCCCATAAGGTACCGCAAGACTAGCCTTGTCTCCGAGGAGTCTCGGAGCCGTCTTCACGCCCGTCACCATTACTATCCCAACATGCAGGATCGTCAAATCACAAGCATGGGCGAGCCGTTGCGTATAGCATTAGATCTTGCCATAACGAAGGTTTCGGGCTTGCGCGTCCTGATTGATGGCTCTTCGCTCGGTCCCATAGAAATGGGGACGCAAGTAACCCTCGTTGCCCTCATCAACAGCCTGGCGGACAACGAAAAGGTCGCCTGGCTCGGTGTGGGCCTACAAACGGAGACTATACCCGCATACGCGCGAGCTACATTATTAAAACCAAAAGTCAACATAGTCAAATCGGACAACCTGCATTTTTCGTCGGTTAGCAGCGTAGACATCCTGCACCGGCCATATCAGCCAGAGCCAAGTATTCCATGGCATCGATGGCGTGCAATCAGCAAGCGCATCGTCATCACGATCCACGATCTTATTGCGTTCAGAACCGGCGCCTATTTCGAAGAGTGGGACGCGTGGATGGCGTACCGGGAAGCTATGCGGCAAGGTGTGGCAACTGCCGATGCAGTGCTGGTCATATCAAAAGACGTTCTGGGACCAATCCATGAGGAGTGCCTCCCAATCTCGGCGGAACGATTATTCGTCGTGCCGAACGGCATCGATCACATCGAGAGGCAGTTGGCGGCTCACCCCCCGGCGTTTCCGCGCGCATTGGAGAAATCGGCTTTAGTCGCTGCCGAGTTTGCCTTCGTTCTCGGCGCGACCTACGCGCACAAGAACCGCGATCTCTCGATCCGCGTCTGGAGGGAACTGAGGCGCCGCGGGCACGGTCTATCGTTAATAATGGCCGGAGCGATCGTACCGCATGGGTCAACTCGCTTCGAGGAAGCTACCATGTTGACTCCACTAGACGAGGTTCTAATCCTTCCCGATATTTCCAGTGAAGAGCGCAATTGGTTTATGTCACATGCTTCGCTCATTCTGTACTTAACGTCCGCCGAGGGCTTTGGAATGCTTCCCTTCGAGGCGGCGCAATTCGGCAAGCCCGCCCTTCACGTGTCCTTTGGTCCGTTGCGAGAGCTGATGCCTTACAGTACGGGGCCCGTGGACTGGCGCGTTTCCTCACTCGCCGACCACGCGGAAAAGTTATTGCTTGACCCCCTCGCAAGGCAGCAGGCGGTAGCAAGAGTGCTGGACGAAAAGCGGCGGCTGACCTGGGCGGACAATGCCTGCGGCGCTATCAGCGCTTACCAGAAGTCGCTCGCGTCGCCGCGAAGGACTTTACAGGTATAGTTTTGCAGAGGAAGATAACTATGGATTTGCAGCCAATTTCTCTGGAACAAGCTCTGTTGGATGTGGAAATAGCCCACGCCCGGGTAATCGACCTTACGCGGCGACTAATTGAAATGAACGATGAGTTAGGTTCCTTGAGGTCAGAGCTGGCGCGCTTTCGTCTGCGCGGTTTCGAATGCGGTCATCGCTCGGAGGCGGAACTCGAGAATAAGCTGTTTGAGGCGCTCGCGCTGCTGGAGAGCGAGCGACTTCGACACCAGCGCGATCTCGCCTCGGCTCAGCGCCTTATCGACGAAGAGTTCGTTGCGACGAGGGCTGCAACGTCCACGCTCGATGCGCGCGCTCTGGAGCGCGAGTCATTCTTTGCCCGACGTGCACATTAATGCCTAGTGCAGCAGGCCTTAAGAAGCCTCGGGTACTGCACTGTATCACGGTCTACAACGACCGATCATTTGCACCGCAAGCCATCCAAAGTGCGGCGCGTATGGAGACAACTTCAGCCGAATGCGACGTACTCGTTCTCGATGACACTAGCCCGGAGCCGGGAAGTAGCGAACAACTTCGTGACATTTCTACGAAGCTGGGCGCCAACTATTATCGTAGTCCGCGTAACTTGGGGATTCCGAGAAATACGTCTCTGGGACTGCTGGCCGCTGCAAAAAATGGCTATGATTATGTCACAATAAATAATTCCGACGTGTTATTTCCCGCGAATTTACTTACAGAGCTTCTGCTGGCAATTCGTGATCCGAACGTTGGGTCCGTTACGGCATGGTCTAATGACCTTTCCATGTATGCTATCACAAATGATGATCCGGACTGTTTGAATGATCAAGGTGCAGTGAACTGGCTTGGAGAAATGACCTCGTCACTATTTAGTGGACGGGCGATTGATATCCCCGGCGGAAGCGCATTTTGCGTCATGATCCCCACGGCGGTTGTTACCGACGTCGGGATCATGGATCCGGTTTTTGATTGTGGCGGCAATGAGGAGACCGATTGGAAACTAAGAAGCCTCGAAGCTGGTTATCGCATTTGTTTAGCACCTGGAGCCTTTGTTTACCATTGGAGAGACCCCGCCGTCACCGCGGGCGTCATCTCGCGTCGACATGCGGCTCCAAAGAACGAGGCCATAATCGACTGGAGATATCCAGCCTTTCGCTCTCAGCTTCGCAAGTTCCGAGAGTCGGATGTCCTCGAGCCCGCGTTGAGAACGCTTACGAAAAGGATAATTGACCGCGCTGCTCGGGAGTTTGGCTATGCAGTCGATATAGGGCACCGTGGAAGTCCTTTGGGGCCGGCCGATGATCGTGTTCGCATCGAAGTGGAAATAGGCCCTGCTGACGTCGAGGTTCGAGCGCGCTACAAGGGATTTGCCGAGCAATTTTCGGCCGGCAGACACTCAATCCGGGAACTAGTCGTAGAGCGATTTGGGATGGACCCTGCCGTGCTAAGCGTCTACGCGCGAGGGGCAGTTGCTAGTGCGGTTGAGCGAGAATTCAAAGAGGTTTCCATTGTGAGGCCGCACAATTACCCAACCTTTGTCGTCACGCGACAACTCTGAATCGGGGTCTAGATGGGATTGATGCAAGGCGAGCTATCAAAGAACCCTGGGGCCGGTTCTGCATTGGACTCTGATTCGCGGGGAGTTCCTGTTGTGGTTTCCCGACTTTTTGACGTTGAGTGGTACTCGAAGCAGTATCCCGATGTAGCCGCCACGGGGCTCGACCCGCTTTCGCATTACATGGCTTCTGGCTCAAAGCAGGGTCGCGAACCAAATGCTTTTTTTCATACGCCGTTTTACCGTAGGCAGCTAACGGAGCGCGGGATCGCCTCAACAAATAATGCTTTCCTTCATTACCTGACGGAAGGGGCAGAACTCGGCCTGAGACCACATCCTCTCTTCGAGCCTTCTTTCTATCGGGAATGCTACGCTCTGAGCACGGAGAGCGCGGTTTGGCCTTATGAATTCTTTATGACGGTAGGATTGCAACGGGAAGATAATCCCACGCCGTTGTTTGAATCCAGCTATTATAGGATCCGCAGCTCAGAACTTGCCGGAGATGGGCAGGGTATTACCTTACCCCCCCTTCTTCACTATCTAGCTAACTGGGATCACCAAACAATAGATCCTCACGCTCTTTTCGACGTTTCCTGGTATATTTCGCACGCGCGGCTTAGCAGCAGTTCGGGCTACGATCCGCTGAGCGATTATCTGGAATACGGCTGTAAGGCCGGCCTATTTCCCAATCCGTTGTTCGATTCGGAGTGGTACCTAAACGAGTACGTGGACGTTTCAGAAAGCGGCGTCGACCCACTGACCGATTTCGTTCTTTCAGGATGGAGCATTGGACGATTTCCTAATGCTCTGTTTGACCCCGAATGGTACGTCGAAAATAACAGCGACTTGCGGGACTCTCAAATGAACCCATTAACGCATTACATTCACTTCGGGGCTCTTGAGCGCAGAAATCCCGGACCATTGTTCGACACTGCGTGGTATCTTCTTCAAGTGCCCGACGGCGAATGGATAGAGAACCCGCTCTCCCACTTCCTATGGAAAGGTTCGAAGAAGGGACTGAACCCGCATCCCATGTTTGACTCCTATTTCTATGCCCGAGAGAATACGCAAGAAGTCGCCACCGACCAGGTACCGATTGCTCATTACGTGAGGTGCGGAATCCAAGAAGGGCGAAAGCACAACGGTCTGTTCACTGCGTGAGTTTTCAGGGGGCCAAATGTTCGGAGTTGCTACTATGTTGCCGCCCAGGGGTGAGCGCGAGCAGCAATCCGATCTACTGATGCTCGCGCTCGTGCCGCGCCCGGCTACTCCGTATCCGGCGGCATCCTCGATGGCTTCTCAGTCCAGAAGTTCGGTGGCGGATACTTGGCATGAATGGGCTTGAACGGCGTCGGCTTCTGCTTGAAGTCAAAACTATCATCTAGGCTGTTGGCCCGTGCATCCGTCGCCCCTAGCGAAGGCAGATTAAATACTTCCTCCATGAACTTCAACGTACTGCCAGATTCGTATTGCGTGTGTGAAACGTAGCCAACCTTCGCATAGGGCGAAATGATGATACACGGCACGCGGACCCCTAGACCCAACCAGTCGAGCTGTGGAGGCGGCACGTCGTCGTACCATCCTCCCCAATCATCCCACAGCACAATGATTGCGGTAGATTTCCAGTAGGAAGATTCCCCAATAGCGTTTACGATGGCGGCAACCCAAGAAGGTCCCCTGTCGGTGTTGGTTCCCGCCGCATGGTCAGAGTCTCCCGCGTCTGGTACGACCCAGGAGATTGAGGCGAGATTGCCATTCGCCACATCGTTGAGGATCTGCGTCTGCGGATTGATAATATTGCGTGCCCAATCACGACCGTACCGTATGTGCTTAATAGCGTCAAACTCCGACCAAAGCAATCCTCCTGGGTTACAATTGGTGGGGCAGCCAATAGTCTGTGGCGCGTAGTATTTCCATGACACGCCGCTGGGGTCCATAATATCGGCCATCGTCTTAAATTGCGTGAAGCACGGGAAGCTGCCGCCGATCTTAATTTTTCTGTCAGGACCAACAGTTTCAGTTGTTGTACTAGGTGGCGCGTCGCATCCCCAAGGGGTGTTACTTGGTTGGTTACCTTCGGCGACTGTCGAACTTAACTTATCGGTTCCCGCAATGAGATTGAGATGCGCCGTAAAACTGCCGCCGAGTTCTGTAGGAAACATGTGATCTGCCAGGGTGTACTGTTCCGCCATATCCCAATACGGCTTGACGTCCGAACGGTTCACATATGAGTACGGATACTCAGGCTTGCCAGGGAGATTTAAGTTAAACCCATCCATCCTTCCGTTATCATAATCGATTAGGCCTTCTTGGTAGCTGTGTCGAAGGTCTATGGTTGTGGCTAACTTTTTCCGCTCGAAATTGACCCGTTTCCCGTTGTTCATATAGCCGTACGTTGGAGCATCTGCACCAGGGAAGCCTGCGAAAATGTTGTCGAAGCTGCGGTTCTCTTGAATGATGACTACGACGTGTTTGATTGGCGAGCTACTAACTTCACGGTACGCCTGACTTGAAAACGCTTCAGTCCGGTGGGCGACAGGTAAATTGGACGATTGCGAGCATCCAACCCCCGTAAGGGCAACGAGCAAGCAACCAACAGTATACAGCGTAAAGGTGCGCACGTGTGCCTCTCCTCAGGACAAACAACTATCACCGGCGGCGTATATTCCTTTGCGGCGAGAAGGGAACCCTTCAGGAATGGGGTCCACTCTCAAGTTCTTGCTCCAAGCATAAACGAGAAAATCGCGGCGAACTTCTCCCGCTAGGAGGTCCGTTGAGTCAAATTTCCCGCTCAAAACGTTAAGCAAGCAAGCCCGCGGGAATCAATGGTGCTGGTCCACGAATCGTAAAGTAACACGATTGGGGGGCTTAGGAGCCGTTGAGTCCCAGTTTACCTCCAAACATTAAGCAAGCAACCCTGTGGGAATCAATAGTGCGGTCCACGAATTGTAAAGTAACATCAATCGTAAGGTAGAGATTCCGAAGGATTGGCAGTTCATTACGGCGCTCGACAACTCATCATCTAAGTTCGTGAAAACTCTTAAGAAAAAGGTATGGAGATGCGTACTAAACTAACCTCTGCGGTCGCTTGCTCGTTGTTGTTATTGCTTTTGTCGCCCGGATGTGCGTCACGCGCCTTGGTCGGAATCCCCTCAAACTCGGCGACGAAC
>JBAUZB010000190.1:0-7662 GCA_049585095.1 Candidatus Tumulicola sp.
GTTGTTGCTACTGCATTTGTACAGACCGCGAAAGCGCGCGTGGCGCGCGCGCATTTCGGATTCGACCTTGTCGAGCAGATTGTGAATCGCCTTGTGCCCGGTGCTAGTAACTCCAACGCGTTTACCGTTTTGCAGCAAGTCGCAAATGACGTGGGCGGCGGTCGTGGTCTTGCCGCTTCCGGGAGGACCTTGGATGAAGAGATAACTGCGATCCAGCGAGCGCACGACCGACGAGACGGCTTCCGCGGTGACCGGTTGCGGTTGCACGCTGTTACCGGAAGCAATGCCCGCGAGCCGAGGAGCGGCGCTCATGAGCAGATCGAAGGTCGCCGGGCGCTCGCGCCGCAGGGTGCCGGCAACCAACCCGCCGGCGATGCGTTCGAGCGACTCGCGTTGGACCTTCGTCGCCAGCGGCGGCCGCGGTATCAACGCGACGATGGCGCGCGCACTCTCGAGATTGCCGTTCCATTTGAGCGCCAGAACGTTGCACTCGCCGTCCTCGTCGAGCGCGATGATGGTTCCGGCTTTGCGCGCCGTCGGATCGTGAGGTGTATCGTCTTTCCCCAGCTTGTGGTGCTGATCCGGAAACGAGTAGGTGTAAACCCAACTTCGGTTGTGCTTGTAGGGTGCGACGCTTTCTTCCAGCTTCAGACCGCCGATGGCCTCACGGTCGTCGAGCAGGTGGTCGACGTTTTCGCACCGGTCGAAGTAGGCCCACCAGCCGGGCTTCTCTTCGCGCCGGTGATAGGCCAACAGGTTGCCGAGCAAATAGCGCGCGCGCGCGTCCTCCGCCATCGCGCGATAGTCGTCTTCGCTCTGCGGCGGCAGCAGGTTTTGCAGGAGCGTTCGCTCCAAATCGCTGCGGCGCGCCTCCTCGCGCTCGTCCGAGCGTCGCTTCGCGCATTTGGAACAACCCTCGAGGAAGTCGGGATGGCACCGGTCGCTCGGCAAACGGAACGGCCGGAACGGCAATTGCACGCCGAAATGTTGGATCGATTCGTCGCGCCGCGCGAGCAGCCACTCCCGCAGCCGATAGGTCGACTCGCAATCATCCCGGTTATAGGCTTCGATGTCGTCGAGAATCGAGCGATCGCCGGTCTCCAGCCAGCGCTCGAACATCACGATCGACTGGTCCCCTTTTTTCACCTCGGTCGCTCGGACGAGCGGGTAGAACCGCTCGAGGTTTTTCAGGCCGTAGCGCTCCTCCGAAATCGCCAGCGCCTGGCGCACGACGGCATAGAGATCGACCAGCACTTCGCCGCGCAGCAAGTCGTCGATCTCGCTTTCGCGGGTGCAATGAGCCTGGGCGAGCTTACGCACTGCGCTCTTTTCGTACGACGCGTAGTGGTACACGTGCATCGACGGGTATCGGAGCCGCCGCGCGACGATGAAATCGACGAACTCCTCGAACGCGCGCTTTTCGGCGTTACGGTCGAGACCCCAAAACGAGCGAAACGCGACGGCGTCGTCGAGGAGGCAGCAACCGAAGAGATATTCGAGTCCGTGGCCCGGCTCGAACAGCGGGTCGCCCTCCATGTCGAAGAAAACGTCGCCCGTTGCCGGCTCGGGCATGAGCGTGAAGCCCATCGGCGGCGCGTGCGGGAGTAACTCGTACACCGCGGCCCCACGTTCGCGCCCGTCGGCTTGTAAGCGCGCTTGGCGCCGCAGCTTCTGGAACGTTTCGCCGTTCAAACCCTGGGGGCGTGCTTCGTCGCCGGCGTGCGCCAGCGTCGCGAGGCTTGCGATGCCGGCGGTTTCGAGTTTTGCGATTTGATCCCGGCGCATCCATGCGACCAGACTCAAGTGATCGTCGTCGATCCGCCGCTGTTTGCAAACGCCGTCCCAGGCACACATCGTACAGTGCTTGCACTCGTACGGATATTCGGCAGGTTCGATTCCGTCCGTGCGGGCGGCGTCGGCGGCGAACGCGAGGAACGTCGATTTGAGATGCCGGTAGTACGCCGCGTAGTCGTGCAGGCGATAGCGTGCTTCGGTGCCGTCTCCGAGAATCACGCAGCCGTGGACCACCGGGACGCCCTGCAGCCGCTCGAGATGCTCGGCGTAGTTGCACAGCTGAATTAGAAAGTACGGCTTTGGATTCAGCGCGAGCTTGGTGTCGAGAACTTCGTAACTCCATGCTCCCAAACGCGACGGCGCGTCGATGCGGCGCAGGAAGTCGGCGTGTCCGATGAAGAGACCGTCGAAAAACGTCGCCTGATAGACGATCGGTGCTCCCGCGGCCATCGCCTCGAACGTCTGCTGCTCGGCACGGGCAAATGCGGCCAGGCTGGGCTCCGGCCGCTCGATCGAGACGATGCGGCCGCCGTGGAGCGACTGCATCGTCTCGAGGAAACGCCGTTCGTGTTCCTCGCCCTTGCGCCGGATCAGCCGGGTTTGCTCGTCCTCGGCGTCGGACGGGCGCACCCGTTTTCCGCAGGCCACCAGCGTCTCGAGTTCGGTAAGCCGCTTGCACTCGAGATAGTTGTTGAGGTCGCTGGCCGCATAGATAAAGGCGCCGTCAATTCGCTGCATCGATCACTTTCGTCCCATCCGCACCATCGTACGGGACGGCCGTGCCGGACGCGTGGCGAAGCGGCCTTACGTTCGGGTCGCATGCGCCTTTCGTGCTAACAGCCTTTAGTCGTACTCGTGATCGCGTAGTTCTTCGACTTGATGGTCTTTTGGTAGCACCGTCCGGCGACTCCCAGCGACTTGTAGATTTGGCTGCTCTTGCCGTTCGACGGCGAGAACCCGGAGCTGGTGAAGGTGAGCGTGTCCGAAGAATTCACCGAGTTTTGCAAGAGCCAGCTGTCGGAGCCGCGGCGCCGCTGATCCAATCCGCTGCCGTTCTTGGTTTGCGCGATGGTCGCGTTCTGAATCGCGTTGCCGCTGGGCTGCACGGCGTAGAGATATTTCATGCCGAACGGCCAGAGCCACGCAGCGTGCGATTTCTGGTTGCCCCGTTTGGAACTCGTCAACGTATCCGACGTGATCGTCGTCAGTTGTTTGATGTTTTGTTTGTACTGCGCGGAGTTGACGACGATGTTTTGCACGTTCGAAAACGCGATGCTCTGAGTCACGCTGGTGGTCACGCGGCCGTGCGATGTATTCACGTAGCCCTTCAGGCTGACCGGATGGGTGGCGGATACGTTGATCGAGCCGTTGGCATCGCCGTATTGGTCGATTTTGACGTGTTCGACGACCGATTGCGCCGGGGCGATCGCGGTTCCGTCGCTCACGAGCGCGCCGGTGACTTGCGACGAGCCGTGATCTTGGTAGACCAGCAGCGCCGCATTTCCCGCAAAGTAGTTGTTGTCGTTGAAGACGGAGACGGCGACCGTATGCGGATTGCCGTCGTCGAGCTGGGCCGCAAACGGCGTCAAGTCGATGCGGTATGGTTTGAAGTTCAGCGTTTCCACGCCCGGGGTCGGAACCCACAGATACGGATCGATTCCGCCGGTGTAGATCCACGGATAGATGGGTGCGACGCCCGCCGGCTGCCCGTCGACGCTCACTTCGCCTTCGCGGAAGGCGGTGCCGCCGCAGTTGTCGAGCTTTTGCGCCAGATCGTTGGGGAAGCACGAATACCAAAACTCGTCGCCGCTTTGCGATTCGAGGAAGACGTCGAGATACGCCGCCTCAACGTTGGTCGGAAACGTAAACGTGCCGGTCATTTGACTGCTCGGGTCGTCGAGATAGACGTAGCCTCCGGTCGGACCCGCCGACAACGGATAAACGGCATCGGCCGCCTGCCCGGCGGGAAACTGCGCGGTTGCCGGATAGAAATCCAGCTCCGCCCTTCCGTAAATCACGCCGGTGTACTGCGAGTTGACGATGTTGTAGACCGACGCTTGGCCCACCGACGATTGGGCGAAAACCGGCGCGTATTCGGTGACGTCGCGCTCGACGTTCCACTCCGGGCTGGCGTTCGACCCCGGCTCGGATGTGGTTCCGAAGAAGACGTTGGTGGCCCCGATCCAGACGGCGCCGGTGCGATCGTACTGGACCCCGGCCGAAACGCTAAAGTGCATCTTGAAGACGATCTTGGCGTACGGCCCGGGACAGTTTGAAGGCGGAGCATAGTTGAACGGATGGTCGCTGTAGTCCGCAAACGTGCCCACCGGCAGACCACTCGGGCTCAGCGGCGGCGTGTGCGGCGTGAAGAGCACGTCGACGCACGGCGTTTCGTCGGGATGCGAAACTTTCGGATCGGCGGTCACCGGATAACCCGCACTGCCGGCGCGCGTTGCCGCATCGCCGAGCCCGCGTCGAGTCAGATCGCGAATTTTCAATGCGCCGCGCGCAATCGACAGCGGCCGAGCGGCGCGACCCTGGGCTTGGGCGCCAATCGGAAGCGGGGAACCGGAAGCGTTGTGTCCGCCGCATCCGCCGAGTGCGGCAACGAGCACGATGGCGGCGGCGTGATGAAGACGAAAAGCGCAAATACGGCGCATGCCTGAACCCTCCGCAAGCAACAAAAAGACGTGACCGGCGGATTCCGCGGCAGCGGGGGGTTTCCTCGCGGCTACAGGTCGAATTCCGTCACTAATGCGGAATGGTCGGTGAGCCGTTCCGTGCGGAAGCCGTGGTCGTAGGCGGCCGAACGGACCTTCGGCAATAACGAGGCGGAGACGAAGGCTTTGTCGATTCTCCAGCCGTTGCGCGCCGGGTAGTTCGGGTCGATGCGAAACGGAAACCAGCTGTATTCGCGGCGATCCGGATGCAGGTAGAGCCACGCCTCGGTCCAGTAGCGTTCCAAGTCGGCGTACAGGTCGGCGGTGCTGAATTCGTCGGCGAGGCGGCCGGTTCGAACGTTGATTTCGATATCGGTTTGGTTGCGGCCGGAGTTGAAGTCGCCGACGCACGCGCCGTCGAGGCCGCGTTCGTTGTACCGCTGCGCGGCCGCAATGAGGCAGCGCAAGTGCGGGCGCTTGCGGTCTTGCCCGGGTAAGTAGACGCCGTACAGATCCAGCTGCTCGAAACGCGCCAGCAGCACGCCGTCGGGATAGTCGTCGTCGCTCAATCCGAACGGATTGCGAACGCCTTCAAACGCTTCGCGGGCCGCGATCAACACGCCGTTTCCGCGATGTCCCTCCGTCCAGGCTTGCCGGCGCCAGCCGGCCCGTTCGGCGGCGGCGCGCAGACGCTCGCCCGCCGGCGTGTCGCGGTATTCGGAGAAGACGACCGCATCTGGGTTGTGGCTCGCGCAACGCTCGACCAAGCGGTCGGCTGTCGTGGCCTTTCCTCCCGATCGCACGTTGATCGCCAGGACGATCATGGGGGTTCCTTTCGAGGGAATGGATAGGGGCCGACAAATGACTTCGCGATGCCGCTGAGGCGTACGATCATTCCGTGGATCCGGCCGTGGGTCATCGTCCTGATAGCGATCGTCGTGTCGCTGCTGACCGCCGGCGTGCTGATTCGCAACTCCGTCGCGGCGTCATTCGATACGGCGCAGCAGGTTCGCAGCGCCGAAACGCTGCTGTTCGCCGCGATCAAGGCGCAACTCGACGAGGAGACCGGCCTGCGGGGTTACGTCGCCACCAAAGACCCCAGTTTTCTCGCGCCGTATCATCTGGTACGGGCCCAACTCCCCGGCATCTTCGCGCGTCTCCACGCCGCCCTCGAGGAGTTGAACTTGCCGTCGGCCATCGCTGCGGCGCAGGACGCACAGCGCGCCAACGACGCGTGGGTTACCGCGATCGCGTTGCCGGTGTTTTCGCACCGCGGTAGCGGCACATTGACCCTTCAAAAGACCGGCAAAGAACTCGTCGACCGTTTCCGCAGGGATCGCGTCGTCGTCGAACGCGCGTTGACGAAGCGCAACGACGATTTACGCCGCGATTTTCAATCGAACATCGCGCGTTTCGGCATCCTCATCGTCGTCGCCACGCTGCTGCTTTTTGCCGTCGGAATCTCGTTTGCGATGCTGACGGCGCGCGCGTGGAACCGGCTCGACCGGGCTCGCGAACAGCGCGAGGAGGCAAAAATACGCGAGCGTAACTTACGCGCCGCCTACGATGCGGAACGCCGCGTGACCGGCACGCTGCAAGAGGCATTTTCGCAGCGGGGTTTGCCGACGACGCCGGCGATTACGTTCAGCGCGACCTACGTGCCGGCGTCGGAAGAAGCCAAAGTCGGCGGCGACTGGTACGATGCGTTCGAAATCGGACAGGATCGCATTCTCTTCATCATCGGCGACATTGCCGGGCACGGCCTCGGGGCAGCCGTAATGATGACCCGGCTGCGCAACGAGGTGCTCTCGGCGGCCCTCTTGGATTCGAACGTCGACTCGATTCTTTCGCGCGTCAACGCGCGTCTGATGCTCGAATCGTCACCGGTGCCGATGGTAACGGCGGTCGTCGGAATCGCCGACGCGCGAACCTGCGAGTTCGAGTATGCGACTGCCGGGCATCCGCCGCCGGTACTGCGGGAACCCGGCGCGCCGCCTCGGTTGCTGGCATTCGGTGGTTTGCCGCTTGGCGTGATTGAAAATCCGGTGTACGTGCGGCATCGCGTGAAAACGGTACCGGGCGCCACGTTAGTGCTGTATACCGACGGCGCGATCGAACACTCGCGCAATGCCGTCGAGGGCGAGAAAACGCTGTTGGAGGCGATTGCCGCGACGCCCGCTCAGTTGGAGACCGCCACCGCGATCTATCTGTCGATATTTCGCAATCGCGTCGTCGCCGACGACGTCGCCATCATGACGATAGGGTTTCCGAGTAAGCGTGTGACGTCGAGCCGGGCGGCTGAAGACGCGGTGCCGGCGGAAGGGACCGCGGACCGGATTCCGTCGCTGCTTCAAGGGAAAGCGTCGTGAGGACCGGACCCGCAATCGACGTGGTAGTGCTGGCGGGCGAGCTCGACATCGCGCGAAAAGAAGAGTTGCATCGAGCGCTGGTCATCGGGCCGGCGGCGCGCGGCATTTTGCTCGATTTATCCGACGTCACCTATGCCGACTCCACCGCGCTGACGGAACTGCTGCGCTTTCGAAGACACGCCGAGCAGCGCACGGTTCCGGTGGCTCTGGTCGTGGCCCAAGCGCAGTTCGACCGCGTCATTCGATATGCCGGCCTCTACGAAGTTTTCGAGATTTTCGGCAGCCGCAACGAGGCGCTGGCGTACTTGGAAAGCGCGGCATGATCCCGCGCGGCCAACTCTCGCTGGAACGCGTTGCACTACCCGAAACGGCAGCGCCGATGCGCCACGCGCTGGGGGCTTTTTTGGATGCGCTCGACATCCCCGAGTGCGTGCGGCTCGACGTGGTGACGGCGGTCGGCGAAGCGCTGGCAAATGCCGTCGAACACGCCTATCGGAACGGACCCGTCGGCGAGGTGAAGATCGTGGCGCGCATGGAGCCCGACGGCGTGCTCGCCGTGGAAGTCGTCGACCGCGGCACGTTTGCCGACCCGAGGCCGCGGCCGAATCGCGGATTTGGCCTGCGCATCGTTCGTTCGGTCGCTCAAACGGTGACGCTCGAAACCAACGCCGGCACGACCGTTTGCATGCGGTTCGACCTCCCGTCGTAATCTCGCGCAAAAACATCGTGGTGCAAGCGCGGTCGTGTACGGTGGCGCATGGACGCTGACGTCGTCGTGCTCGGCGCCGGGGCGGCGGGACTCGCCGCCGCCGGTGCGCTGGCTCGGGACGCGCTGCAGG
>JBAUZB010000191.1:0-16783 GCA_049585095.1 Candidatus Tumulicola sp.
GGCCGGCGCGGCCCCGGCGGCCAGCAGGACGACGGCAAAGAGTCCGGCGATAATTCGTGTCATATAGCGTGTAACGCTTGGCGGCCTCGAATGGATGAGGTCACCGGTGTGCGTCGAGCCAGTCGAGCCAAAAGCGGGTGAGATCGGCGGTTTGCACCGGGTTGCCGGGCCCATGCGTCGTCGCCGGAAAGACGAGAAAGCGCACCGGGACGTGACTGTCGACCAGCGCGTGATACAGCGCGTACGAGAGCGGAATCGGCACCACCGGATCGAGCGTCGTGCCCCAGATCAACGTCGGCGTCGTGATGTTCTTGTAATACGTAATCGGAGATTGCTCGGCGTAAATTTGCGCGCCGTTGCCGACGTATGGTGAGGTTCCGACGTAGAACGTGTTCTGCACGTTGGAAATCGAGAGGTTGTACTCTTCGGTTTCGTCGTTGACCGCGGCCCCGGAAACCGCGGCGCGCCAATTGTGGTAGTGCCCGATGAGCCACGTCGTCAGCAGCCCGCCGTACGACCAGCCCGAGACGAAGACGCGGGTGCCGTCGACGTAGGGCAGCTTTTCGAGCGCCGCGAGCCCGGACATGACGTCGTTGGCCGGCCCTTGCGCGGTGTCCCCAACGATGGCGAGCATATAGGCATTTCCGAGATTGTCGCTGCCGCGGTAGTTGGGTTGAAAAACGATGTAGTCGCGTGCCGCAATCGCCTGCGCGAGCGGCCACTGCTCCCAGGCGAACTCCAGCGCATTGGAGAGGCCCGGGCCACCGTGAATCAGCAGCACGACCGGAAATGTGGCGTTTGGGTTCGCGGCTCGCGTCGCGTCGAAGCCGGGGGGATACGTGACGACGCCGTCCTCGGCGAAACCATCGGGACCGCTCCAGTCAAACGCCGACATTCGGCCGATTGAAATTCCGGAAACGAAGTCGTTGAAGTGCGTCACCCGCCGCGGCGCACTCGATCCGGGGGCAAGATAGTAGAGCTCGCGCGCGTGTCGAGCGTCGGTCGCCAGAAACGCGACCCCTCCGTCGTTGGCGATTCCGGCCGCGATTCCGGAATCGAACGTCGAGCTGGAATACGGGTCGCAGACGATGTTGAGATTCCCAAGCGGAAACGGGCGTAGCGCTCCGCCTTCGAGATCGAGGTTCCACGCGACCGTCTGCGTGTGGTCGCTGGCGCACAGCAGCAGCCGGCGTCCGTCGGGATACCATAGCGATCCGGCAACGTTGCGGTCGAGCGAGGACGCGAGCATCGAATCGGTGGCGCCGTCGAGCGTGCGCAACGCGTTCTCGGCTAAGTAGTTTCCGTCTCGCGGATACCAATAGAGCAACCGGCTCCCGGCGGGCGAGTACGATGGGCTCAACTCAAAGCGATCGTGCGCGGTGCCGAGCTTCGTGATCCGGCCGCCGGCGGCGTCGACTTGCCACAGTGTCGAATTTTCATCCTCACCGCCGAACGTGGTTTCGACGCGGGTGAAGGTGATGCGGCGTCCGTCGCGCGTCCAGGCGATTTGCGGCGAGAAAATGCCGCCCGGATCGGTCGGCGCGATCGTCCAGGTGCCCGACGTAAGCCGGCGCGCGCGACCGTCGCGTAACGTCGCGACCCAAAGATGATCCGGCGGCGTCAGCGCGGTGGCGGTGTAGTCGTTGTTACCCGCGAAAAAATAGTCGTGATGATGTGCCAGCGCCACGCGATTTGCCGGTAGATCGGTCGCCACGTAGGCCACGCGCGTGCCGTCGGGACTCCAGGCGAAGTCGATGACGTCGGCCGCGGCATGGGTGAGCTGCCGGACGGTTCCCCGGGTATCGCGCAGGTAGACTTGCGCGACCGCGCTCTCGGCGGGGCGCGCCAGGTAGGCGAGTGATCGTCCGTCGGGCGACCAGCGCGGCACCGCCACGTCGAGCCCGCGCACCAGCGTTCGAACCTTGCCGGTCGTAGGGTCGATCAGCTCCAGCGAGGTGACGTTGGTCGCGTCGGCAATGTTTTGTCGGCCCGTAATCAGCGCCACGCGCCTTCCGTCCGGCGCAATCGCCGGCTCCTCGAGATCGACGATACGCCGCATATCCGCGATCTGCAGCGTCCGCGCCGGCGTCGCGCCCGGCGCTGCGCACACCGCGGCACCGGCGAGAAAAGCGGCGGCAAGAAAGATGCGCATGCGTCGTCGAGTTCGAATGCGGCAACGAAGTGCCTGCGACAAGCGCTGCCGTCGAACGCATGCAGAAGAAGGCAACGCCGCCGCGACTGGTCGCGCTCGCAACCGTCGCCTACGCCGCGATCTTCGCCGTGCTCGGCGCCGATCGGTACGTCACGTTCCACTCCGGCGCCGATCTCGGCCTTTTCACGCAGACGATTGCGAGCGCGTTTCACGGCTTCACGAACACCGTTGAAGGCACATCGCACTTCGCGTATCATTTTTCGCCGATTCTCTATCTGTGCGCGCCGCTGCTGTGGGTCGCACGTTCGGCGCTCGCCCTCGTCGTCGTTCAGGCGATGGCCACCGCCCTGGTCGCGCCGGCCCTCTATGCGATCGCTCGAAAACGCACCACCGATACCGGAGCGGCCGCGCTGGCGTGCATCGCGCTCCTGTATCCGCCGCTGCAAGGCGTCACGTTTACCGATTTTCATGAAACGGCGTTTCTGCCGGCTACGATCGCATGGCTGCTGTGGGCGCTCGACGCGCGCCGATTCGGCGTTGCGGCGATATTGGTGCTGGTTGCGTTATCCATCAAAGAGGATCAGGCGCTCGCGATGGCATTTCTCGGGGCCGTTGGATGCGTGTATTTCGCGCGGCAAGGAGAGCGCCGCGGGGTCATCTTCGGCGCCGCCGTCGTCGCCGTGTCGACGGTCGTCTTTTGGGGATACTTCGCGATCGTGCGGCCGCTCGCGGGTGCGACGCGCGCGTGGGTACCGCGCCATTTCTATGCGTGGAGCGGATATTCCGGGACGCGTTCGCCGGCCGCCGAAATCGGCGGACGCATTACGTATCTGCTGGAAGCGTTTCTTCCGCCGGCATTGATTCCGTTTCGCACGCCTGTGGTGCTGCTGGCGATACCGGGCTTGGTCGAAGTGCTGGCGTCGCGCGAGCCGTTGACGTACACCATGGGACAGCACTACGCGGCGGTGTGGGTCCCCTACGTATTGGTGGCATTTGCGGTCGCGGGCGCGCGGTTGTTGTCGGAAGCTCCACGCCTCGGGCGGCGCTGGATCGGCACGGCCGCGGCGCTGTGTGCGATCGCGCTCGTCTTTTTCAGCCCGCTGCACCTGGGCCACTTTCTGCGTTTGCCGAATGCGGCCGACGCGGCGACCAACGCGACGATCGCGCAAATTCCGAACGTCGCGAGCGTCGGTTCCTACGATGAGATCTACGCGCATCTGGGCTTCTTTCCGCACGCGGCCATCGGCGTGCGGCTGCATCCGAAGTACGTTCTGTACGACGATCGCTACGCGTCGGCGACCTGGACGTACACGATTTTCCCGAAGATCGCGCGGGCGCTCGGCGCGGGAACGTACCGGGTGGTCGCCGTACGGAACGGCGTGACGTTACTCGAACGGCAGGAGCGCTAAGGATGCATCTTATTTTCGGTCTGCTTTTTACGTTAAAGCAGGCTCTCAGCTTTCCGTTACCGATGGCGCTGGCCGCAAGTCCCGACGGTTCGGCAATCGCCTACGTGCTCGACGAAAGCGGCGTCCGGAGCGTTTGGGTCGCACGCACACCCGGGTTCGCCCCGCGCCGTTTGTGGACGTCGGGAAGCGACGACGGCCAGGAGCTGACGAACCTGCACGTGACCAACGGTGGAACGTTCGTGGTGTACGTCCGCGGGGGTGCGCACGACGCCAACTGGCCCGCGCATCCCTGGCCCGACCCCGACTCCAGCCCAAAGCAGCCCGGGATGACCGTGGTATCGGTCGCGTCGAGCGACGGCGCCGTTCCCAAGGTTCTCGGCGAGGGTGACGCGCCGGCTGTTTCGTCCGACGGTACGCGTGTGGCGTTCGTGCACGATCCCGACTCGTCGGTGTGGAGCGCGCCGACCGACGGCAGCAAAGACGCCAAGCCGATGTTTTTCGACCGCGGGAAAGACGGCGACTTGCAATGGTCGCCCGACGGAAAGGCACTGGCGTTTACCTCGGATCGCGACGATCACTCGTTCATCGGAATTTATCGCGACGACGCCACGCCGATCGAGTATCTCGCGCCTACCACGTCGCGGGATTTTTCGCCCCAATGGTCCCCCGACGGCGCGAGCGTGGCCTACGTTCGTATGGGCGGCGACGGCGGTCCGCCGCAAGATCCGCTCGAGCAGTATCCCGAGCCGTGGTCAATTTGGGTCGCTAGCGCAAGCGACGGCACCGCGCATGCGGCGTGGCGCAGCCGCGGCGGCCTGCGCGACTCGTTACCCGGAATCAATGGTCCACAGCTGCGTTGGATCGCGGGAAATCGGCTCGCGTTCATTTCGGAGCAGACGAATTGGCCGAGCCTGTATGCGGTTTCAGCCACCGGAGGTGCGGCGACGGCGTTGACGCCGGGCGACTTCATGGTGGAAGACACCGCCGTTTCACCCGATTTGCAAACGCTGTACTACACCGCCAACGCCGGACGAACCGACGGTGACGACGACCGGCGCCACGTGTTCCGCGTGTCGGCTGCCGGCGGGGCTCCGAGCGCCGTGACGGCCGGGGAAAACAGCGAATGGTGGCCGGCCGCAACCGGCGATGGCGTAGCCTACGTGCAGGCGGGCGCGCGAACCCCGATGACGATCGGATACAACGGGCGTACGCTCAACGCGGATCAGATTCCGCCGGATTTTCCCAGCGCGTCGATGGTGGTACCGCGCGAAGTTTCGTTTCGCGCCTCCGACGGTACGCTGGTGCACGGGCAGCTGTTCGACGCTTCGGGCGGCGCCGGTAAGAAGCCCGGAGTAATTTTCGTGCACGGCGGCCCGCCGCGGCAAATGCTGCTGACCTGGCACTACATGGACTACTATTCCTACGCCTACGCGACCAATCAGTATTTGGCGAGCCGCGGTTTCGTAGTGCTTGCGGTGAACTACCGGCTGGGAATCGGCTACGGGCACGACTTCCAGTATCCCGACCACTCGGGACCGGCCGGGGCCGCCGAATACCGCGACGTGCTCGCCGGCGCGCGCTATCTCCAAAAGAACCCGAGCGTCGACCCCAACCGCATCGGCATCTGGGGCGGCTCGTACGGCGGCTTCCTGACGGCGCTCGCGCTGGCGAAGAACTCCGACGTCTTCAAGGCCGGTGTCGACTTTCACGGCATCGAGGACTGGTCGATGTTTCCGGAGTGGTTCGCGGATACCCAAAAACGCTACCAAACCTTCGATCAGAAGAAATTTCTGCGAACTGCCTGGTATTCGTCGCCGGATGCATATATCGGAACGTGGCGTTCGCCGGTGCTGCTGATTCAGGGCGACGACGATCGCAACGTGCCGTTTCACCAAACGGTCGACACCGCCGAGCGTTTGGAACAGGCGCATGTTCCCTACGAAGAGCTGATCATTCCCAACGACATTCACGGCTTCTTGCACTGGGAATCATGGCTGCGCGCCGACGAAGCCACCGCGGAGTTCCTGCAGCGGCATCTCGCGCCGTAAGGCGGACCTAGCGGCGTTGCGGCGCGAGCGTCCACGCGCCGACATTCCAAAATGCGCCCGAAAGCGAGGTCGTTTGCCCGCGCAACCGGTCCGAGAACGCGTTGAGCTGGGCGCGGCGATAGATCAGCGCAATCGGCAGAAGGCGATAGAGTACCGCCTGTAACGACCGGTAAACAGCGGCTCGCCGGGCCGGGTCGTAGGTGCTCAAACCTTGCGCGAGCAGCGCATCGATGCGCGGATCGCACACGCGCGACTTGTTATACCCGTGCGGCGGCACGTTGGCGCACGCGAACTGATCGGTGGTGTCGGGATCGTCGCCGTTTTCGAACGAGTACAGCGCCATTTGGAACTTGCCGCCGTACACCGGCCCGTTTTCCGAGGCAGGCTCCACGAACTGCGTGATGTTGAACTGTTTGAGCGTCACGCGCACGCCGACGGCGGCTTCGTACTGAACGACGTTGTCGGAAACCGTTGCGTCTCCCGGGGTCGCGGCCTGGAGGATCAGCAAAAGGTCGAGCGGGCGACCGTTTTTCATGCGAATTCCGCCCGGGCCCGCATGCCAGCCGGCGCTGTCGAGCAGCCGCCGCGCGCCGGCCGGATCGTACGGAATATCCGGATAGGCTCGCGGATCGAACGCCCAGAGAAACAAGCCGGCACCGGCATGACGGCTGGGAAGCGCGCCGCGATACGCTTTGGCAATGAGACTGGGGATATCGATGGCCTCGGCCAGGGCGTGCCGCACGCGCGCGTCGGCGGTCAGCGGATCCTGCGTGTTGAAGATGATTGCGCCGACCGCATTTTCCTGCGTGCTGGTCACGCGATAGCCGGGAATCGCGAGCAGCTGCGGATAGTTTGCATAGTCCTGTTCGTCGAAGTAACCGCCGATTTCGTGCGTTTCCAACAGGTTGAGTGCCGTCTGCGGATTCGCCACGAAGCGAATCGTCAGGCGCGGGATTCCGACCGGACCTTTCCAGTAGTACGGATTCGCCACCAGTTCCACGCGGTCGCTGCGCAGCCAGCGCGCGACGCGGTACGGTCCCGACCCGAATGGCAGCGCATTGAAATCGGCTTGATTGAAATTGGCAAAACGCGCCAGCGCGTGCTTCGGAAGGATCGGGAAGCCTTGCGGCGCTCCGACGACCGTCATCAGCGGCGGAAACGGTCGTTTGAGGTGCAACACCAGGGTGGTGGGCGTCGGCGCGTCGGCGCGCGCGACGTCGTCGTAGGCGAAGCGGCTTTGCACGTTGTTCTGCGGATTGTCGATCGCTTCGATCGACCAGGCGCAATCGGCCGCGGTGAGTGCGACGCCGTCGGCAAAGCGAATTCCCTTGCGAATGTGATACACGACCGTCTTCCCGTCGGCGCTGATCCCACCGTTTCGCAGCGTCGGTATTTCGGTGGCGACGTCGGGAACGAGCCGGCCGCGGTCGTCGTATTTCACCAGGTAGGAGAAGATCAGCATCGACCACTCGGTCGAAGACGTGCCGTTTTCGAGCGCCGGATTGAGCGATTGCGGCTCCCACTGCTGCGCGACCGCGAACGGGTAGTCCGTGGACGGTGCCCGGGTGCAAGCCGCGAGATTCGCGGCGCCCGCGGCGAGAGCGAGAGCGAGACGAAGCAAAGGCACGGTCGGCATGGGCGCCGAGTTTCGCCGCCGGAGCGACGGCCCCGCCGTGGCCTGCCGCCGGCCGCCGGAAGGCATCCAAGGGAGGAGGCGCCTGTCCCGATGCACTACAACAGCCTGCTTACTCCCTTTTGGGGGAGGCTCAAGAAAGGACTTACCTATGAAGCATCCCGGACTCGTAGCGCTCGGGTGCGCGCTATTTGCCTTCGGTATGGCCACCGCTCCGTTGGTGTCAACCGCTCAACCGGCCCCGGCTCCGACGCCGGTACCGATGGCGCGCCCCGATTTCTCTTCGATGCAGTTTTACGTGGGCACGTGGTCGTGCACCCAGCCGTTGCGCGGCAAGACGCGTCCTGAAACCGACGTGAACAGCATCGGCATGGACGGCGCCTGGATGGTTACTCAATCCACCGCACCTCCGTTCGATCAATACCGCACGTACACGATCAACGGAACCGGCTACACCGGCTACGATCCGACCATCAAGCAGTGGATCCAGACCGGGGTCGACAGCGGCGGCGGCTACGGCATCGGCACCTCTCCCGGGTGGCAAGGCAACACGATTACGTGGACCGGCAAGGGCCTCGACGGCAGTACATCGACCGACGTGATCACCAAAGTTAGTGACACGCAAACGAGCGACGCGAGCACCGTAACCGACCCTCAAGGGCACGCGACGAACATTACCATCACCTGCACCAAGACCGGGAGCTAAAGCCCGCCTCTCGCGCGTTGCGTTAGGGCTTGAAGTTCACTACCTGGCTGGCCTCACGGTAGCTCGTCCACCACGTGCTGCCGTCGAAGGTCAGCCCGCGCGCGTCGTCGTTTAGCGCCGCGACCGGATTCGGTTGTGGCGCATCGGCGTTCACGTCGAACGTCGCGAGTTTGAGGTTTTCGAACTCCTCGTCGGCGGCGATCGTGTAGAAGGCACCATTCGGGCCGAAGGCGATGCCGAGACAGCGAGTCGGCAGCGGTATCTCGCGCCCGATGGCAGCCTTGTCGTCGAGCGTGACGATGCGGCGTTTGCCGAGTTGCGTCATGTACAACGTCGTGCCGTCGGAGGCGAGGTAGGACCCCGTGAGGTCGGGCAAAGCCGTCTTGCTGGAGCTATCGAAGCCGCGTCCGTTGGCGAAGCGGTAGATATAGCGGTCTTCGTCTTCGCCGATGGCGACGACGACGCGCAGTTCGTCGCCGATCGCTGCAATGCCGTACGGACGGCCAGGAGCTGCGAACTCGTTAGAAATCGTCCAGGAGCGCGGATCGATTGCGTACAGGCGGTCGGTATCCCAAGCCCCGACCCAAAGCGTACCGTTGTGAAAGCAAAGCGGTTGCGGCCGGCCGCCGGGCGATGCGTGCCGCTGTATCTCGTGAGCGTCGTTCATATGCGAGATGACCGGGGTGCGCTCGAAAGGGTTGCGGCCATGCGCCGTGCGGCGATTCGACGACGGTAAGGTGTGTCGTCCTTCGTCAGAGAAGTCGTGGTCATCTGTAACCAAGGGAGCTTTGATGCTTGGCAATAAGCTTTTGCTTGCAGCGGCCGTCATCGCCACGGTGGTGGCTTGCACCAGCCGCCCGCCTAACACGACTCTGCGCGCAAACGTGAGCGAAACGCTGAACGTACGTTTAGCACCAGCCCTGGTTCCCCAAGCCATCCGGGCTTTGCAAGGCAGCTCTACACTTGACGATCCAAAGGTCTCGCTGCAGATTCAGCCGGCGAACGCGATGCGGCGCACGAGCGGCGTTGCGACGGACGCTTACGCTTACAGAGCGGCGCTCGACGATGCCCGCGAGAAAGCCCAAGCGCCGCGCACGCGCGAGTCGCGCTCGGCAGCGTGCGCAGTGTGACTGAGATGATTCCGCAGGGAGGTGCCCTGGAATATGTGGGCTCCGGGCAGCCCGGGTCAGGCCGGTTCAAAGCCGTATCCGTCGCCGCGCCTGCAAACGGCGTCGTGACGCTCGCCGTAACCTTCGCTGCCGGCAACGTACCGATCGCGGTCTTCGGTATACATGCGGGACCACTGCCGGAATATAACCTGCGCGATGCCGCCGGGGTCTCGGTGAATATTCGAGCGCGCGACGAGAGCCTTAGCGCGGCTCAGCACCGCATGAGTTCGGTCGAGGAGTCGGTCCGCAGTATCGTGACACGCTATGGGGCAACGGCAAGAGACATCGTGGTCACTACGGCGGATGCCAATACATTTTGAGCGGCTCGCCGCGAAGAACGGCGGCCCGGATGACGCAAATCCGGGCAACGGGAGCGGCCGCTCGACCGGCGAACCGTCGGCGGAGCTTAGAAACGCCAACTCAACCGCCGGAGGATTACTCGCATGAAGTGCAGCCCTGCGAAAGGCACCGTCAATCGTCGCGACGTTCTTGTCGGGGCAACGACGCTCGCGGCAGCCGCGCTGGGATCGGGCCTACCGAGCGCCGCGCAAGGTTCGCCGGCGCCGGCGCAGGGCGGTCAAAATCAGTCCACGCGAACCGGCCCTCCGGGCAAACCGCCGTATAACATCGTCTTTATCATCGTCGACCAGCAGACCCATCAGCTCCATGGCGGGCCTGAGTATTTTCTGCCGGGAACGGACACCATTGCGCGTAACGGGGTCACGTTTGCGCACCATTACACGGCCTCGGCGATGTGCTCGCCGTCACGCGCGACGTTCCTCACCGGCCGGCCGCCGCAGTATCATCACGTCATCGATCAGATGCAGTTCGACTTCGTGCCGACGCTCGACCCGAGCATCCCTAACGTCGGCTCGGTGTTAAAAGATCTCGGATACAAGACCGCCTATTTCGGCAAGTTCGAAATGGATAAGGGAATTCTCACCCCGGAGCCGACCGTCAACTACAGCACCGCCGCCCAGGCCTATGGCTTCGACGTGTTCAGCGCCGGTGGCGATATCGGGAGCGCACCGCTCAGCGGCTTCGACAACGATCCATTCATCGCCGGTGAAAGCGTGCGCTGGCTCCGCAGCGCCGCCATGCAATCGCGCAAGAACGGCCAGCCATTCCTCATGGTCGCGAGCTTCGTGAATCCGCACGACATCATGTACGGCGACGGTAACGTTCCCGGCGAACCGCCGGTTCAGAAACCCGTGACGCCATCGGCGACGCCGCCCCCGCCGCCCAACTCGATCTATGAAAAGAACTGGCCGCTCACGCTATCGGCGAGCCTGGCGGAATCGCTGACGGCCGCGGGCATGCCGAGTGCTCTGGACGAGTATCGAAAGGGCTGGGACGGGTGGTCGGGCACGATTCCGACCGATCGTACCGACATGTGGACGATCTTCTACAACTACTACTTGAATACGATCCAAGACAACGAACGAAACGTCAAGCAAGTGGTCGACGTTTTCAACGAAATGGACTTGTGGCGCGATACCGTCATCGTGTTCACTGCCGATCACGGCGAGATGGGTGGGTCCCACGGCGGACTGAAGGGCAAAGGGCCGTTCATCTACGAGCAGAATTCGCACGTGCCCCTGGTCATCGCCCATCCCGCGGGGCCGGCCGGCGCCACGTGCACCGCGCTCACCAGCCATCTGGACTTGGTGCCCACGTTCGTCGGACTAACCGGACTGCCCGAGACGCAGCGCCCCGCCGCGGCGAAAGCGTTGCCCGGACACGACTTTTCGAGTTTGCTCGCGAACCCGCAAGAAGCGAAACTCGACGCGGTGCGCCAGGGCGTACTTTTCAACTACATGGGCCTTGCCACGGTTGATGCCGCCTATCTCCAGAGCGTCATGGATTCGCAGATGTTGAACACCACGCCGCAGCCTCCGATCGGCCAAGCCAACCTGACGAAACGCGGCCTCGTTTCCTTCGCCTTTGACGGGCGCTACAAGTTCGGCCGCTATTACGCGCCGACGGCGTTTAATACGCCGCAAACGTTGGAGGAAATCCTCAAGAACAACGACGTGCAGCTCTTCGATCTCGAGAGTGACCCCCACGAGATGCACAACTTGGCGATCGAGCCGGAGCAGCACCGCGAGAACATCCTGCGGATGAACCAGCTGCTCAACGACCTCATCGCAGCCGAAGTGGGCGTCAACGACGGTCAGTTCCTCAAGCCGCTTTTCGAGGGCAAGAAGCTAAGCGGCCCAGGCGAGTGAGTCCTCGGTGAATGCCGCTCGAGCACGACGCTCCCTATGTTTGTCCCTATTGTGGAGAGGGAAATCATCTGGGCGTTGACGTGACGGCCGGCGGGCGTCAACGCTTCACCGAGGATTGTCCGGTCTGCTGCAATCCGATCCTATTTGCCGTCCGGGTCGAAGAAAGTGGCGATCCCACCGTCGAGTCGGCTGAGAGGGACGATTAGTCCCCTCAAAGCACTCGCGACGGTCGCCGGCGGCGGACGATGGTGCGCGCTTCCGGCTTCGGCATAGCTTGAGCGTCGGGAACGCTTGGTCGCGGTAACACGGCGACCTGCTGCTCGGCGAGGCGTAGCGCTTCGGCCGTGCGCGGCAGCGTGGGAACGCTGGTATTTGCATGTTCGCCGAAGCCGAAGGCGGTGGTGAGATCGCCGCAGGTTTCGCGCCGCCATTTGGTGAGATTGGGGACTTCGACGCCGAAGCGCGTCTCGATCAAGCGCAGCGTCGAGGTGTGGTCGAAGGTGTCACCGCAGACGAAGCCGCCGCGCGAAAACGGCGAGATCACCAGACAAGGTACGCGAAAGCCCAAGCCGATCGGCACTCCGCCGATGAACTCCCCGGGCGTACCGGGCGGCGGCGTCGGCGGAACCACGTGATCGAAAAGCCCGTCGTTCTCGTCGTAAACGAGAATGAACGCGGTGCGCGCCCAGACGGCGGGATTCGACCAAAACGCTTCGAGAATCCGTCGCAAATAGTCCTCGCCCGCGGCGGGGAGCATGTCGGGGTGCTCGCAGCGATCGTACGGGGGAACGATCCAGGTGACGGAGGGCAGATTCCCGGCGCGTATGTCGTGCAGCATCGTCTCGACCGGCCGCAGCTTTACCGCGTTTTCGTAGAGGCTCGAGTTGGATGGGGCGTCCTGGAACGCCGCGAAGTTCATGATGACGTCGAGCCCCACGGGAAACTGATGCGAGCTCTCCGACCGGTAGATGCGCCACGAGATGCCCGCGCGGTCCAGCCGTTGGGCGTACGTCTCCCAGGTATAGCGAGTGCCGTGATTGTTGGTTGCCGGGCCGCCGTGGAGTCCGCCGGGGTCGACCGACGCCGTCATCCAATAGTAGCGATTGGGATTCGTCGGCCCCATTAACGAACAGTGGTACCCGTCGCAGATCGTAAACGCATCCGCGAGGGCATAGTAGAACGGGAGATCGCCGCGGGTGTAATAGCCCATCGTCAGCGGCGCGTTCTTGCCGTCACTGCGGTAACGCGCGTTGACCCAGCCGTCTTGGCGGCCTCCGTTCCAGGATTCGTGCAGCGCCCCCCACGCGTGACTGAGGTCGTGCAGGCGTTGCGCGTTCGTCGTCTTCGTATCGAGATGAAAGGGCAGCACGTAGCCGTCGCGCGAGCCTTCGTCCGGCTGATAGAAGACGGGGCGCCCGTCGGGAAGCAGCATCGCCCGCGTATCGCCGTATCCGCGAACGCCGCTAAGCGTGCCGAAGTAGTGATCGAACGATCGATTCTCTTGCATCAGGATCACGATGTGGTCGATGTCGGTGAGCTTCGAAGGCGCAGCTTGCGCCAAAGCCGGGCGCAACCATTCGACGTACGGTAGCGCGGCGGCACCGGCTGCCGCCGAGAGAAAACGCGATCGCGACAGGCGCATCGTGCACTGGCTTCCTTCCGAATCAACGCAGCATCCTGCTCGCCGGGAAAGAAATCGGTGCGTATATCGGGCTTTGCGCCCTGCGATGTCCGAAACGGGCGCGGGTCTCGGATACTACGTCGGCTAAGGCGCGTCACCGCGCAAGTGCGTTAGTATTTCGTAGGCCGCCGTCACGCGTGCGTCGATCGGGTAGCTCTTGTTGGCCAATATGACGACGCCGATCTTTTTTTCGGGAACGAAAGCCACGTACGCCCCGAAGCCGTTTGTCGATCCCGTTTTGTCGATCAGGACGGCATCCTGCGGCGGCAGCGGCGGAACGAGTTCAGTCGCCGCACTGGCTTCGAAAAGCATTTTGTCGGAGTTCCCGGCCAGCAATCGCGTTAAGTCGACCGGGTACCGATACTGTTCCCAGATCAGATCCTGCGTCATCGCGCCGATCCGGTAGTATCCCGTGTGCGTACCGGTTATCGCGCGCTGAAACGTCGCGTCGAGATCGAGCATACCCATGTTGGCCTCGACGAAGCGCAGAAGGTCGCCGGCGGTCGTCCGAACGCCGTACGTTTCCGCCCAGAGGACACCAGGCGTCATCCTGATCGGTGCGTCTTTCGACGTATAGCCTTGCGCGTAGTTTTCCATCTGGGCCGGGGGAACAATAATGAACGTTTCGTTCATGCCCAACCACGGGAAAAGCTTCCCTTCCGTCAGCGCGACGAAGTCCTCGTTCATGCGCTTCGCGGCGATCACGCCGAGTAAGCCAATACCCGGATTGCCGTAGGTCCGATGGGTACCGGGAGCATAAGCCGGCTTCCAGCTCTGAAAATAGGCCATCAGTTGAGTGTCGTTCGTGACGTCGCTCGGAACTTGCAATGGCAAGCCACCCGGCGTGTGCGTCCCAAGGTTCAGCAAGCTCACCTTGTCGAATGCGCTGCCGCGCAGGGCCGGGAGGTAATGGCTCGCCATATCGGGGAGCGACAGCTTACCGCTAACTTGCGCATACGATGCGAGGGTGGCGGTGAACGCTTTGCTGATCGAGCCGATCTCGAAGAGCGTGTTGCCGGCAACCGGCTTCCCCGTCGCCTTCGACGCCACGCCGTAATTATAGACGTACGTTCGGCCGTTCATGACGATCCCCACGGCCATCCCGGGAACGCCGTACCGCTCCATGACCGGATGGATCGCGCGCGCGACGACCTTTTCGATAGCGGCCTGCTCGTCACCGGCCGCGCTTGCGTTCATAGGCCGCGAGACGCAGACGCAGAGAAGCGCGATTGCGAACCAAATTCTTCTCATGCGATTGCCTCTCACGGGATGAGCCTCATGGCTGCGCAATCGGGCCGTGCTAAGACCAACGCTGCACGTGATGCAAATCGCTCGATACCTGACGGAATATCGCAAGCCGTAAGAAGTCCTCGTTTTACGGCGTTATTTCATAGACGGCTCCATTGCCATCGCGTTGGGGGCCGGGGCCTCCTTTGGTCGTACCGTAGAGGTTGCCGTTGTGGACAATGAGTCCCGCCCAAGGATGGGTGCTGAGGAAGCCCTTGAAATGGTGCACCACCCGGAATGCGCCCTCAGGATTGACTTCAAAAACGGTGCCGTCTCGATTAAATCCGCCGCTGCTCGCGGTTCCGTAAAGGAAACTTTTGAAGACGGTGAGTTCCGAGCGAGGATACGTGCCGTCTACGCCGTCGCGGGAAAACGAATGAACGATTCGTTCCGAGCCATTTGTTTTGACTTCGTAAATTGTGCCGAGATCCCCACTCCCGCCGCGGAGCGTAGCTCCGTAGAGCATACCGTTGACAACCGTCAGCCCGCTATATGGGTAATAGCCGGTGTCGCTGCCCGCAAAGCTGTAAAGCACGCGTTCCTTTCCGTCCGATGCGATCTCGAAGACGGTTCCAAGATCGTGCGCGCCGCCGTTGCTCGTCGTGCCGTAGAAGTTCCGACCCAAGAGCTCCAGCCTACCCTCGGGCGCGCGGCCGTCGCGTCCACCCCCATGCAGGCCGGTGAAATTGTGCAGCACGTGCTCGTGGCCGTCAGCCGTTATGGAAAATACCGTGCCAAAGCCATCGGTTCCACCGCTTTGGGTAGTGCCGAAGAATACACCGCCGACGGCGATGAGGTCACTCTTAGGGACGCTGCCCGTCGCATCTGAGAAGTCGTACAGCACGCGGTACGTCCCGTCGCGTTTGATCTCGAAGAACGTGCCGCGGTCATTCGTTCCCCCTTTTTGCGTAAGACCGTACAGGATGCCGGCGCGTGCGATCAGGCCGGCGGTCGGGTAAGAGCCGTCCGCGGGCGGGCCCGAGAAGCTGTAAAGCACGCGTTCGCTGCCGTCGGCTCGTACTTCGTAAACCGCTCCCTTGTCATGGGCCCCCCCTCGCTCGGTCGTACCGTAGAAGACGTCGTCGAGAACGGCGAGAGGCGCGTATGGCGAACGCCCGTCGGGGTCTCCCTTGAAGCCGTAGACCCAGCGAAAGCCCGTCGCCGCTTGCCGCACTTGTGCCGCCGAAAGACGAGACGCCGGCGTTCGCGTCAGCGCTAACGAGGACCGGGACAGCTCATTGCCGGCGCAGCCAACTAATAGCAGCGCGCTCAAGCACGCCCCGATTAAAATCCGAAAATCCCGCATAGGGTATTCTCCAAAATGCCAAGAGCGTCGAGAGCGAAATCGCAGACCTCCGACGGCGCTGATTGATTCAGCTTGCCGCCCACGGTTCCTCGTTCAGCTACATCCGCTCGTTGCGCCGCAGGAATCGCACTTTTCGCAGGCGCCGTTGCGGACCATCGTGAGCTGTCCGCATTCGGAGCACGCGTTGCCGGTATAGCCCTTCGCCTTTGACGCGTTGACGGCTTCGCTGCGCGCGAGCGTCGCCGTTGCCGTCGCCGAAAACGTCGTTGCGCCCCTGATCGGCGGCGAAGACACCGGCGTAATCGCGGTCGCGATGGCAAGCGGTTGCGGCGAAGTACCGGAGACCGTCTGACCCGGATGCAAATGCGTGCTGACGGGGTGGAGACTCTCGGCGATGCCGGCGGGACGGACGGTGACGGCGCCTTCTTCCTCGGCGATGAAGTCGTCGTGCGGTTCGGGACCCATCGCGTCCATCTGCATCGACGGCTGCACGTGCGCGAGATCGTAGCGTCCGAGATAACTCACCGCGAGTTCGCGGAAGATGTAGTCGAGAATCGACGTCGCCATCTTGATGTGATCGTGGCCGCTGACCGGCCCATTGGGCTCGAAGCGCGTGAAGGTGAAGGCCTCGACGAACTCTTCGAGCGGCACGCCGTGTTGCAGACCCAGTGAAATCGCGATCGCGAAGTTGTTCATCAACGAGCGGAAGGCTGCGCCCTCCTTGTGCATGTCGATGAAGATTTCGCCAAGTTGACCGCCTTCATACTCGCCGGTGCGCAAGTAGACCTTATGGCCCGAGATAACGGCCTTTTGCGTGTAACCGCTGCGCCGCTGGGGCATGCGGCGGCGTTTGGCGATGTAGCGATAGACGATCTTCTCCGCAACCTGCATCGGCGTTGCGAACGGAGTGGTCGCCGTCGGCTGCTCTTCGTCGGCATCCCCGCCGAGATCGTAACTTCCGGCCAGCGGTTGCGAGAGTTTCGATCCGTCGCGATAGAGCGCGACCGCCTTGATCATGTGTTCCCATGCATAGCGATACGCTTCTTTAACGTCGGCGATGGTTGCCGTTTGGGGAAGGTTGATCGTTTTGCTAATTGCGCCGGAAATGAAAGGTTGTGCCGCGGCCATCATATCGACGTGCGCAAGCGGCCGAATGTAGCGCGA
>JBAUZB010000192.1:0-36654 GCA_049585095.1 Candidatus Tumulicola sp.
AGGGCGCGATCGACGGGACGTTCGAGTGGAAATAGCAGTCCATGGACTCCCCTTTCATCATCTATGGCCAGGTACCGGCATCGGGCGCGGGAGGTTTCACGCCGTGACGGCGGCAAGACGGTGCCGCCGATGAACCGGCGCTCGATACTGCATCGTCTGGCGCGCGAGGCGCGTCCGTACTATCCGCGTATCGCGGTAGCCACGTTGCTCGGCGCGCTGGCCGGCGTGCTGACGCTGGTGCCGCCGACGGCGTTTCGCATCATCATCAACCAGGTGCTGGCACCTCCGAAGGGAGGGTCACCGGATTTACACGCGCTGTATGCAGCCTTGATCATCACCTTCGGCGCGCTGGTATTGTCGAACGTCGCGATTTACTGCCAAACGTACCTGACCGCCTGGAGCGGCCAGCACCTGATCGCGCGCTTGCGCGTTCGCCTGTTCGATCGGCTTCTCAATCTGCCGCTTCAGACGTTCGACCGCTGGCGGCCGGGGGAGTTGATTGCTCGGTTCAGCACCGATTTGCAGTTGATGACCGACGCGGTCAGCGTTTCGGTACCGCAGCTCGTGGTCGCGCTGGTCACCTTCGTATCGTCGTTTGCGACGATGATTTACCTCGACTGGCTGTTGACGCTGTCGCTGATCATCGTCGCGCCGATCGTCACCTACGCCGTATCCAAGTTTCAAGCGCTCATCACGGCAAGCACCCACCGGTCGCAGGAGCGGATCGCCGATCTCTCCGCCAACTTGACGGAGGTGCTGCAGGGTCAACGCGTCGTCAAGGCGTTCGGACGCGAAGAGTTCGAAGTCGGCCGTTTCGCGACGCGCAATGAAGACTTCTTCGGCGCATACATGAAGCTGACGCAGTTCATACAAACGCAGCCGCTGGTGGTATCGACGATCATGGTGGCGGCCGTCGTCTTCATCATGTGGCTCTCGGTCCGCGAGGTGTTGCGCGGCCGGCTCGATACCGGCACGGTGTTCATGTACTGGGCGCTTCTGGTCAATCTCATGAACCCGATGAATCGAGTCGCGGCCTTCTTCGGGGACATCAGCAAAGCGATCGTGGGGGCGGGACGAGTGTTCGAAGTGCTCGACCTCTCGCCCGAAACGCGCGACGAACGCGGTGCGCGACCGATGCCCGTAGTGCAAGGACGGATTGCGTTCGAGAACGTGTCGTTCTGGTACGGCGGCGAAGCCGCTCCGGCGCTGTCGCACGTGAACGCGACCGTCGAAGAGGGCGAAATCGTGGCGCTGGTCGGTCCGTCCGGGGCGGGCAAGACGACCATCGTCAACCTCGTTCCGCGGTTTTACGAACCGCAAGACGGCTGCCTTCGGGTGGACGGAATCGATATTTCCTCGGTGCGGCTTGCGGATTTGCGCCGCGCGATCGCGATCGTTCCACAGGATCCGCAGCTCTTTCGAGCGTCGATTCTCGAAAATATTCGCTATGGCCGCCTGGACGCATCCGACGACGAAGTGCGCGCGGCGGCACGCGAAGCCAACGTCGAAGACTTCGTCGCGACGTTTTCCGAGGGTTATGCGACCGAAGTGGGCGAGCGCGGCGTGCGGCTTTCCGGAGGCGAACGCCAGCGCATCGCGATCGCGCGCGCAATCTTACGCGATCCCCGAATTCTGATTCTCGACGAAGCTACCAGTGCGCTCGACAGTCATTCCGAGGCGATGATCGAACAGGCGCTCGACCGACTCTTGCCGGGGCGAACGACGCTGATCATCGCGCATCGCCTCTCGACGATCCGGCGAGCGCATAAAGTGTTCTACATCGAAGCCGGCCGAGTAGTGGAGATCGGGACGCACGAAGAGCTGCTGGCGCGCGGAGGCGCGTACGCGCGGCTCCACGCGGCGCAGTTTACGGTGAAATGAAACCGGCGATCGTCAGGTGCGACTTCGGCGGCGAACCTTCGGCGCTGCGGCCGGGATAACGCGGCCGGTACGGCGGATCGAAAACTCGGGTGGTGCGGCGATGCCCAGCTTGACGCGATCTCCATCGACGCCGACGACCGTCACCATAATGTCGTCGCCGATGGCGATCGCTTGATTGAGCTTGCGGGTGAGGACGAGCACGGGCGGCTTTCTTACGCACGCCGCCGCCGCCGCCTCTTTCAGACCAAAGTCGTTCTTCCCCGGCGGTACTCCGGCTTGCCTTGAGGTCCGAAGGTAGGAAAGTAGGCCGCGCGGGTCGATACAAGGGTAGCTGTACCCACCGTGACCGATTCCGCGGACGCGTTGTCGCGTGCGATCGCGCTTCGGCCTATGCATGATGGGTGCCCCCAAGACCAACCTCAGAAAGGAACTCCAGTTGAACCAGGGATTCACCGTGTGGCTCACAGGTCTGTCCGGTGCCGGCAAGAGCACCATTGCCGAGCGACTCGCCCCCGAGCTGACCGCTCGCGGCTGCAAGGTCGAGGTGCTCGACGGCGATGAGGTCCGCACCCATCTTTCGAAAGGTCTCGGATTCAGCCGAGAAGACCGCGACATCAATATCGGGCGCATCTCGTTCGTGGCGTCACTGCTCGTCAAGCACGGCGCGGCCGTGATTACCGCCGCGATCTCGCCGTACGCGCAGGCTCGAAGCGAAGCGCGCGAGCGCATCGGAAGCGGGCAGTTCGTGGAAGTCTACGTGCGCTGCTCCCTGGACGAACTCACTCGCCGCGACGTGAAGGGCCTCTATGCCAAGGCAATCGCCGGCGAGCTGAAGCATTTCACCGGCGTCTCCGATCCGTACGAAGCTCCCGAGCACCCCGACGTCATCGTCGACAGCGAGCTCGAAACGGTCGACGAGAGCATGTCGAAAATCCTCACCGAACTCGAGCGACGCGGCCACGTACACGCCGACGTCAAGGCGGCCGTATGATCGCTCCTCACGGCGGTAAACTGATCAATCGGACTGCCGACTCCCCGCAGGCCGAACGCGAGCTGCGCGAGAGCGCCAAGGGACTTCGCCGTCTCACGCTGACCGGTCGCGAGTTGAACGACCTCGCGTTGATCGGCAACGGGGCGTTCAGTCCGCTTACCGGTTTCATGACTCGTAAAGATTACGACCCGGTCGTTACGTCGATGCGCCTGGCGAACGGGTTGCCGTGGAGCATTCCGGTGGTTCTTGCGGCCGACCGCGAAGAAGCGCCCAGCCCGGGCAGCCGCGTGGCACTCTACGACGGCGACGGCGAGTTGCGCGGCGTCATGGAGGTCGAAGACGTATTCGAGCACGACAAGCAGCGCGAAGCACAAAACGTCTATCGCACCGAAGACGAAAAGCATCCGGGCGTCGCTGCGCTCTTCGAGCGCAAGGACGTGCTCATCGGCGGTCCCGTGATGGTGCTGCCGCGCGAGAGCGATCCGGAGAGCCTGTCGCCGGCACAGACGCGCGCCGAGTTCGAACGCCGCGGCTGGAAGACGATCGTAGGCTTCCAAACGCGCAACCCGGTGCACCGCGCGCATGAATACATTCAGAAATGCGCGCTCGAGATCGTCGACGGATTGCTGCTGCATCCGCTCGTCGGAGAAACCAAGAGCGACGATATCCCGGCAGAAGTGCGCATGCGTTGCTATCGGACGCTGCTCGATAACTACTATCCGGCCGACCGCGTACTGTTGAGCACGCTGCCGGCGGCGATGCGATACGCCGGTCCGCGCGAAGCGATTTTCCACGCCATGATCCGTAAGAACCACGGCTGCACGCATTTCATCGTGGGACGCGACCACGCCGGCGTGGGAAGTTACTACGGTACCTATGACGCGCAGAAGTTGTTCGAAGAGTTCGAGCCCGAAGAGTTGGGTATCATGCCGCTGAAGTTCGAAAACAGCTTCTACTGCCGGAGCTGTCAACAAATGGGTTCGAAGAAGACCTGTAACCACGACTCCGCAAACCACGTCTCGCTCAGCGGGACGGCGGTGCGTGCCATGCTGGTCGCTGGGGAGTTGCCGCCGCCGGAGTTCTCGCGGCCCGAGGTCGCTAAAATCCTGATCGAGGCTTCGCGCGAAGCCGCAAAGGCCTAAGTTCGAGCCCGGTAACGGCCGCTAGCGTCGAGCGCTCGTTAGGCCGGCGGCTGGTGTCGCCGGCCAAGGCTCCGGCGACCTTTTGGGCCGCCGGTCCGGTTCGTAGACCGCGACCGGGGGCCGTGGTATACTGGCGCGGCTGCCTCACGGCGGCGCTCACTTCGCCCGGCATGGAGGCCGAGCGACGATGGTTCCACGATGCGACCGCAATGCCGGGATGGCGCGCGGCCGGGAACCAGAAAGGCTTGTTTCATCATGTCCGTCGTCACCATGCGCGAGCTCTTGGAGGCGGGAGTCCACTTCGGCCATCAAACTCGCCGTTGGAATCCCAAAATGAAGCCGTACATCTTCCAGGAACGTAACGGCATCTACATTATCGATCTCGCGCTCACGGTGCAAAAGCTCCGTGCAACCGTCGAGGTCGTCAAGCAGCTTTCACGCGAAGGCCGCGTCATTCTCTTCGTCGGCACCAAGAAGCAAGCGCAAGACGCCGTGCGCGAGGAAGCCGAGCGCGCCGGTACCTTCTTCGTGAACCAGCGCTGGCTGGGCGGCACCTTGACGAACTTCGCGACCATTCAAAAGCGGATCGCGCGCTTGCGCGAGCTCGAGAATATGAAGACTCAGGGCGACTTCGACCGGCTTCCGAAAAAGGAAGTCGCAAAGTTGCAGGACGAGATGAACAAGCTCGAGCGGTTCCTGGGCGGAATCAAGGACATGCATCGCTTGCCGGATGCGATCTTCATCGTCGATCCGAAGAAAGAGCGCATCGCGGTTCTCGAGGCGCGCAAGCTGGGGATTCCGATCATCGCGGTCATCGACACCAACTGCGATCCGGATGAAATCGACTATCCCATCCCCGGAAACGACGACGCGATTCGCGCCGTAAAGCTCATGGTCGGAAAGATCGCCGACGCGATCGTCGAGGGGCGTACCGAAGTCGAAAGCGCGTACGACGAGTCGCAGTACGGCGATTCCGACGGCTTCGGCGGAGGCGATGCCTCGGTTTCGGCGCCGGTCGAGGCGACCGTCGGAGTTTAGTGGCCAATACTATGGAGGAAACCGTGTCTACCGCCGCGTCGTATCAACCCAAGGCCGACGAAATCAAAGAGCTCCGCGAAGCCACCAGCGCGCCGATGATGGACTGCCGGAAGGTGCTCGTCGAGGCGGCCGGTGATTTTCAAAGGGCTAAGGCCCTGTTGCTCGAACGCGGCGCCGCCCAGGCCGCCAAGAAAGCCGAGCGGACCGCGAACGAAGGGACCGTTGCCAGCTACATCCACGCCGGCGGTAAGATCGGCGTGTTGGTGGAAGTCAACAGCGAAACCGATTTCGTAGCGCGCAATCCGAAATTCGCCGAGCTTTCGCGCGACATCGCAATGCACATCGCCGCCATGTCGCCCCAATACTTGGATCGCGCGAGCGTTCCCAGCGACGTCGTCGACCAGGCGCGTGCGGAGTTTCGAGCGAGCGTTCCGGCGGGCAAACCGCCCGAGGTCGCCGAGCGGATCGTCGAGGGCAAGCTGAACAAATGGTTCGAGGAGCATTGCTTGCTCGATCAGGCGTTCGTGAAGGACGACGCGATCAGCGTCGGCGACCTGATCAACGGCGCGATCGGCGCGCTCGGCGAAAAGATCCGGGTACGTCGCTTTACGAAGTTCGCCTTGGGGGAGTAAGACCGACTTGCTCGCCAACCCGCCGCGATTCTCACGCGTGCTGCTCAAGATCTCCGGCGAAGCGTTCGCGGGAGCGGAGACCGGTGTCGACGTGAACACCACGCGGGCGATGGCGCAGCAAATCGCCGAAGTGAGCCGGGCCGGCGTTTCGATCGCCGTGGTCGTGGGCGGCGGAAACATCTGGCGTGGGAAAGTCCACGAAGAAGCCGGGATGGACCGCGCAACCGCCGATTACATGGGCATGCTGGCGACGGTCATCAACGCGTTGGCGCTCCAAGACGCGCTCGAACGAATGGGAGTTCCGTCGCGGGTGCAGACCGCCATCGCGATGCACCAGATCGCCGAGCCTTACATCCGGCGGCGCGCCATTCGGCATCTGGAAAAGGGCCGCGTGGTGATCTTCGCGGCAGGAACCGGAAATCCGTATTTCACGACCGATACCACGGCCGCGTTGCGTGCCGTCGAAGTCGGTGCCGAAGCGATCTTAAAGGCGACCAAGGTCGACGGCATCTACTCGGCGGACCCGAAGAAAGACCCGGCGGCGACGCGCTACGAACGGCTCGAATACATGGACGTGCTCCAGCGCGGGCTCGAAGTGATGGACTCAACGGCGATGGCGCTCTGCATGGATAACGCCCTCCCGGTCATCGTGTTCGATATGGCGGTCGCCGACAACATCCGCCGCGTGATCTGGGGCGAAGCGATCGGCACGTACGTGGGTCGCGCGCAAAGTCAACCCACCGTCGCTACGGGCCACTAAGGAGGTTCTCGAAGAACCATGAGCGATCCGTATTTCAAAGACGTCGAATCGCGCATGACCAAATGCGTCGAAGCCACTCGTTCGGATTTTGCGACGATTCGTACCGGCCGCGCGACGCCGGCGTTGCTCGACCGTTTGCTCGTGGAAGCCTACGGACAGGCGGTTCCACTCAAGCAAGTGGCCGGCGTTTCGACGCCCGACACGCGCACCTTGGTCATTACGGCCTGGGACAAAGGCGTCGTTGGGGAAATCAGAAAGGCGATTGAAAAAAGCGACCTCGGGCTCACGCCCAACATCGACGGAACCGCGATTCGCCTGATCGTTCCGCCGTTGAACGAAGAGCGGCGCAAAGACCTCGCCAAAGTCGTGAAGAAAAAGGCCGAAGACGGTAAGATTGCCGTTCGCAACGTCCGGCACCGAGCGCACGACGAAATCAAGACGCAGCTCAAGAACAGCGAAATCACCGAGGACGACAACAAACGCATGCAGGACACGCTGCAAAAATTGACCGATCGCTACGTGAAAGAGATCGACGCGCTCGTTTCGGCCAAAGAAAAAGAGATAATGGAAGTGTGAACGAGCTGACGCTGATGCCGGAGGTCGATGCCCGACGAGCGCTGCGCGAGCATCCTTTGCGGCTTTCGGTGCTCGTTCCGTACGGTGCTTGGATCGGTTGCGGAACCTTGCGCGTGCTGCGATTGAAGATGAACGACGACCAATCGGCCGTTTTGACCGTCGGATACGAATCCTACCGCCGCCTTCCGGCGGATGCCGTCGAGCGGCTCGGCGAGAAACGATCGTGATCGATCCGGCTCGCCGGGCGATCGGCGTCGACCTCGAGGCACTTCCGGTCCACGTGGCGATCATCATGGACGGTAACCGGCGTTGGGCGCGCCGCAGCGCCCTGCCGGCCATCGAAGGGCACCGGCGCGGAATCGTGTCGCTGCGCCGAATCACGCGCGCCGCCAGCGACCTCGGCATTGGCGTTCTTACGGTCTACGGTTTCTCGACCGAGAACTGGAACCGCGAGGCGCGCGAGGTTTCGCTGCTGTTCGATTTGTGTGTATTTTTCGCGCGCAACGAGCTGGCGGAGCTGATGCGCAACAATGTCCGCGTCCGGGTCATCGGCGACTGGCAATCGCTGCCGGCCGGGCCGCGCGACGCGCTCGCCGATCTGCAATCGAGAACCTCCGCCAACACCGGGCTGCTGCTGAATTTAGCGGTGAACTACAGCTCGCACGCCGAGTTGGCCCGCGCTGTACGCGCGATCGCACGTGACGTTGCCAGCGGTGCCGTCAACGCCGATGCGGTCGACGAAGCCGTGATCGGCCGGTATCTCTATACGGCCGACCTTCCCGAACTGGACTTGTTGATTCGTCCCGGCGGCGAGCACCGGCTTTCGAACTTTCTGCTGTACCAGGCAGCCTACGCCGAGCTGGTATTGAGCGACGTGCTGTGGCCCGAGTTCTCGAAAGATGACTTCGTGCGCGCCGTGATCGAATACCAGCAGCGCGAACGGCGGTTCGGAGGAGCGTGAGCGTTCCCGACGCCATCGCCCCGCCGGCACGGCGCGTAAATCCGATCACGCTGCGCCGCGTCGTCGTCGGCTTCATCGTGGCCGCTATCGGGCTCGCCTGCGTGGTCGTCCCATGGACTTATTACGCGCTCATTCTGGCAATCGGTCTGGCCAGCATTTACGAGTTGAACGCGCTCTGCGAAAAGAAAGGCCAGCCGCTGGAGTATCCGGTCGCGGTTTTGGGCGTCTGCGGTTACGTGGTGTTGGCGGCGCTTGGCATGCTGCACAAGTGGGAAGGCGTGCTGCTTGCCGGAATCGTGATTGCCGCGTTCTGGATTGGAATGTACGGCGAACAAAAGGGCTATTTCGCCCGTACTGCCTACACGCTGCTCGCGGCACTGTACATCGGCAAGCTGCTTACCTATTTCGTGTTCGTCCGTCAAATTCCGGGAAACGGATTGTGGATGACGCTCTACCTAATTCCCATCATCGCCTTGACCGATATTTTTGGAATGCTCATCGGTACGTACGCCGGACGGCGGCAGCTGACCAAGGTTTCGCCGCGAAAAACCGTCGAGGGCTCGTTGGGGTCGCTGGCCGTCGTGACGGCGTTCGCGATCGCCGCGACGCGGCTGCCGCAACTGCATCTGTTGTGGTGGCAGGGCGGCGTTCTCGGGTTGCTGACGAGCATCGCGGCGCAGGCCGGCGATCTCGTCGAATCCGGACTCAAGCGCGACGCGGGGGTGAAGGACGCCGGCGACATGATTCAGGGTCACGGCGGCGTGCTCGACCGGTTCGACTCGTATCTTTTTGGCGGAGTCGCGTTCTTTGCGACGCTGCATCTGCTGGGTATTCTTGGCGTCTAGGTTACTATTGAAACGTAAACGCGTCGCCGTTCTCGGTTCTACCGGCTCGATCGGAACTCAAGCGCTGGACGTGGTCGCGCGCTATCCCGATCGATTCGAAGTCGTTGGGCTCGCCGCGGGACGCAATGCCGGCCTCCTCGCCGAGCAGGCGGCGCGTTTTGGATGCGCTTTGGCGACCACCGCCGCCGACGGGGCCGCCGGCTTGATGCGCGTCGCCGTCGAGAGCGGTGCCGACGTGGTGCTAGCGGCGACCGATGGCGCCGTCGCGTTCGATGCCGTGTTTGCCGCCGTCGAACGCGGCATTTCGATTGCGATTGCCAACAAGGAGCTGATCGTCGCGGCCGGCGAGCCGCTGACGAAAACCGCCGCGCGAACCGGGGCACTGCTGCTGCCCGTCGATAGCGAGCACAGTGCGATCTTTCAGTGTCTGATCGGCGAAGAGCGATCCGGCGTCGCCGAGATCGTGCTGACTGCGTCCGGCGGTCCGTTTTGGGGCGCTTCGCGGGAGGAAATGGCGCACGCCGATCTGGCGGCAGCAATGGCGCACCCGACGTGGCGCATGGGGACCAAAAACACGATCGACTCCGCCACGATGATGAATAAGGGTTTGGAAGTCATCGAAGCGAGCCGGCTGTTCGGTTTACCCGGCGAACGAGTGCGCATCGTGGTTCACCCGCAATCGATCGCCCACGGCTTCGTCGTCTTTACCGACGGAAGCGTCAAGGGACAGTTGGCCGCACCCGACATGCGCCTCCCCATCGGCTTTGCCTTGAGCTACCCGCAGCGGCTGTGCTTTGGGTTTGACGGAGAGTCGCGGCGGACCGGCGAGTCGCCGGATACCCTGCGAGCGCTCGGCGCGAAACCCAATGAAGGTTCCGTGCGTTACGACTTCGAGGCTCCCGATACCGAGCGGTTTCCGTGCGTGCGGCTGGCGTACGAGGCCCTCGCGGCCGGTGGAACGGCGCCGGCGGTCTTATCGGCCGCCAACGAAGTCGCCGTCGCCGCATTCGTCGAAGGTAGGATCGCTTTCGGGAACATTGCCGGTATTATTGAAGGCGCGATGGACCGGGTCGACTACGGGGAACCCACGCTCGAGAGCATTCGCGCGGCCGACCGGAGAGCTCGCCAAGCTGCCGCAACGCTGATACACCAGATCGAAGGACCGTCGTGACCATCGCCAACCTCATCGGAACCGAAAAGGTCGTCACTTTCCTGGTGATGCTCTCGGTTCTCGTCGTTTTGCACGAGCTCGGGCATTTCATCGTGGCGCGGCGCGGCGGCGTGCGAGTCAACGAATTCTCCGTCGGAATGGGTCCGAAACTTCTTGGTTGGACCTCGCCGCGAAGCGGAACGCTGTACTCGCTGCGGGCACTGCCGATCGGCGGCTACTGTGCGATGCAAGGTGAGGACGGCAAAACCTCGGAGGCCGAACAGCAACGCGAGTTCCGAGTTGCACGGCAGATCGAACAGGACAACTTTCAAGCCAAACCGGCGTGGCAACGACTGGCGATCGTGCTGGCCGGGCCGGTTGCAAACTTCGTGCTCTGCTATTGCATCTTGCTGATCGGAGCGCTCCTTTTCGGGGTTGCGGGCAACGAGACGCAACCCGTCGTGGGCATCCTGGTGCAGGGCTCGCCGGCGGCGGTTGCGGGTTTACAAGCGGGCGATCGAATCGTTTCCCTCAACGGCGCTCCGGTGAACAACGGCGTGAAGCTGGTCGATACGATCCATGGATCGCTCGGCAAGAAGCTCGACTTGGTCTACGTGCGCAACGGCGCCCGCACCGAAATCTACGTGACGCCGGCGGCGTGTCCGGTGCCGGGCAAAAAATGGGGGTGCATCGGATTCTCGCCGGTACCGGCCTATCAGCGCGTCGGCCTGGTAGAAGCGTTGCGGCAAAGCGGCGGGCAGTTCCGGAATATCGCCGACCAAACCGTCGGCAGTATCGTGCTGCTCGTCACGCACTTCACCAAGTACGCCCCTCAAATTTCGGGCGTCATCGGCATGGGCCAGGTCGCCGCCACCGTCGAGGACTGGGGTTGGGGACCGTACCTTTGGCTCGCGGCAACGATTTCGTTTGCGTTGGGACTCTTCAATTTGCTGCCGATTCCGGCGTTGGACGGCGGGCGCGCGGCCTTCATCGTCGCCGAATTGATTCGCGGAAAGCCGGTCGATCCCGAGAAAGAGGCGATGGTGCACATCGCCGGTTTTGCCGCCCTCATGGCCTTGATGCTCCTGGTCGCGTTCCACGACATCGCTCGGATCGCCAGCGGTAGCGGGGTGATGTAATGCTGCGCCTGCGCCGCCAAAGCAAAGCGATCTTCTTGCAAAACAAGACCGGGAAAGCCGACGCGAAATCGGTGTGGATCGGTGGCGATCACCCGGTCGCGGTTCAATCGATGACGACGACCGACACCGCCGACGCCGACAAGACGCTCGAGCAGATCTACGGCCTGGCGATGGAAGGGTGCGAAATCGTTCGCGTCACTGTGAAGGATCCGCCCGACGCGGCCGGGCTGCCGGCGATCGTGCATCGCTCGCCGGTGCCGATCGTCGCCGACATTCACTTCGACCACAAAATGGCGCTTGCGGCCATCGAAGCGGGGGTTGCGAAACTGCGCCTCAACCCCGGAAACATCCGCGATCCCAAAAAGGTCGCCGAAGTCGTGACCGCCGCCAAGGCGCGCGCGATACCGATTCGCGTCGGCGTCAATATGGGCTCGCTCGCGCCGGATCTCGAAAAAACGTTAGGGCATACCGCCGAGGCCATGGTCGAGTCGGCGTTGCGGCACGTCGCGATGCTCGAGGAGCACGATCATACCGACATCGCGATCTCGCTGAAGGCACACGACGTTCTGACGACCGTCCAAGCGTACCGGCTTATGGATCGAAGGCTGCGCGAACGTGGGACGCCCTATGCCTTGCACCTCGGAATCACCGAAGCCGGATTGTTGCGCGACGGCACCATCAAGTCGTCGATAGGCCTGGGCATTTTGCTGTTCGAGGGCATCGGCGATACGCTGCGGGTTTCGCTGGCCGACGATCCGATCGAAGAGGTCCCGGTTTGCTGGAGCATCTTGAAATCGCTCGGCCTGCGCGAAAAAGGATTCGAGATTACCGCGTGTCCGTCGTGCGGGCGTGCCGAGATATCGGTTCTCGAACTCGGACGTTCGGTCGAAGCCATCGCGAAGTCGTATAGCGCGCCGGTAAAGGTGGCGGTGATGGGCTGCGTCGTCAACGGCCCGGGCGAGTCGAAGATGGCCGACGTCGGGGTTGCCGGCGGCAAGGGCAAGGGGGCGATATACCGCGCCGGCGAGCTGGTCGGGACCTATCCCGAAAGCGAGTTGCTTGGAAAGCTCCGGCTGGAGATCGAAAAGGTCATCGTTGAAAAGTATCCGGCCTACCTGCACGAGGTCGGCGCGCAAGCATGACGTACCGGGCACCGAGTTGGCGCACGTTAGCGGCCGTTTCGGCGGCAGCGGTGTTCGTTTCGGGCCTGCTGGCGTTCTCGCGCCCGATTGAAATGATGGTCGATGGAGAGCACGTCGACACCGACGTTTCGCCGGTCGCCGCCGTCGACCACGTTTTCGTCCCGGTTCGCTCGATGGCCGACGCGCTGGGGGCCGAGACGTTGCCGGGCGAGAGTGACGGCCGGGTCGAGGTCGTGCGCGGGAACCAAACGCTGCGGCTGACCGTGGGCGACACGCACGCCAGCATCAACGGCATGCCGTTGACGCTCAAGTATCCGCCGTTTCGCGTGCGTGGCCGCGTGATGGTCGAGTTGAGAGCCGTCGCAACTGCTTTTGACGTGCGCGCGAGTTACGATCGCCGCACGGCCCGCATCGACGTGCTCACGCCTGGCATCGGTCAAGCCGCGGTGCCGCCGCGAACCACCAGTCCAACGCAGTAACGGTCCCACCTCGCCGCGCCGGCGCCGCCGTGCTCAGGCTTTCGTGCAAGTGACTTTGTACTGGGTCTTCCAGGTGCTGCCGGACTGAAATTCGCCTAAGTCGCCGTACTCGGTGGCGCTGATGGTGTTCGTATCCCGAACGTGCATCATCTTTCCCGAGGGGTCGAAGGCCGAGCCGGTCCAAACGATTTTCGCCCCGGTTTGATGCGTCGACTCGGTGCCGTAACTCCCATCGGCGAGGATGAACGGACTCACCCACGACTGCGTCTTGGGCACGTACACGTTGTACCAAGAGTTATCGAAGTTCGTGCCGGTGCTGTGATAGAGGAGCGCGTCGCTGGTGGCTCGCGTCACGACCAGGGTTTGTTTGTTGGGGCCGCCCATCGCTGAAGGCATGGCGTTGGTGCACGACCACGTTCCAATCGCCCAGTCGTATCCGTGCGGTCCTGCACCGTACGCCGATGCGGACGTCGCTGGGTATGCCTGTGCCGCCCACGGCGCACCGGCCGAGGCCGCGAATGCAGCGCACCAAAGGAATTTTTTCATCGGGTGATCCTTTCAAAATCGGCAAACGGTGTGGCAATCGTTGCGTGCCGGAAGCCACGCACCTGCGGCGCGGTCGTTCCTCAGGGTGATTCGGCCAAGCCCTCGGGCTCTTCGACCGGAACGACGTTGTCCGGATCGGATTTGCGGAAGCCGTACGAGAAGAAGAAGATGAGACCGGCGACCAAGGCGATGAGGAACCACGTCCAGGTCGCCCGCGAGAGCCCGAAGACGGCAAGGAAAAGCGAGAACACGATTCCCAGGATCGGAAACAACGGAACGAAGGGAACTCGGAAACTGCGCGGCAGGTCGGGCTTGCGCTTGCGCAGGTACAGCACTCCGGAGCACACCACCGTAAACGCGATCAGCGTGCCGATATTGACCAGATTCAGCAAATTGTTCAGGGGAACGATGAGCGCCAACACGGCGACGGCGGCGCCGGTGATCAGCGTCGTCCGCAGCGGCGTCTTGAAGCGCGGGTGAATCACCGCGACGGCCGGAGGCAGCATCCCGTCGCGCGCCATGACGTAAAAGATTCGCGATTGGCCGAGCAGCGAACTCAATGCGACGCTGGTGGTGCCGGCTAAGACGCCCATGGTGATGACCCAGTTCAAAATCGGCAAATGCAGCGGCGCCAGCGCGTAGACCAGCGGGTTCTTGATCGGGACTTGATTCCATGGCACCGATCCCACCAGCACGATCGCCGTCGCGCAGTAAATCACCGTGCCGATCGCGAGTGCGCCGATGACGCCCGTGGGAACGTCGACCTGCGGATTCTTACATTCCTCGGCGGTCGTAGTCGCGGTGTCGAATCCGATGTAACTGAAGAAGACGTAAGCGGCAATCGCGATGATTCCGTAGGGCTGCGCCGACGACGAGTAGTCCGCCATGCCGCCGAACGGATGCAGCGAGCCCCATCCGATTGGATTGAAATGGCGCAGGTTTGCGGCGTGAAACAGGAACATGCCGGCGGCAACGAAGACCACCAGAGCCGAAATCTTCAAGACGACGAAGACGTTGTTGGTGGTCGCCGATTCGCGGATGCCGACCGAAAGCAGCACGCTGAGTCCGATGACGAAGATCGCTCCCACCACGTCGTATTGCGAGTGTAAGAGATCCCAACTGCTTGGGTTCCACCACGGACCGTTGACGATCAGGTTCGACTGTTGCGCCCATCCCGGTAACGCAAGGCCGATGCTCTTGAAAACGTCTTGGATCGACGCCGAAAACTGCTGTGCGACGGGCGCCGCACTGATCCCGTACTCGAAGATCAGCGCGAATCCGATGATCCACGCGAAGAGCTTGCCCAAGGTCGCGTAGGCATAGGTGTAGGCGCTGCCGGCGACCGGGACCATCGCTCCCAGTTCGGCGTAGCAGAGCGCGGCGAAGAACGACGTTAGGCCGGCCAGCAGGTACGACACGATGACGGCGGGACCGGCGCCCTTGACCCCGGTGCCGATTGTGGTAAAAATGCCGCCGCCGATCATCGTGCCCAGGCCGATGGCGACGAGATCCTTGGCCGAGAGCGCTCGCCGGAGGATCTTGCGCCGTCCGAGCTCGCGTAGCTTGTCGACGTTGGTGGTCGCGAACAACTCGGATACGAACGACATGCGGCCGGGCTTCGCAAGCAAGCTGGCCCGCTCCCCCGCGCAGGATATGCCGCCGCCGCGCCAAAGTCGCGGTCGAATGCATTCGACCCAACGGGCGCTGCGCTGGTGCCTCGTGGCGGTCGCCGGAGCACTCGCCGCCGCCGTCGCCCACGTCGTCATCGACGTCGCGGGCGACTATTTGTTAGCCCGCGACGCGTATGACGGAATCGCGCATCATTCGCGCGCCCTGTTGCTGGCCATCGTCGGCGTCACGCTGCTCGCCGGCGCCGTAAAGGCCATTTTCGATATCCTCGACCGGCGCTGTTCGTCGACCACCTCGACGCTGGCAGCGGTCCGCGATGCGCTCGGCAACCCGCTGCGTTTCGCGCTCGCTTCGGCCGCCGTAGCAATCGTCGCGTTGGTGGCGATGGAGTCCTTCGACTGCTTGCTGAGCGGCCGCATCGAGGACGTGGGCGATCTCTTCGGCGGTTCGGTCGCGCTCGGCGCCGGTACTGCCGCGTTCGCGGGCGCGCTCTGCGGCGCGCTCGTCCATCGGGTCGTGCGGTTCGTCGCACGCTACGAAGCGCCGATCGCGGCGTTCATCGTCGCCGTTTTCAATCTCAAGGCGATCTCCGAATCGCTTCCGCGCGCGCAGCGCCGCTTCGGCGCATCGCGCACCGTCAACCGCGCGCTGCTGCTTTCGCGGCAGGAACGCAAGCGCGGGCCCCCGTGTCCCGTTTCCGGCTAACCCTTCATTTACTCTAGCCGCTAACGGAAGGTCCCCGATGAGTAAGCTCATTGAGCGTACGCGCACGCTTTGCGCGACGCTCGCATTTTTCACTCTATCGATGACGTGTGCCGGCGTGGGCGTCGCCCAGACGGCCACCGTCGACGTCACCGGCATAGTTTCGGCCGACGACGGAACGCCGATTGCCGGCGCTTCGGTCGTGCTCTCAGGCTCGGGGCGCGCGCAAACCGCTCGCAGCGACGCGCAAGGCCGATTTTCAATGCCCAACGTAGCCGGCGGGACGTATGCGGTGCACGCGGTCGCGCCGGGATACGCCCCGGTATCGCAACAGACCGTCACCATCGGTTCGGGTAACGCACAACTGACGATCGTGCTCTCGCGGGCGACCACGAACTCGCTCACCGTCATCGGCCACGTCCGCGCGTCGGCCGGCGAAACCGTTTCGACCGCATCGGCGCCAAGCGTGATCCTGAGCGCGCAGGATGCGGCCGCGGCCGGCGTCACCGCCGTATCGTCGATGATCTGGAATCAACTCGCAACGACGCCGGTAATTCCCCTTGGTGGCGGAAGCAACGCGACCGCCAGTTTCGCGCTGCGCGGACCGGACCCGACCGAAACGCTGGTCGACATCGACGGGCATCAAGTGAACAACGGAAACACCGGCGATTTCGATCTATCGCTGCTCGATCCGGCGGCGCTGCAAGACGTTCAACTGGTCTACGGGATCGCGCCGTCATCGCTGGTCGGCCCGAACACGATCGGCGGTGCCATCAACGTTCAGACGCTCCAGCCGACGCTGACCCCGCACGCGCTGTTGCGCGCTTTCGGCGGCTCGTACGGAAGCTACGGCGAAACCGTGCAGGCAACCGGTTCCGATGCACGTTTCGGATACGCGATGTCGTACCATGGCGCGTCCTCGAACGGCTCGGTGAACCAGTCGGTGCTCGCGCCGCCGGATGCCGGCGCCCCGCCGGCGCGGGACGAAACGCTGCAGTCGGTCGGCAGCAACTCGTACGGAACTTCGTTCTTGAGCAAACTCCGGTATCAGCTCGGCGGCGATCAGGGTTACGGGTACCTGCAACTCAACTTTCGCGACCAGGCCATTACGAAAGACGATTCGGCCCTGCTGACGACCTTCACGCCTGCCGGGTTCACCGGAGGAGGCGGCGACGACGATGCGGTTCCCGCCGAGGTCAAACCATTCGATCTTCCGCCGCTCGGGGGCTATCAGAGCTTCGCCGGGACGACGCTGGCGGCGCATCAAGCCAACTACGGTTTTGACGCGCAGCTCCCGCTGGGCAACGAAAAAATCGACGGGGCCCCGGCGACGATGCTGCAGCTCAGTCATTTGACGTCGCTCAACTCACAATCGATCGCCGGACCGGGAGAAGGCGCTCAACCGTACCTCTACAATCAACGCGACCTCTTGGGCGACGACTGGCTCGAACTCGACCATCGCTTCCCCGCGGGCCTGCTGTCGTTCAAGTACGACTTAGGAACCGAAACGCTCACGACGAATTACGTCCAGAGCCAAGTTACGGCCGAACTGCGTCACGTTCCGGTCGGACCCGACGCCTTTGCACCCAACGACGACGACGAGGGTCCTCCGGTCAGTACGCTGGGTCTCTCGCAGACCTCGCGCTCGATGGTGTTACGCTACAACGGCGACCCCACCAGCCAGTGGCATTACTCGCTGGCCGGATACTATAGCAACTACAGTACGTTCGGCACCAGCTTCGACCCGCGGGCCGGCGTCGTTTGGACGCCCTCCGGCAACACCGCGGTGCGCGCGTCGATCGGGACGACCTTCCAAACGCCGCAGCTTTCGGAACTCGTAGTGCTTCCGCCGGCGGATCGAGTACCCGTCGGCGGCATCATCTACATCGGAAACGCGAGCCTGCAACCCGACCACGCGACCGAATACGACGTCGGGTTCGAGCAGATCTTCGGCCGGCACGGGCGCCAGTTGCACCTCTCGGCCGACGTGTACCAATCGAATCTTCGAGCCCCGGCCAATCAGCTCAACGTGGAGCCGATTCCCCACTGCCAAAGCGACAAACACCCCAACCTGATGTGCCCGTTAAGTTACCCGGTCAACGCCGGCAACGGGATCTATCGGGGCATCGATCTGCGCGCCGAACAGCAACTCGGCACCGATTTCCGCCTGCGCGCCGGATGGAGCGTCGACAGCTCGTTCCTAACCGCGGTTCCGCCCGAGATTCAGGACGGGACGCTGGTGCTCAACGAGCAAACGCTCGGGCAACCGCTGCACAAGGCGTACTTTGGATTCGACCGCAACGTCGAAAACGGGCTCGTCTACGGGGCGCAAGTCAACTACGAAGGCAGCTATAACGAGCTGAACCGCACGCCGTACGCGACGCTCGACGCGCACGTCGCGTATCGCCGCAACGGCTACGAATTCGGCTTGTACGGAACCAACCTCACGAACGTCTACAGCACGCCGTTCACCATCGTCGGCGGAGGAATCTTGTATGGGACGCTGCCGGGTCAACCCATGATCACGACCAACGCCTACACGCTGCAAGGAAGTAAAGTGGTCTTCGTCTTCACCCGCTCAATCTAGGGAGGGCTGGTTTTCTCCATTTCGTCGTCGCCTCGGGTCTCATTTGCCGCAGCAAACTTCGACCGTCGGCTCCTAGAACTGGAGTAAAACCAGCCCTCCCTGCTTCTAGGCCAAGGGACCGGGCGGCGACGTCGTGGGGTTCCAGGTATATTCGGGTTCCCTCAGTTCGTCGTTGATCCAGCGCGACCACACGAAGAGCGCATCCGAAAGGCGATTGAGGTACTGCATCGATTGCGGCGAAACGCTCGTAGCGCTTTCGTGCAGGGTTAATAGCCGGCGCTCGGCGCGGCGGCAGATCGTCCGAGCAACGTGCAGTTGGGCCCCGGCTTGGGACCCGCCGGGAAGAATGAACGCGTTGAGCGGCGTGAGATCGCGTTCGGCTTCGTCGATCGCGCGCTCCAGCGAGGCGATCTGGCCGGCGTCGATCAAAGGCATGCCTTCGCGCCGATTGTCGGGCAACGTAGCGAGTTCGCTCCCGAGATTGAAGAGGACGTCCTGGGTCCACGCGAGCCAGCCGTCAAGCCGGGCGGCTCGCGGCGACCCGTCTCGAATCGGTCGCAACGACGCGCGCGCCACGCCGATCGTGCTGGAAAGTTCGTCGACCGTGCCGTACGCTTCGATCCGGATCGCGTTTTTCTTGACGCGCTCACCGCCGACCAAACCGGTCGTGCCGTCGTCACCCGTCCGAGTGTAGATGCGCGTGTGCTTCGGCATGATGCTCGGGCTTCGCCGCAAGCGCGACGATACCCGGACGTAGAGTGGCGGAAGGCCAGGGCGCCTTGACGGCTTTGCCGACGGGGGCGAGGAGCGCGAAGCGCGGATTCGCACGTTCAAGTGGAGGCGGGCAGCGTCGAGCGCACGAAGCGGGGCCGGTCATGTCCGAAGCCGTCGCGCCGGCCGTCGTTAAGGAGATTCCTCCAAAAGCGGCCGACCTGTCCGCATGGTACACCGCGGTCTGCCTCAAGGCCGAGCTCGTCTCGTACTCGCCGGTGCGCGGATGCGTGGTGTTGCGCCCCTACGGGTACGGGCTGTGGGAAAGTCTTCAGCAAGACCTCGACGCGCGCTTCAAAGCGACCGGTCACGAGAACGCGTATTTTCCGCTGTTCATTCCGGAGAACTTGCTCCTCAAGGAAGCCGAGCACGTCGAGGGCTTCGCTCCCGAAGTCGCGTGGGTAACGCGCGGCGGCAGTGAAGAATTGTCGGAACCGCTTGCAATTCGCCCGACCTCGGAAGTAATCGTAGGGACGATGTACGCGCAATGGATCGAATCCTATCGCGATCTTCCGGTCCTGATCAACCAATGGGCCAACGTCGTTCGCTGGGAAAAAGCCACCCGGCCGTTCTTACGCACGATGGAGTTTCTCTGGCAGGAGGGACACACGGCGCACGCGACCGCGTCGGAAGCGCGTGAGGAGACGCTGCGCATGCTCGAGATTTACCGCGATTTTGCCGAAAACGTGGCGGCGGTTCCGGTGTATGCGGGAATCAAAAGCGAGAGTGAACGCTTTCCGGGCGCCGTCGAGACGTTTTCGATCGAAGCGCTGATGCCCGACGGCCGCGCGCTCCAGTCGGCGACCTCGCACGACTTGGGTCAGAACTTTGCCAAAGCGTACGAGATTACGTTTGCCGATGCGGATCGCCGGATCAAGCACGTGTACACGACCTCGTGGGGGATGTCGTGGCGGATGCTCGGAGCGTTGATCATGGTCCACGGCGACGATCGCGGCCTGCGCATTCCGCCAAAGATGGCGCCGCTCGAAGCGGTCTTCGTGCCGATCGTGCGCTCGCAGGACCGGCGCGCGGTCGATTGCTGTCGCACCGCGGCCGGCGAGTTGACGAAAGCGGGATTCCGCATTCGTGTCGACGAGCGCGACCAGCAGCCGGGCTGGAAATATAGCGAATGGGATTTACGCGGCGTGCCGGTGCGAATCGAGATCGGCCCGCGCGACGTCGATGCCGGCACCGCCGTCCTGGTGCGCCGCGATCGAGAAAAGGGCGAAAGCGACCAGAAGACGACCGTCCGACTCGAGGCTCTCGCGCAGGCCCTTCCGGACCTGCTCGAAGATATCCAGCGGTCGCTCTACGAACGGGCGAAGGCGTTCCTGCACGAACACACCGTGCGCGCCGGCGACCGCGACTCGTTTTTGGCTCTGTGCCGCGACCGCGGCGGCATGATCGACATTCCGTGGTGCGGGCGTGCCGTTTGCGAAGCCGGGATCAAAGCGCAAACCGGCGCTACCACCCGCAATCTACGGCCGCTGGTGAATGCGGGCGAGACGAAATGCGTCGCATGCGGCGAACCTGCCACGGTGAATGCGTATTTTGCGCAGTCGTATTAAGCGGTCGGGCGCGGCCCTGGGTCTCGCGGTCGCCCTCACCGGCGGGCTCGGATCGGCGGCGGTGCCGTCGGTTGCCGATCTCGATGCATCGGCGCGCGCGGCCGGCAACCGAATCGACGTCGCGACGCGCATCGGCGAAAACGTCTTCGGATCGACCTGGCCGGCGCAGGTCAGCCAGATATCGGCCAACGAGATAGGCGGTCATCTCATCGTCGGGATTCGTCTTTGGGGAGTGAAGTTTCACGCAGCCTTGACCCGAGAGGAGTTCGTCGGCGAAGTCGCCGCTCTAGTGGAGCGGGCTTTCGCCGCCGCTCCCGCGGCAGAGGAGGTCGACGTGTGGACCAGCGTTCCCATCGACGTCGCCAAGGGTGTGGTGGTCAGCGGCGATTTGGCGAAGCCGACCTCGCGTACGGTGTTCAGCCTTACGGCGCGGCGAGGCGAATCGGCCGAACAACTCTCGGCACGTGCCGAGCGGACGACCGCCGGCGACGTATTTTGGGACGAAGAATGGGCGCGCGCCGCCTTCAAGAAAGACGGCACTAACTGATGTATCGTAAGTCGACGCTTCCCAACGGAATCAGGGTTTTGACCGAGGCGATGCCGGCGGTTCGGTCGGTCACGATCGGGATTTGGGCCGACGTCGGATCGTCGCTGGAAACGCGCGAGCAGCGCGGCATCTCCCACCTCGTCGAGCACATGCTGTTCAAAGGCACCGAGCGCCGAACCGCGCGCGCGATCGCCGAAACGATGGACGGCGTCGGGGGCAACCTCAACGCTTTTACCGACAAAGAGACCACCTGCTACTATGCCAAAGTCATCGACCGTCACGCGCCCCTGGCGATGAACGTGCTGGCCGACATGTTTCTCCACTCGACGTTCGATCCGCACGAGTTGAGTAAAGAGCAAAAAGTCGTGCTCGAAGAGATCAAGATGTACGACGACTCGCCCGACGAACTGATTCACGACTTGTTCCTGCAGACGATGTGGAGCGGCGCCAATCTCGGGGAGCCGACGATCGGTTTCGTCGATACCATCGTGGGGTTTTCTCCGGAGGATTTGCGGGCGCACATGCAGCGTCACTACGCGCCCAACGCGGTGGTGATAGCGGCCGCCGGTAACGTGGATCACGACCAGTTCGTCGAGCTGGTCAACCGCGAGTTCGGATCGTTCGGTGGAACGTGCATCGTACCGCAACCGGAGGCGCCGAGCACGACGCCCGACCGGCTGGTGCGACACAAGGATTCCGAGCAGGCGTACGTCGTGGTGGGAACCCGCGGCCTCTCGGTCCGCGACGAACGGCGATACGCGCTGTCGTTACTCGACACCGTTTTGGGAGGCGGTATGTCGAGCCGTCTCTTCCAGGAGATCCGCGAGAAGCGTGGCCTGGTGTACACCGTTTACTCGTTCCAAGCCGCATATCGAGCCGCGGGCTTGTTCGGTGTGTACGCCGGAGCGTCGCCGGAGAACGTGCAGTCGTGCATCGATCTCATCGTCGAGCAGTTCGGCAACGCGCGTACTATTCGAATCGCCGAAGACGAGCTGCGCCTTGCCAAAGAGCACGTCAAAGGGAACTTGACGCTGTCGCTCGAGTCGACGTCGAGCCGCATGATTCGTCTCGGACGAAACGAGTTCGCACTCGGCCGCCAGGTGACGCCCGAGGAGATCGAACAGCGGATCGATGCGGTAACGGCCGGCGAAGTGCAGGAACTCGCGAGCGAACTTCTGTCGGATAAAAACTTGGGACTATGCATCATCGGCCCGGTCGACGAGTCGGCGATTGCGTGGAACCGTGACGCCGCCTAGCGCGACCCTAGCTCTGACGGGACTTCCGTTCTGGACGTGGCAACTCGTCGTCGCCCTGGTCGTCAACGCGATCGTGCAGGCGATTCAGATCGGAGCGTATGCCGCGCGCCTGGCCGGAGTCCGCACCGGACGGATCGCGACGTCGATCTCGCTGTTCAACCTCTTCGTGACCGCCAGCCGGTTGGCGACGCTGGTGTACACGCTGATGCTCGGCCCGCTCGCGGACGCCGCCGGCAATTCGATCAAGGTGCTGCTGCCCCGATCGCCGTTGCACGCGCTCGGAGCCGATCGCGTGGCCGCCATCGTGGCCGTGCAGCATACCTTCGAATGGCAACTGCGCGCGATCATCATCGCCGGTACCGTAGGAACGGTAATCGGAAGCCTGCTGCTGCCGATGTTCACGTTCATGTACGTTCGCGGCGTCCGCTCGTTCGAACGTACGAAGTCGCTGCCCCATTCGATGTTGCGCCTGTTCGATCCGCGCGTCGTCGGAGCGATTCTTCAGCGAATCCGGGTGCCGCATTACCGCGAAATCTTTGCGTTCTCGACCCGCGGCATTCCTCGGCGGTTGCTGGTATTCAACGTCGTCGTTACCGGCGTCTACGCCATCGGCGTCGTGGCCGCGTACTACGCCAGCGTGTTGGACATCAACGTGGCTCGCACCGCCATCGGCATATCCGGAATCATCAACGGGATCGGCACGATTGCGTTTACGCTGTTCGTCGACCCGACGTCGTCGATCATCGTCGACGAAGCGGTCAAAGGAGAGCGGCCCCACGAGGAAGTGAAGTCGATGGTGTTCTACCTTTCGGTGACGGCAATCGTGGGATGGCTCTTATCGCAGCTCATTCTGTGGCCGGCGGCGGAAATCATCAAGGTCGTGGCGCATTTGGTCAACCGAGGATGAGAACCAATGCGCGCGCGTGAGGTCATTCTTGCGGCCATCGTCGCGATCGGGCTGTCGGGCTGCGCGAGCTCGATCGAGCAGTGGATCGTCAATACGCGGGTACACCAAGGCGCGATCGCGCTCGAACGCGGCGACGTGCGCGACGCCGAGCTGGCGTATCGGTTGGCGTTGCGCGTCGATCCAAAAGATCCGCGGGCTCAGGCCGGCTACGTCCGCGCGGCCGCGGCTTTCGCTCAGGCGGAGTATGCGAAGGGTAGTTTTGACGACGCGCTCGCCATCATCGACGACGGGTTGGTCGTCGATCCGGAAAGCGTTCGGCTGACCGCCCTCAAGCGGACGATCGATCAGGCGCGGCTCAAACGCGAAATCGTCATTTCCAACTATCCGAGTTACCGCGAAGCCGGAGTCGCGCTGGCGCGCTCTTACGAGCAGCTCAACGTCACGAACAAACTGTTGCTGCGAAGTCTCAAGCGATTCAGCTTTACCTTCGACGGCAACGACCTGATCGATGCGATCAAACGAAGCTACGAGCTTCAGCTCGAGACCGTCAAGAACGGCAACCATCTGATCCTGTACCGGCAACTGGTGACGTCCGGCGTTCCGGAGACTTCCCAATCCACGACGTCGAACACGACGTCGCTATTGCCGCTGCCGTAGCACGGTGAGGTCGCGCATTTCTGCATGATTGAGTGGATCGAATCGTTGCCGACGGCAGGCGCCGGGATCGTGATCGTCGGCGGTTTCCTGGTAGCGACGGTCGCAGTTGGTTACGTCGTGGGCAAGGTGGCACCGCGCGAAATTCGAATGGAACACAACGATTTAGCGGGCTTCATTCTGGCCGTGATCGGGGTGATTTACGCGGTGCTGCTGGCATTCGTGACGATCGGCGTTTGGGAGCGTTTTCAGCAGGCCGAGGCCCGCACCTACGACGAGGCGGGAATGCTTGCGGTGGTCTATCGCGACGCCGATACGTTTCCCCAGCGCGCGACCCTGCGGCGTGCCGTCCGTGCGTACACCGAAGCCGTACTCGAGGACGAATGGCCCCGGATGCGCCGCGGCGAGCAATCGCCCACCGCCGACGTCTTGCTCGAAGAGGTCGATCGGATCGTGCGCAATTTGCCGGTCACGACGCAATCGCATCAAGACGTGCACGATCAGATGCTCGCGGCGATGAATACGGCATTAACCGATCGCGACAGCCGCCTTTCGGAAGACGCGACCGGAATTAACGGTATCATGTGGGTCGTCCTGGTTGCCGGCGCGGTGCTGACCGTCGGATTCACCTTTCTGTTCGGATTCCGGCGCAACATCATGCAGCAGCTCATGACCGGAGCGCTCGGCCTCCTGATCGCATTGGTGCTGTTTCTGGCGGTCGCGCTGAACTATCCGTATCGCGGCAGCATTTCGGTAGCGCCGCACGCGTTCGAGACCTCATTGCAAACCTACGACCTCCTCGGCCCCTAGCGCGACGCGAGCTGTGGGCTGCAAACGTGGTGCCGATCGAGAAATGCGCGCCCGTTCCCGGCGCGTTCGGCGTTGCGGAAGGCACGCCAGAACGCTTCGGCGCCGGGCAACGCTTTAGCTGGATCGGTTTCGTAGACGATCCACGGCGCGCGCGCATCGAGAACCGGGAAGCGTTGCATCCAGGCGCACAAATCGGCGTTGTGGCGCAGCCGGTTGTCTTCGACGGAGATGAAATAGCGTGCTCCTTTGCGGATGGCGCTTTCCTCGTCGAAGGGCGTCCATAACGCCGGATCCTCTTCCCAGCCGAAACGGTCGATGTAGTATTGCACGTCGGGTCCGTAGTGCCCGATGACGACCAGCGCACCGCGATCGAGGGTTGCGTTCAAGAGCTCGGCATTTCGATACGCCCGATCGTTGTAGTGGTAATAGGAGGCGACGGCGGCTCGTCCTTGCACGAGTACGACCGCGGCCAGAATTGGAACCAGCGCAATCACGGCCCAACGCGCCAACGGTGCGGCATCGGCGTCCCCAACGCCGTCGACGAAGCGTGCCAACGCACCGCCGGCGGCGAGCGCGCACAGCGGCACCAGCGGGAGCATGTAGTAGTCGACGCGTTCGACCGTCACGACGATGAAAACATACGCCAGTCCCGCCGCGAGCCACGCCCACAGGAGGGTTCGGCTCCGCGCGGCGATCCACCCAAGCGCGACAAACGCCCCGATCGAGCAGAGAAAACCGGCCGTTCCGAGCATCGTTGCGCGAAAGGCGTCGACGGCGTTACCGAACGCGACGCATTTTGCGGCGAAGCCGGAAAAACTGCCGAACGCGTCGCGCAGCCCCGGCAGGACGTGCAACTGTGTAATGCCGCTGGCCCAGTGCCACTCGGCGTACGACGCAATGCGGCGGTCGTACAACCAAAGGATCAGCAGCGGAACCAAAAGGAGCACCGCCGCCGCCGTCGGCCGAGTCGGCAGTCCGGTGCGCGCGCGTTGCCACAGGACGGCGGCCAGCGGGACGATCGCCAACGCCGCAACCGGTTTGGCGAGGTACGCCAGCACCAAGAGCGCCGCGGCGCGTGCCAAGGGGCGCGGCGCCAGCGTGGCGTCTTCGAGGAGGAGCCTGGTAGTAGCGTAGAGCGCTGCCGAAAGGAAGAAAACCATGGCCGCGTCCGGCATGAAGGTGCGCCCGTAGTAAACGGCGCCGGGAAAGGTGGCATAGAAGAATGCGGCGATGATTCCCGCAAGCGAGCTACGGAAGAGCCAGCGGCCGAAGTACGCGAGCACCATCACCGTCGCCAGGCTGAACGCCACGCTCACGAGACGCCCAAACACCTCGTGTATGCCGAAAATCTTGTACAAGGTCGCCGCCAAAAACGGCACGATTTGCAACTCGAGCTCGACGTAATTCGGCGGCGGTCCGTTGTATGAGGTTTGCGGATACATGACGTCGTACCGGACGCGCGCGAAGTTGCGCGCGATCGCGGCGGTATCGCCCTGGCGCCATCCGGGATGATCCAGAATCGGATCGTGGATGCCGTGCAGGCGAAGCGCGAGCGCCAGCAGCAGGGTTGCGAGCAGCCCGATCGGCCACCACCGCTCCGGGATCGCGGCTACGGGAGGTCTTTGAACGTCCAATATTTGTTGAGAAAGAAGTTAATGAAGATGCCGGCGACGGTTGCGACGAACCAGGTTTTATGGCCGTGGCCGAGCCACGGACTCACGCCGGCCGATACGAGCAAGCCTACGGCAAGCGCGACGATCGAAACGCTCAGGAATTTCGCCCCCTCGCGGACGGCGTGACCGGTGGAGCGAAACGTCCAAATGCGGTTTAGGTAGTAGTTGGAGACGCCGCCGGCGAGAAAAGCCGCCGAATAGATGAGATCGTACTGAAGCGGGCGCGCGTGATTCGGCACGACGCGCTGCAAGAGCGTGAACGCGACGAGGTTTACGATGAACCCCGACGCTCCCACGATTCCGAATTTAACGAATTGACGAACCCCGCGGCGCCGAGCGATCGAGCTCAGCGGTTGCCGGATGCCGTTACGCAACCCAATACCAATCCGCGAACAACACGGTGAACAATCCGAGCAACGGCAGCGAGAACGCAAGAATGAGGTTGTTCACCCACGGCCGGTCGCCCCATCGCGCGAGGATGGCGAACATCGGAAAAAGCACCAAGGCGAACCGTGGCATCGACATCAGGCTCGACGTGCACATCGGCACTACGATGGAAAGCGCCAGGTAGGCGATATACGAAGGCCTTAGCCGGTTCCAGCCACCGACTAGGACGGCGATCATGAACACGGTGAAGGCGATCTCCAGCGATTCGTTCGCAAAGAGCTGCCCGGTCCCGGCATGCGCGATCTTGAGGAATGCGTTGATCACGCTCACCCAAGGAAACGCGAGGTGCCGGTTCCAGTGTATCTGGACGTGCGAAAAGTAGAGCGGATCGGCGCGCAACACCCAGAGGTAGGCCATGTAGACCGAGAGCCCGAGGGGGATGAGCACGACGGCGGCGAGATTGAGGGCTCCGCGGCCCGGCGACGTGCGGTATTGCGCGTACCACTCCATCACGAAGGGCACGATCAGTAGAATTCCTTCGACCCGCGTCAACGCTGCGAAGAACGCGATCGCGCCTGCCAGCCACCAGCGGTGCGACCGCATGTAGTACAACTATGCAACGGTGAGAATGAAGAAGAGCGACTCGGTGTAGACCGCCGAAAAAAAGACCGCCGAGGGAAAGATCGACGCGTAAAAAATCGCTCGGCGAGCCACCGGCCGATCGTATTCGTGCTCGAGCAGCTTGTAGAGAAAGAGCAAGCCGAAAAAGAACGAGGCGTTGGAGATGAGCAGCCCGGCGACGAGATGGTTGCCCGCGAACGCGCCGACGATGCGTATCAGGAAAGGATACAGCGGGAAGAACGCCATGTCGGTTCCCTGATAGCCCTTGGTCGCAATATCGATGTAGTGCACGGCGTCCCACCGTCCCCAGACGGCCAGCAGCATGTGCCGCGACTCTTGCACGTGGGTCCCGGCGCGCTGTCCGATGATCAGGGCGGCAAGTTCTGCGATCACGATGATGGCGGCGCGAGTCGCGACGAAGTCGAGGAGAACTTCGCGAACGGTTTGGTTGAAGCGCGCGGCGATCAAAACTTTGACGATGCAGAACAGCGATCCGGCAACGAGCAACAAGCGCGCTCCGTGCGTGATCCCCGGCGGCAGCGTGAAGGTGAGCCAGAGCAGCAAGAACGGCACCCACGCAAGCGCGTCGTACTGCAGGGAGCGAGCCAGCGTCGTGCCGGCTCGCCGCGAAAAATAGCGCGCGTATTCGAACCACGCCGCAATTGCAACCGCGGCGCCGCAGGGCACCGCAGCGATGAGGCCGATCTGGCTGATTCCCGCGTTGTGCAGTGGAACCAGCAGCGCATACCACGCAAAAAAGCCCAGCGTAAGGCCGCTCAGGGTCACCGCCGCTAACGGCGTCCATCCCGAAGCGAGCAACTCGTCGACACGAGGCCGGCGAAACCGCAACGGCTGTGGTGGGTGCGTACTGGCGGACACGGCGAGGCTTGACTTTAAGAGGATATGGCTCACTTCCCTTTGTAGCCTGGGCTATGGCTCGTTCGGCTGCGCATACCGTCTTCAATCATCCGGTCCATTCGCTCGACTTCGTCAAAGTGACCGAAAGCGCGGCTTTAGCCGCATCGCGATGGATGGGGCGCGGCGAGCGCGACGCGGCCGACGGAGCGGCCGTCGAGAAAATGCGCGAATCGCTGAGCGAGATGGATATCTCCGGTCGCATCGTCATCGGCGAAGGGGAGCGCGACGAAGCACCGATGCTCTACATCGGCGAAGAAGTCGGATGTGGCGGCGAGGAGGTCGACATCGCCGTCGACCCGGTCGAAGGTACGAATTTGGTTGCCAACGGCCTTCCGAATTCGATTGCGGTCATGGCGATATCGGAACGCGGCGGATTGCTGCACGCGCCGGATTCGTACATGAAGAAACTCGCGGTCGGCGCAAAGGCGGCGCCGTTCGTGCACATCGACGCGCCGGTGTCGGAGAATCTCGAGGCGGTCGCGAACGCGTTAGAAAAGCCGATCAACGACATTTGCGTCGTGATTCTCGACCGGCCGCGGCATGCCGAACTGATCCACGAGGTTCGTTCGGCGGGAGCGCGGATTCGATTGATCTCCGATGGCGACGTCGATGCGTGCATCGCCACCGCGATCGATTCGACCGGAATCCACGTCGCGATGGGAACTGGCGGCGCGCCCGAGGGGGTTCTCGCCGCGGCGGCGATCAAGTGCTTGGGCGGAAACTTCATGGGCCGTTTGCAGCCGCGCAATCAAGAGGAAGCCGACCGAGCGATCGCGATGGGTTTCGGCGATCTCGACCGCGTGCTGCAAATCGACGATTTGGTCAAAAGCGACAACGTGATCTTCTGCGCCACCGGCATTACCGACGGCGATCTCGTACGGGGCGTGCGCTTTTACGGCAATCAGGCTCGAACTCACTCGATTCACGTGCATTCCGCCGGCACGGTGCGGTTCATCGAATCGATCCATCGGCTGGGCGCCCGGGCGCCCGGCCGCTAGCCGATCCCCAAGGACGGAACGTGATGCGTCACAGCCACGACCTGGTCGTCGTCGGCGCCGGTTCCGCAGGATACGCGGCCGCGCGCACCGCCCACGACTTCGGCTGCAACGTGGCGCTGGTCGATCACGGACCGCTCGGCGGCCTTTGCATATTGCGCGGCTGCATGCCGAGCAAGGCGCTCCTGGCTTCGAGCGATGCGTTGCACGACGCACGAACCGCCGGAGCCTTGGGCATCGAGGCCGGGGACGTTTCCATCGATATGCCTTTCATCGCGCGACGAAAGCGGGCGCTGGTGAAAGATTTTGCCGACTACCGTATCGACGGACTTGGGAGATTTCCGCTGTACGCCGGCGCCGCGCAGTTCCTTTCGCCGACCGAACTGTCGGTGGGCGGCGACATTATCGTCGAGTCGCAAACGTTCGTGATTGCAACCGGAAGCGTCGTTACTCCGGCGGTGCTCGACGGTCTGGAAGAGAGCGGCTACGTCGACAGCGACGCGCTCTTGGAGTTCGAGCGCATTCCCGAGTCGGCAATCGTGCTGGGTGGCGGCTATACGGCCTGCGAACTCGGCCAGTTTTTGGCCCGAATGGGCGCAACGACGACCATGTTGCTTCGAAGCGGCCATCTGCTGACCGAGAGCGACGACGACGTCGGCGATGCGCTGACCGGGTACTTTCGCGACGAAGGAATCGACGTCGTCGCGCGCACCACGCTCCGGCGGGCGTACCGGCGCGATGGTAAGAAGGTCGTACGATACGCGGCCGATGGCGTCGAGCGCGAAGCCGTGGCCGAAGAGATCTTCTACGCGCTGGGACGCACTCCAAACGTCGCCGGCCTGGGACTCGACCGCGCCGGCGTCGCCTATCGTGCCGCCGGCGGCATCGAGGTCGATGCGTCGCTGCGCACGACCAATCCGAATATCTTTGCGGCCGGCGACGTAACCGGTGAATACATGCTGGTTCACGTTGCCATCTATCAAGGTGAGATTGCCGCGCGCAACGCCTGCTTGAAGGGCGTCGAAAAGGCCGACTACCGCTTGGTTTCGGCGCACACGGTTTTCACCGATCCGCAGGTAGCGGCGGTCGGTGCGAGCGAGAAGCAACTCAAGGCCGCGGGAACTCCGTACGTCGCCGGCCGCTACGATTTCGCCGAACACGGAAAAGCGCAGTGCTTAGCCAAGACGCAAGGATTCGTAAAGATGATGGCGGATCCGGAGACCGGCCGCATTCTCGGCGCCGCCGTCATCGGTCCTGAAGGCTCCGAGTTGATTCACGAAGTCATCGTCGCGATGAACTTCGACGCCACCGTCGCCCAGTTCATGCGAATTCCGCACCTGCATCCTACGCTTGCCGAAATTTGGACCTACCCGGCGGAAATGTGTGCGGCTGCGCTCGCCATGAAGATCCCGGGCGACGAACAACTGGAAGTGGCCACGAGTGTCCACGTTCGAGGGTAGCCCCGAGCGCGAGCGCCCGGATCGTCTCGGCGTCGCGATCGTTCAGATGAAACCGGCGAAGGGCCGCTACGCCGAGAACCTGCGCGCCGGCGGCGAAGCGTTCGAGCAACTCACCGGTGGCCGCACCGATCTGGTCGTCTTTCCGGAGGCGGCGTTCACCGGATACTTCCTCGAGGGCGCGGTCTACGATTTGGCATTGAGCGCGCCGCGTTTTGCGCACGATTTGGGGCGCACGTGGCGCGCCGCACGCGGCGCGGCGGAAGCCGACATCGTGGCCGGATTTTTCGAGAACGATGGTGGAACGTATTACAACTCGGCGATTTACGTTCACGTCGACCGCGACGGCGAACGGATCGTGCACTTGCATCGCAAGCTTTTCCTGCCGACGTACGGCGTGTTCGACGAAGAGCGCTTTCTCTCGCGCGGTCGCAAGCTCGGCGTTTTCGAAACGCGCTTCGGCAAAATGGCGATCCTGATTTGCGAGGACGCCTGGCACGCGATCGTTCCCACCCTTGCGGCCGTCAAAGGCGCGCGTATTTTGCTCGTTCCGAGTGCGTCGCCCGGTCGCGGCATCGACGGAGACGGCGAACTCGCAAGCGTCACCCAGTGGCGCCAGACGCTGATCGCAGCGGCAATCGAGCACGGCGTCTTCGTCGTGTACGCCGGGTTGACCGGATTCGAAGGCGGCAAAGGCATGACCGGAAACTCGTGCGCGATCGATCCACGCGGTTCGGTGCTGGTACGGGCCCCGGCGGCCGAAGCGTGCGTCGTTCGAGCCGAACTGGACTTGCGTGAAATCGACCTGGCGCGCGCCGGTCTCCCGCTGCTCGGCGACCTAGAGGCGGTGCTTCCGGATCTATTGCTCGACGACGAGCTTCCCTTGCCGCGAGGCGCGCGTGACGTTCACGATCGTTGACGCGCCCGGCGAAGCGCCGCGCTCGCCGGGAATCGACTGCGCCGTCACGACCGAGTGGCTGACGGCATTTCTGCGCGACGAACTGCTCCTGCGCCGAAAGATTCCGCGGGCCGTCATCGGATTGTCCGGAGGCGTCGATTCGGCGGTTACCGCCTTCTTGTGCGCTCGCGCCCTGGGTGCCGATAACGTGTTCGCGTTTCGGTTACCCTACGCAACGTCGAGCGGCGCCAGCCTTTCCGACGCGCAGCTCGTCGTCGATGCGCTCGGGGTGCATTGCCGCACGATCGACATCAGCGACGCCGTCGACGGCTACTTGCAATTCGAACCGGATGCCGGCGGGCGCCGGCGCGGCAACGTGATGGCACGCACCCGAATGGTCGTGCTCTTCGACCAATCGGCGAAACTCGGGGCGTTGCCGATCGGCACCGGAAACAAGACCGAACGAATGCTCGGATATTTCACGTGGCACGCCGACGATACGCCGCCGGTGAACCCGTTGGGCGATCTTTTTAAAACGCAAGTGTGGGCCTTGGCGCGCTATCTCGGCGTGCCGCAAGCGCTCGTCGAAAAGGCTCCCAGCGCCGATCTCGAGGCGGATCAGACCGACGAGGCGGATCTCGGCATTACCTACGCGCGCGCCGACGCGTTACTCGCGCAACTGCTCCTCGGCTACAGCGACGCGCAGCTCGTCGAACACGGGTTTTCCCCCGACGAGGTGGCGCTCGTTCGCGGCCGAGTCGACGCGACCCACTGGAAGCGTCACTTGCCCACCACGGCAATGCTGACGAACACCGCGATCAACGAGTTCTACCTTCGCCCGGTGGACTATTGAGTCGTGGCTCGTAACGGAGACGGCCGCTGAGTGCGCAAGCCGTTTTTTCCGGTCGGTTTGAATTTGGACGGCCGCCCCTGCGTCGTCATCGGTGCGACCGACGACCGGGAAGCCATCCAGAAGACGGCATCGCTGCGTGAAGCCGGTGCCGTCGTTACCCGGATCACCGATCCCGGCGCGCTGCGCGAGCACGACGTTGCCGGCGCATTCTTCGTGATTTCGACGCCGCAGGACGCAGCGCTTTCGCGCCGGCTGCGCGCGTTTGCCGACCGGCATCGATTTCTGCTGTGCTGCATCGATCAGCCCAGTTTTGGTTTCGTGGCGATGGCCGCCGTGGCCAAAGCGGGGCCGGTACGAGTCGCGATTTCGACCGCCGGTTTGGCCCCGCGGGTCGGAAAGGTGCTCAAAGAGGCGCTGCAAAGGGCCATGGATACGCGGTTCGTGCGCTTCGTGGAACGTCTGGCGGAGATGCGCGAGGCGGTGCGCGCGCAGCATCCGTTGCCCGGCGACGCGCCGGTGCGGCGCGCCGCGATGATCGAAGCCGCCGAGGGATTCAAAGCCGAGGTGGCGTTTACGCTTCCGGCGTGGGTCGACGACGATGGCGAGCGTTGAGCTCATCGCGGTCGGCACCGAACTGTTGCTCGGACAACTGGTCGACACCAACACCGCGTTCGTCGGGCGGCATCTCTCCGCGATCGGCATCGACGTGCTCGCGACGCATGGGATCGGCGACAACCGAGAGCGGATCGCGGCGGTCCTGCGCGACGTTCTCGACCGGCGCGACGGCGCGATCGTTACCGGAGGCCTCGGACCGACGATTGACGACGTAACCAAAGAGGCGGTGTGCGACGCGTTGGAACTCGGAGTCGAACTCTACGAGCCGGCGTTGGAACAAATGCAGCGATTCTTTGCGGCGATCGGCCGGGAGATGCGGCCGAACAACCGCAAGCAGGCCGAAATCCCCCAGGGCAGCGTGCCGTTGGACAATCCGCACGGAACCGCTCCCGGCTTCGTCGCCTTTGCGCGCGACGGCAAGTTCGTGGCGTGCATGCCGGGCGTTCCTCGGGAAATGAAGCCGATGCTTTCGGAAAAACTGATCCCGTTTCTTCAGAAGCGTTTCGCTCCGCGCGACGCGATCTACACGCGCGTGATCCATACGATCGGCATCGGTGAGTCCGAAATCGACCATCGCATCGACGAGCTGTTTCGCAGTTCCGAGAACCCGAAAATCGCCGTGCTGGCGCACGACGCTCGCGCCGACGTGAAAATCATGGCCAAGAGCGCATCGCCGGAGCTGGCCGAAGCAATGATTGCGCCGCTGCAGGGTGCCATCGAGGAACGTCTCGCCGGTTACGTCTTCGGCGCCGACGATTCGACGCCGCAGAGCGCGATCAACGCGCTGCTGCAAGCTCGCGGTTGGTCGGCGGCGGTCGCGGAGTCGTGCACCGGGGGCCGCATCGCGGCCGCCCTCACGAGCGTTCCCGGCGCGTCGCGGAGCTTTGCCGGTGGGATCGTCGCCTACGACAACGACGTTAAGACGAGCCTGCTCGGCGTAGATCCCGAGCTGATCGCGCGCGACGGTGCGGTCAGCGAGCCGGTCGCCCGCGCGATGGCGCGCGGCGCGCGCACTCGTTTGGGAGCGCAGGTCGCCATCGCAACGACCGGCATCGCCGGTCCCGGCGGCGGCACCCCCGACAAGCCCGTCGGATTAGTCTGGTTTGCGACCGACGATGCAAACGAGAGGGGCCGCGCGTGGCAGGTGCATTTTCGCGGCGACCGCGATGCGGTGCAAGCTCGGGCGACGACGTACGCCCTCGGACTGCTGTGGCGGCGGCTGCGCAGCGGCGGACCGTGAAGGACGCGTTCGCAGCGCGGTGCCGTTACTCGTCGGGCAGTAGCGTCGGCGCGTCGTAGCCGATCGATTCGAGCACGCGTTGCGTCGCCAGCGCTTCCTCGAACGTGGGCAGTGAGGCGTCTTTTCCCTCGATCTTCTTAACGAACTCGTCGTACAGCTCCATCAACAACGGGACGTTGTCGTTGATCGAGGCGAAGGCAGCGTAGGGTGAAGGCTTGCATTGCAACTCGTTGGTTTCGTCGGCGTCGATCGTGTACAGCGTCACGTCGATGATGCTCGGGCCGCTCGCGACCGCGGTGCGATCCTCGCCGTGGACCGCGCACGTGTAGCTGTCGACCGAGGTGGTTGCGTCGGCGGTCAGGCGCGCGACCAGGCCGTCACCATAGTCGAGCAAAGCGAACGCCCCGTCGTCGACGCCGGAGGCAAACTCACCGGCGTCGTCGCGCCGCTGCAAGTTTGCGGTTCGCACGATACCGGTGCTGCGAGCCGGTGCCCGGCCGGCGAGCCAATCGGCGTGGTCGATGATGTGCGACAGCATCGCACCGGCCAGCCCGCCCCCGCGTTCGCGCTGGAACCACCAGCCGCGGCGGCGCGTTTCGTGGCGGTGCAACATTCGGCGCAGATACGTGATCTCGACGTTGCGTAGCGGATCGAGATGGTGGTTGTCGATCAGCTGCTTAAGCGCCTGGGCTTGTGGAACGAATCGAAACTCGTGTGCGACGCCGCACGCCGTTCCGGCACTTTGCGCGGCCGCGACCATCTTGGCCGCGTCGGAAACGTTGAGCGCGAACGGTTTTTCGCAAACGACGTGCTTGTGCGCCGCAAGCGCCGCCAAGACGTCGTGGACGTGAGCGTGCGGTGGCGACGCAATGGTCACGGCATCCAGTTCGCAGCCCGCAAGCATCTCGGCGCACGAGCGAAATGCAAACGCCACGTTTCGTTCCGCGGCCACGCGCGCGGCGGTCGAGGGCGACGCCAGCGCCACCACGTCGAATTGTGGATGCGCCAGCAAGGCCGGCAAGTGCGAGCCGACGCCGAACCCGGCGCCTACGATACCGATGCGATACGTCTTCATGCCGGCGAGCTACTCGAATCCATCCACAACCGCCTCCAGCAGAACGAGCGCGCGCGTCAGTTGCCGCTCGGAAATGACCAGCGGCGGCGAAATCGCGATCGCGTCGCCGGCGGCACCGGATTGTAAGAGAACCAGCCCCGCGCGTAGCGCGCGCTCGACGACCGTCCGGGCGGCCGCCGCGCTCACGAACTGCACTCCCCATAGCAGGCCCCGCCCGCGCACGTCGACGACGACGGAATGCGAACGCAGTGCATCGAGGTGCGAACGCACCAGCGGTTCCAGCGAACGCGCCCGTTCGGGCAGCTTGCGCGTTTCGAGTTCCTCGAGCGTTGCCAGCGCGGCGGCACAGCCCATCGGGTTGCCGAGATACGTCGAGGTGTGCAACGCTTCACCGCTCGAAGCCGGCCACGCGTCCATGATCGCCGCGCGTCCGATCGCGGCACTGATCGGGAATCCCGATCCCAACGCCTTCCCGACGCACAGGATGTCGGGCACGACGCCTTCGCGATCGACCGCGAACCACCAGCCGGTGCGCCCGAAGCCGGTGTAGATTTCGTCGGCGATCAACAGGATGTCTAACTCGTCGCAGAGCTCGCGCAGTCCGGTCAAGTATCCGTCGGGCGGCACGATGCAGCCGGCGCGCCCTTGAATCGGCTCGACGATCAGCGCCGCGACGTCGTCGCACGCCGTCAGCGTTGCACGCGCGTTTTGGATGGCGGCCGGCACGCCGATACCGCTGCCGGCGTTCGGATAATCGAGGAAAACCGCGCTCGGACCCAACGCTTGCGCGAACGGCTCGCGAAATTTGTCTAAGCCGCAGACCGGTAACGTTCCCAGGGACAGCCCGTGATACGCACCGCGAAACGATGCGAATCGCGACCGTCCGGTGGCCAGCAGCGCCGTCTTGAGCGCGGCCTCCACGGCCTCGGACCCGGTCGTGGCGAGGAAGGCTTTGCCGGCGTTGCCCGGGACGATTCGCGCGAGACGCTCGAGCAGCCGGGCGCGCACCGCCGTCGGGTGGACGTCACCCATCCCGTGCATCAGCCGCGACGCTTGATCGGCGACCGCAGCCGTGACGCGCGGATTGGCATGGCCGGCGTTGGCGACTCCGAATGCCGCCGAGAGGTCGAGATAGCGATTGCCGTCGACGTCGACGACGATCGATCCGGCAGCCGACTCCCAGAAAACCGGAAAATCGTCCGAGAAAGC
>JBAUZB010000193.1:0-8497 GCA_049585095.1 Candidatus Tumulicola sp.
GGCCGTATCATTTCATCGACCGCCTTGGGTTCGGCGGGCAGGGCGATGTCGAGGCGCACCGCGGCAACCTGTGCCAGCAGCGTCGCCGAGCCCTGAACCGTCACCGAGTTCGGCCCTAACTGCACGCCGGCAACGACGACGCCGGCGTCTCGATTGCCGCCGCCGACGTAGTGCAGCGCCAGTGGGAAAACATGGCTCTCGATTCTTTCGATGGTGAGCGTCACCGACGCCGGGCTTAGGCTTTGAATCGCTACCGAAGGCGCAACCAGCGCCACCGGAACGTTATAGATTCCGGGCCCCTTGTTCGAAAGATCGAGCAACGCCTTGATCTCGTCGGGCTTGAGCGCCGGATCGCCGCGCCGCGCTTCGACGGTCACCAGCGCTTCCCGATCGGTAAAATGGGCCACGTAGCCGGCACCGAGATTGATGGCGGTGATCGGAACCGAAATCTGCTGCGCGAAACGCGCTGCCGCCACGATTGGATTGGTGGCGAAGCGAAAGTACGCCCATCCAACGATCGCAAGGCAGACGGCAAGCAGTTTAAGTGCGAAGTTCCTGCGGATGATCTGCACGAGGCTTTTCGGTGTGGCGATGCGGCATCAGCCGCGACCGCAGGTGCGAAACGAGATCGTTGGGCAGACGGCGTGCGTGGCGCGGCGGACGCGTTACCGCGAGCAGCATCTTCACCAGGCGTTGCTCTTCTTCTACCGGTCGCGAAAGTTTGCCGTCGCGAGCGATCGAAACGTCGCCGCTTTCTTCGGATACGATCACGACGACGGCATCGGTTTGCTCGGTTAAGCCCAGTGCGGCGCGATGCCGCGTTCCGATCCGGCCGGCCGTCACCGCCGACTGTTCGGCGAGCGGCAAGAAGCATCCGGCAGCGACGATGCGGTTTTCGCGTACGATGGCCGCGCCGTCGTGCAGCGGTGAGCGCGGCATGAAGATCGCGAGCAGCAACTCGGCCGAGAGGCGCGCGTCGAGCGCGGTGCCGGTTTCGTAAAACTCCTTGAGCCCGCTTTGCTGCTCGATCGCGATCAGGCCGCCGCGTTTAGATTGCGCGAGCCCGAATGCTGCCTGCGCCAGCATCGCGATCGACGCATCTTCCGGCCGCGTCCATTGGCCGGCACCCTTCTCCTCGCTGTCCATGCGGAACAGACCGCCGCGACCGATTTGTTCGAGCGCGCGGCGCAACTCCGGCTGAAAGACGATCGGAATGGTGACCGCCGCACCGACGACGATCAACTGCAAGATCGTCACCAGCAAGTAGAGGTGGAACAGATTGGCCAGGCCGAGCAACGCCACCAGCACCAGGATGCCCATGAGAATCTGAACCGCGCGCGTTCCCCGAATCAGCAGCAGCAGATAGTAGATCAGCACGCTGGTCGCGATCACGTCGACCACGTCGGTAATGCCGACGTACGAGAACGCCGTGCTAAACATGCGCCGAGGCCTCGAGATCGGCGCGTTCGATCAAGTCTTCCAACACCGCATTCGACGACATCTCCGGCGCCGCCAGCCCGTCGGCGGCGATCTTCGCAATCCACTGCGTCGGCAACGGCGTCAGCAGTTCGACGGTTCGGCCGCTGTTGAAGCGGCGCAACTCCACGTCGACGAGACCGAGAACGACGCCGGCCGGCGTTCGGCCTAAATCCCACTCGACGACGACGCCGCCGTCGCACGGCTCGCACGTTCGCACCCCGTCCGGCCGGCCGGCGCCGCCCAGGGCCGTCAGCAGCTCGGGCAAGGCTTCGGCTACCGCAGGGAAAACAGCAAGAGCGATGACCGGCGAGTCGTACACGGTTGCGCCGCCTGCGATCGCCGCGGCGGAAACCTCGTTGCGTCGCTCGTCCGCCACGTCCAGCAGCGCGTACGATCGTGCCGCCCGGTTGGACGTGCGCCATTGGATGACACTGCCCGATGCGCGCGCCGCAGCATCGATCGCCGCGCGTTGCGCGTCGCCGAGCGAGCCGTCGCTTCTCACGAGCATGAACGTCACCAGGCTATCTCCGTTAGGCACGAGCAGGGCGCAATCTTGCGCGTAGACGAGACGCGCACCGCGCTCGTCCTCGCCACCGGAAAAAATTCGGCGTGGATCTCAATCGAGGGCGAACCGGAGGCGCGCCTAGCGCAGCTTCGCCGCATGACCGGAAAACGGTTCATGCCGGTTCCGGGCGACGTGGTCAGCGTTCGGACGCTGGAAGACGGCGCCGCGGTCGTCGAGCGCATCGAACCGCGGGCGTTCTCGCTCGAGCGGCGGACGGCACGCGGCCGATCCAAAACGATGGCGGCCAACGTCGACATGCTGGCGATCGTCACCGCGCTCGCAAACCCCGCGCCGCGTCTGGCGACGCTCGACCAGTTGCTGGCATTTTGCGAGTTGCAAGACGTCGCCCCCGTCTTGATTTTCACCAAGCTCGACCTGAGCCAGCCGGCGGAGAGCGAGCGACTCGTCGAAAGCTACCGCCGGCTCGGGTACCCGGCGATCGTCGTCAATCCGAAACGCGGTGACAACGTCGAGGCACTCCGCGACACACTTCGAGGCCACCACGCGATGCTCGCGGGCAACTCGGGTGTCGGCAAGAGCAGCATTTTTCGGGCGCTCGGCGGCGAAGCCGTGATCGGCACGATGTCGCGCTTCGGAGTCGGTCGTCAAACCACCACCACCGCGCGCCTCTACCGCATGGGAGACGGCTTCCTGATCGATAGCCCGGGGGTCAACGAGTTCGGCTTGGGTGGACTTGCACCACGCGAGTTGGCGCTCGGCTTTCGGGAGATGGCGGAGCCGACGCAGCATTGCCGCTTCACCGACTGCAACCACTTGCAGGAACCCGGCTGTGCCGTGCGCGCTGCGGTCGACGACGGCCGCATCGCGGCAAGCCGCTACGCCAGCTACGCCCGCATTCTCACCGAAGGCACCGCCGACGCGGTGGGAGGAGCGTTTTCCCGGGGGCGTTAAGGACCGTCTACTATGGAAAACGTGCACGCGGAACGGTCCGCCGGCTGGTCGGCGCTCTGCTACATCGCGGTTCTGGTCGTCGCGACGTTCATCACCAGCCCGCTCACGCCGCCGATGAACAACCCGCTCAATCTCGCGATGATCATCGACGCCAATCGCGCGCATTTGCTGTTCAGCGCGTGGCTGACGTTTCCGGCGGCCGGCTTCTTCCTCTGGTTTCTGGTGGGTCTCCGAAGCTACCTTAGCCAAGCGCCGGGGCGGCAGGAAGGGCTTCCGACGTTCGCGCTGATCGCCGGCGTGATCATGATCGCCGAGGCGTTACTGGCCGCGTCGCTTGAGTCGGTGGTCGCGTACGTGCCCCCTGAGGTGCTTCAAAGCAATGGCTTCGCCGGCGTCTACGGCGCCTTCATCTTCATTCAAAACGGACTGGGCTACGCGCCGGTCGCGATCTTCCTGTTTGCCGCCGCTCACAGCATGCGGCGCCATCACTCCGCCCCGGCATGGTTGGCGTGGCTCGGCTACCTGGCGGCGCTCGGCGCGGCCTACTCGACGCTATCGATTTTTCATACCGACCCGACGATGTCGCCGACCGGGCCCGGTCCGGGCTACCTGGGGGCCCTGCCGTCGGCAATCTGGATCATCGCCACCGGCATCATCCTCATCCGGACCCCGTCCCCCGACGAGGCTCCGGCCGCTCATCCGGCGGTGGACACTCCCGCGCAGGGCTGATATACTTCTCGCCGTTGCCCGCTGCCTCACGAAAGCGAGATCCGTTTGCCCAACATCAAAGCCGCCGAAAAATGGTCGCGGCAATCAGCCAAACGCACCACGCGGAATAAAGACGCCGCCACTCGCCTGAAGACGCTGTTCCGCAAGGCCGCGACCAGCGGCGACGCGGCCGCAGCCGCACCCGTCGACAGTGCCTACGACAAGGCTGCGAGCAAGGGCATCATTCATCCGAATAAGGCCGCGCGCAAGAAATCCCGGCTCGCCAAGGCCATCCTAAACGCCTCGGCGGCGCCCGCGAAGAGCACCCGATCGAAGGCAGCGAAATCGACCAAATCCGGCGCCGCCAAGAAGGCGGCCAAGAAGTAACACCCGACCCGCGCGAAGTGTTTCTTGCGACCCTGGGTCGCGAGTTGCACCGCGCCGGCATCGCCACCGATGCCATCGAGCAGACGCTCACCGACGTCGCCGGCTCGATCGGACTCCAGGTCGAAGTGTTTGCGCTTCCCACGTATATCACCATCGCCGTTGGTCCGAGCTGGCAGCAGCATACGATGATGATGCGCCTCGAGCCGGGGCGCGTGAGCCTGCGCAAGATCGCGCTGCTCAACGAAATCTACGACGCGCTCCGCGCCGGAAGCATCGACTTCACCCGGGCGACGGCGCTGGTGTCGCAGGTCGACGCCCGCTGGCCGGGGCTGCCGCCCTGGCTCGAAATTCCGGCGCTGGGACTGATCGGCGTCGGCGTCGCCATGATTCTGGGTGGCGGTTTGCGCGAGTTGCTCGTCTCGGCAACCATCGGAACGTTCACCGGCATCCTGAGCACGCTTTCGGCCAAGAGTGCCGTGATGGCGCGGCTTTTTGCCGTCGCCGCCGCATTTTCAGCGGTTCTGATCGTTGCCGGCTACACCACGCTGCTCGGACCGACGAACGTGTACATCTCGATCATCGCCGGCATCGTGGTGCTCTTGCCGGGCTACTCGCTGACGCTGGCGCTGCACGAACTGGCCAACGATTTCTTAGTCGCCGGCGTCGCGCGCCTGGGGCGCGTGCTTTCTTCGTTGCTTGCGCTCGGATGCGGCGCATTTCTCGGCCTCGCGATCGTGCCGTGGGTGCTGAGCAGCGGCAGCGTGGCGAGTCATCCGGTCAGCGCGACCTGGTGGTTCGTCGCGTCGGTCGGCATGGCGGTCGGAATGTCGATCGCGCTGGACGCGCGGCTGCGCGATTTCTCGTGGGTGTTCGCTTCGAGCTTCGTGGCGTTGTTCACCGCGCACGTGCTCGCCGGTACGTCGGCGCACGCCGTCTCGGCATTTCTTGCGGCGTTCATCTGCGGATTGGTGGCCAATACCGGCGCGCGTTTCTTGCGCGTGCCGCAGGCGATCATGCTGGTGCCGGCGCTGATCGTGCTCGTGCCCGGGAGTCTGAGTTACGAAAGCGTGCTGTTCGCCTTCCAGCACAACATCGACAGCGCGCTGATCCAAGCCGCCAACACCATTGTCGCCGCGATCCAAATCGTGGCCGGGTTGCTGCTGTCACAGATCGTGCTGCCGGCGTATGCGCTGCGTCGCGCCGCCGGCGTTCGAGGCCACTAATACACGGTAACGGTTACTAGGGATCGACGTTGATTGCGAGGCGGGTTCGCTGGTCGCTACGCGCCGCGGGCAATACGCGCTCGCGTATGGCCGCGCGCACGAGTGCCGGCTTGGCGGTCTTCAGCGCGATGCGAAAGCGCCATTCCCCGTTTAGTCGCGCAACCGGATACGGCGCCGGGCCGAGCAGTTCCGAACGCTCGAGGCCGCTGAGCGCCTCTGCATAGCGTTCGGCGGTGCGCCAGCCGTCGCTGCGGCTGCGCGAAATGATGCCCAAATAGACCAGCCGGCGCGCCGGTGGGTAGCCGAGCGCCGCGCGTTCGTCCAACTCGCGCGCCGCGAATCCGCGGTAGTCGTGAGCCGCGGCCGCAACGATTGCCGGATGATTCGGTGCGTAGGTTTGAACCAGCGCTTCGCCCGGCCGCGCGCGACCGCTGCGCCCGCAAACCTGCGCGATCAGCGCGAAGCTGCGCTCCGCGGCGCGGAAATCCGGCGCGTGCAGACCGACGTCGGCCGCCACGACCGCGGACAGCGTGACGGTCGGAAAGTCGAGACCTTTGGCGACCATCTGCGTGCCGACCAACACGTCGGCATCGGCGGCGAATTCATCGAGAATTCGAGCGTGGTCGCCGACGCGCGTCGTCGTGTCGGAGTCCATGCGCAACACCCGCGCCGCCGGAAAGAGCCGGCGCACTTCCTCGGCAACCGCCTCGGTTCCAATTCCGAACTCGCGAATCGTCTCGCTGCCGCACGCCGCGCACACCTGCGGTAGCGCCGCTTGATGGTCGCAGTAATGACAGCGCAACAGTCCTTCGCTGCGATGCACCGAGAGCGACACGCTGCAGCGCGGGCATTGCGGCACCGCGCCGCAGCTGCGGCAGAGCATGAAGCGAGCGCTGCCGCGCCGGTTGACGAACAGCACGCTCTTCTCAGCGCGATCCAGTCGGTTGCCAAGCGCCTGCACCAGTGCACTGCTGAAGATGCGGCGATTGCCGCGCTCGAACTCTTGGGTGAGATCCACCACCCGAACGGTGGGCAGCGGCAACTTGGTCGCGCGGTGGTGCATTTCGATCAAGCCGATTTTTCCGCCGGCGGCCGCGGCGTAACTTTCGACCGACGGAGTGGCACTGCCGAGCAGCAGCACGCCGCTTTCGCGGCGCATCCGTTCGCGCGCGACCGCAACCGCGTGATAGCGCGGAACCGTGTCTTGCTTGTACGATGTCTCGTGGGATTCGTCGACGACGATCAAGCGCACGTCGCGCAGCGGTGCGAACACCGCGCTGCGCGCGCCGACGATAACGTCGATCTCGTCGCGGCGGCAGGCCTGCCACGCGTCGAAGCGTTCGCGCTCGGAGAGCGCCGAGTGCAACACGGCGACGCGCCGGCCAAAGGCCGACTCGAAGCGGCGCGCGGTTTGCGGCGTAAGCGAAATCTCCGGCACCAGCACGATCGCGCGGCCACCCGCGGCCACCACCCGTTTGATCGCCTCGACGTACACGTAGGTCTTTCCGCTTCCGGTGACGCCGAACAGCAGCATTTCGTCGAAGTTGCGGCGTTCCAACGAGCCGATGACGACATCGAGCGCTGCCGCTTGTTCGGACGTCGGCGGCAACGTTTCGGACGCGACTTCGAGCTCCTCGCGCGCGGCGGCCGCCGGCGTGACCTCGCGTTCGCCTAACGCACCGGCCGCGACCACGCGCGCGATGACGGCGTTGGAAAACCCTGCGAGCAATGCGTCGGCGCGCGGTACCCCCTCGGGCCGCTCGCGCACGAATGCCAGCAGCGCTTCGGCTCGCTTGCCCTTGACCACGCCTTCGCCGGGAACCAGCAGCTTGATGCGGTACTCGCGGGTGCGCGGATCGGTCAGTTGTCGCTCGCGGCGCAAGTCGCCGCCGCGCACCAGCGTCTGCACGTAGCGCAATAACGTCCGCCGATCCGCAGTCCGGCGAGCATCCGGGTGGCGGAGTAAACGCTCCAACTCGAAGCCGGCTCCGAAGTCTTCCCAAATCAAACGCATCAAGCGCGGCGGAACCGACGGGTACCGGCCGGCTTCGGGACGCGCGGTCACCGGTATCAGTGAATCGCGGATGCGCGGCACGGCGCCCGCGAGAACCACCGCGCCGAGTGCGTCGCCGAGGGTGCAGATGTAGTGCTCGGCAACGAAGCGCGCCAGATGCAATCCGGTCTCGTCGAACGCGCGCGGAACGCCCAAGCGTTCGAGCACCGGCTTGAGCGCGCGATCCCCGGACGCTTCTTCGCGCACCGGTGTAACGACGAACGACACGACTTCGCGATTGCGCAGCGAAACGCGCACCACGTCGCCGACGCCGAGCTCGAGATCGCGGGCGTCGTAGGTGAGCGGCACGTCGAACCGCGACGAGCGAATCGCCGCCAGCACGTCGACGGCGCGGACTATCGCCGTAACGCCTCGGGTTCGTGCCGCAGGCGCGACAGCACGTCGCGCACCGTTTGGGCGTGGCACACCACGCCGTACTCGACGTCGCCGATCGCTCGCGGCAGCACGAAGTGCAGCGTTCCGCCACGCCGCTTCTTGTCGCCACGCATCGCTGCAAAAGCGGCGCCGGGGTTCACGCGCGTACGCAGCGGCAGCTGCAGCAACGCCAGCAGTGCCAGCACCCGCAGATGCTCGCGCTCGCTAAAGCGCCCGGTGCGCAGCGCGAGTAAACCCGCAGCGCGCAGCCCCAACGCCACCGCCGCGCCGTGAGTAACGCGATAATCCGACGCGCGTTCGATGGCGTGCGCGAACGTGTGCCCGAGATTGAGCAGCTGGCGCATGCCGGCTTCTTCGCGATCGTCGGCGACGATTGCGGTCTTCACCTTGACGGCGGAAGAAATCACCGCGGTCCAGGGCCAGGCTGCAAACGGGTGCGGCGACAACGTCTCGAGCGCGTCGAACAAGTCGTGCCCTTCGATGATGCCCGCCTTGACGACTTCGGCCAAACCTTCGCGCAGGTGGCGAAACGGCAGCGTCCGCAACGCCGACACGTCGCAAAACACGGCAACCGGATCCTTGAACGCGCCCGCGAGGTTCTTTCCCGCGACCAGATTGACGCCGGTCTTGCCGCCGATGGCGGCATCGACCATGGCGACCAGCGAGGTCGCGACATGGGCGTAGGCGACGCCGCGCATGTAGGTCGCGGCGGCGAAACCGAAGGCATCGCCGGCGACGCCGCCGCCGACGCCGAGGACCAGCGTGCCGCGATCG
>JBAUZB010000194.1:0-19700 GCA_049585095.1 Candidatus Tumulicola sp.
AGCCGCGCGCGCCGCGGGCGGTGCTCCCGCGTACGCTCCGAGGGCCGCGACTCCGGCGGCTGCTCCCGCCGCGGACGAGAGAAAGCCCGCGCGATCGAGCCGGAAGCCGCTGCGAACGTCGTGACAGCAAACGGGATCGTCGATGTGTTGCATGTCGTCCTTTGGGTCCATCGTCATCTTTGAATGCCGCAAACGGAGATCGCTCGCGATGGAGGTTACTCGGAGAGCAAAAACTCGACCGAATGCATCATATTCTTCTCGGCTCAGTACGCTGATTCCACCACCGCAACGCCGCAACGACGGCCCAGACGGCTTCCAGCAATCCAAAAGGCCACGCGCCTTGAAGAAATCCGTAGGCCGAGCCGAGTAAACACGATCCCGCGAACGCCAAGACGAATAACGGGCTGACCTTTTCTAAGGCATAGGTTACCAGCATCGCGGTCACGGCAACGAGGCCGAAAACTGTCAGACCACTCATAACATCACGGGATGCGGACGACAGACCAGCCCGCCGGCTGCACTGCCGTTCTCACTTCCCTGGACGAAGACCGGCGCGTTCATGACCAGCCACAGGCCGACGTTCGTCGTCGTGTTGACGACCGAATCGGGCCCCATTGCCTTCCCATCGTTGGGATCGGTATTTTCATAATCGTCTACCGCCCACTCGCTGGGTAGCGCGTTGTGGAACGTCAGCGCGGCGACAAACTTCTGGGTATCCGCCGTGAAGGCACCGCGCCCCGCGTATGGAGAGATCAATACCGTCGTTCGCATGCCATGGGCGTTCCCCCATCGGATGGCTTGCTCGATAAATCTTTGGTAGCCAGGGCCGCTTCCGCCGGCAAGAAAGAACTTCGGTGGAGAATCGAACGCGATTCCTGCACCGTTCGTTGCTTCGAATCGAGACAACTCGTAGAATGGGCTGTTGATATCGTAATACGCCGCGCGCTTCTGCGGGAAGATCGGGTTGCCGGCCTCCCACGTCGCGTTTGGAGCGACGATCGGCGCCATTGATTCGATTCCAACCGATCTGCCGGCCAGCGCCCATCTCTTCCACATCCGTACGTTTGCCGGCGAATAGTGAATCGCGGACGGCGGCGCATCCGGGACGTTCACATTGGCCGCGTTGGGATTGAGGCCGCTCGCAACGTACTGATACTGGTAGTACTGAGGGTAGCTGCTTGCCGGAAGCGTGAAGTAATTTGCACCGACCAAACCCAGCTCGGCTTCGCCAGGCCCGGTTCCGACGAACACCTTCTCGATCGCATCGAGAATGGCATACGGTGTTGACGGCGGGCTCCCCGAAATTGCCGATGCTACGGCGACAGCATGCTCGTAGAGCCTCACGTGACCTGCCGCGAGAAGCTCGGTCGTGAAATCTGGGTTTACGAGGGTGTTGAAACCGGCAATGCCGCCAACCGAAACATACTCCCCCAAATGCGAGCATGCTTCGAAGCCGCTTGCAGACGTATTCGCAGGTTCCACGTTGCCGCTGCACCCGGCCACGGACGCCGCCGCCAGCATTGCACTGAGAAGCACCCCCCGAGATGCCACCACGGTTCCCACGTTCGGAGGCTTTAACAGGCAGGCAAGCGGCGCCTTCGCGAATAGACGGCGCTATGCGACCGTGATATGAGCCGAGCCCCTGAAAGCTGCGACGTAAGATGAGAGGAAACAACATGTCGAAAAACGGCGGCATCATCGGCGTATCGGATCACGGCGGTTGGGCTGTGCTGGTGACGGTGGCGCGCGACGGGGCGCTCCTCGACCGCCGCCGGGTAGAACTTGTGGACGATGATCTGCCGGCGCTTCCCCACCACCACGAAGGCCAGGGGCTCCCGCCGGACGAGGCCGTGGCGCTGGTCGAGCGCGTGCGCGTTTCGGCGGAAAGGCACGCAGCACTCGCGCTGGACGCCGTCACGATGGCGGTGGGGCGTATCCTCGGCATCGCCCTTCGCAACTGCCCACAGCTTCCGCCTACAATTGCCGAACGAATTAAGGACTACCGTGCTAGCAACGTCGCCGACTGGGTGATGTACCGCGAGGCCCTCGCCGCAGCCGCCGTCGGGCGTGGTTGGCCCGTCCACTGGTACGACGCGAAGAAAGTCTTTGGCGCGGCGAGCCAGGCGTTGCGCGTCGACGACTTCGACGCTTACTTTCTTCATCTGCGCAAGGCCGTCGGGCCGCCATGGAACATGGATCACAAGCTCGCAATGGCGGCGGCCATCGTCGCGGCAAAGGCGTTTGTGGAGTGAATGCACATCGTGAGTTGCGCAGTCAACATCTGGGGCGACGTTATCCCGTACGAGTTCGCGTCCTCTCCGACAGCACGCCGTGTCCCGCGCTGCGCGACGGGCGCCACCATCAACGCGCGCACCGTCGCGAAGACCACGCAAACGCGTCGTCAATGGTTCAAGGAGGAAACCAGATTTGTTGCCGAACAGACGGTAGCTCGCGGTCAGCTCCCAGGGTTTCAAACCTGCGGGATAACTGACCGGTTAGGTCATTCTCGCATCGGTGTAACGGCCGACACTTACGGCCACCTCTTCGCCGAGGGCCAAAACGCTCAAAAAAATGAAGTCGTGATCGCGGCTTGTTTCCAGCGCGGCGGGAGCGCGTAGGTATCGAACTGCTCGCCATCGCTTTTTGGGCTTCCGAATACAGACCCTCAAACTCTATCGGCGGAACGCCGAACCCGGTCGAATGAGGAATGGAGCATGACACGTTTCGCGGTACTATTGGTCGTCGTGATCGTCGCCGGTTGTGGCTCGGCAGTGCGAACCGGAGCGATGCCGCCGTCGCAGCTTGTCGCCTCAGGGGAAGCTCGCGAAACCGCAGCAGCGGGGCGGGAGTTCGTGTTTACGTGTCACAACGCGACGTCCTACGAGTGCTTGGTATATAACAAAGCCGGCCGTCTTTTGCGCACGAAGAAGAAGGAGTTGGTGGACCCGCAGGGTGTGGCCGCCGGTAGTGACGGACTTCTCTACGTAGCAAATGAGGGTGCCAAGAACGTCCTCGTTTATGCCGCCGGGGGCCACTCGCTCTTGCGCGCGCTCGATGACGGCGGCAACGTACCGATCGACGTTGCGGTCTTCGGGCAGACCGTCGCGGCATCGAACTTGCACAACGTTACCGTCTTTGGCTCCGGCGCAACCAAACCGAGCCGCACACTCAAAGATCCAAACGTGTTTCAAGGCAGCGGTGTCGCGTTCGATCCGAGCGGCAACTGCTTTTGGAGTTTCACGAACGAGCAACTGCATGAGCAGGTGGACGAATTTGCCGCCTGCAGGGGCAAACCGGTGGCCGTGCCTATCACGGAAGGTTCGCCCAACGGCCTAGCATTCGACGGCGCGGGGAATCTTTGGTACGCCAGCGGTTCAACGCAAAACCCCGGCGTCTATCGCTGCAAGGGCACGAGCCAATGCGGAATCGTCTACGACGAATTCCAGGATCCGGTCTATATCAACTTTTCGCACGACTTCCACGACCTTTGGGTGGACGACCCAGGGAGTGCAGCCGTCTACGAAATCGACATCGCAAACGGCAACGTCGTCCAAGAAATTACCGCCGGATTATCGATTGACAACACGCCCTCCGGCGTAGCCGCGGCGCCAGGGCCGCTCTAATCGTTACGGCGCAAGCGGAATCGCTGTTTCCTACCGAACGGGCGGCAGCCAGATGAACGGCCTCGTGACGGCGCACAGCGCAAGACAAGGCGTTGCGTGCCGGGCTTGCTGAATTGAAACCAGGCGCCGACGGTCACAGAGGCCAGCAATACCGCTTGAACGTCTGCCGTCTGCACTATGCCGGCGGAATCGATTGCGGATAGTGGAACACGTCATCCGGGTCGTATTTTCGCTTTATCGCTCGCAATCGCCACAAGCTGGCCCCGTAGTACTGGTGTTGCCAATTCAAAAGATTCGGATCCGCGTATCCCTGATACGCGCTGCCGGAAAGCCATGACTTGACCGACTCGTACGTTGCCTCGGTCCATGCGATATTCGCATTCGCGACCGAGTCGCTCGCATATGGTCGCCAACGCGCCTGGTACTGCACGACGTAGCGAATGTCGCGATGCGCGAAGGCCGACGGCGTAGCCGGTGGCCGGGCGATCGCCCCGCCGGCGGTTTCGAAGGCGATCTTTCCGATGTTGATTGCGCCATTGTAATCCCCGGGCGTCAGCACCGGGTCGGCTTGGCGTCGCTCGATCGCTTCGACCAGCGCTTCGAAGGCCTCCGCCGGCCACGTCGTGCGAATCAGATCGGATTTAGCGTAAAAAGCCGGACGCGGCAGGACGCCGTGCGGCGAAACGCCGGCATAGGCGCATTCGTCGGGTCGTAAACCGGCGCATAGCGAGTCTCGCATGGTCGACAAATACGGTGCCGTCACAATCGACGTCGCCTTGGGTTGGACGCCCGCAGCGCTGATGAATTCTTGCCCAAGTGTGCGCGCCTGGTCTTCCGGACCGGCGAACGTGAACTCGACGATCAGCGACGCGCCGGTTTTCGGGTCGCCGGTGCGGATCTCGGTCCAGCAGTGACCGCGGTCCGGCAGTTCGCGGACCCATGCTTGAAACGCCGTCATGACGCGAACCGCATTTGCGATCGAAAACGTATACGCGATCTCCGTGAACAGCATATCGACCGGATGCAGCCGGGCCGTCAACTCGACGACCGCGCCGAAGTTTCCGCCGCCGCCGCCCTTACATGCCCACAGCAGATCCGCGTTTTCGTTTTGACTCGCCGTCACGAGATCGCCGGCGGCCGTAACGACTTTTAGTTCGAGAATATTATCGCAGGTCAGACCGTACAGACGCGACAACCGGCCGAATCCACCCGCAGCACTTAGTCCGGTAAGCCCCACGGTCGGACACGTTCCGGCTGGCACCGTCATGCGCGTCGGCCACAACTTGGCATACAACGGCAAATTCGTTAGACCGGCTCCGAACGTTGCCCGTTCTCCTGCGCTGTCCGCCCGAACCGCAGTGAGATTCGACACGTCGACGACTAGCCCGGCGTTTGCTGAGAACCCCGCAAAACTGTGGCGACCGTTGCGCATCGCGAAATTGAATCCGTATTCGCGAGCGAACTTGATGGTTTGCGTCACGTCGGCTGCGGATGCGACGACGACCACCGCAACTGGGAGAACGCCGGCAAAGTTCGCATTCCACGGTTGGCTCGCAATGCCGTACGCCGGATCCGACGGGACGATGACGCTCCCCTGGATGGCAGAACGTAACCGGTCGAGGGACGACGTGCGCGGCGATGGCGCCGGCGCAATGGAGGAGCAGCGCGTCAACGAAATGGCCGACGTGAATACGGCAGCGGAAGCTCCGGACTTCAGAAACCTGCGCCGGCTTAGCAATTGCTAATTGGGAACCGCATCATGAGTGCGCCCTCTCTACGGTTTGACGTTCGGGCGTTTCGCTTCGGGAACCTTGCCGGATGCTAGGGCTGATCTAGTAAACTTGAAGCGGTCGCATCTGACACTCCAGCGGCTGCTTCCCCAATCGCCGAATGGAGATTCTGCGTCGCAGGATGCTCGATCGTCAAATTTCACAGCAGCGGGTTCCGCGCCTAACTATTGCCAACACATTTTCTTAGCGGCAATAATCCGCCGGCCGAGATGTTTCGGCTGCCCTGAAGCTGTCCGGCCGGTCCATGATGTCCGGTGATAGCCCGTGTTGCACCGTATGGTCGCAAATCGGCTCGCAAACGCGTGAGCCGGCACCAGGCCAAAGGGAAACCGCCCCGGCGCGACCGACCTGTCAAGCCATGAAAAAGTCAGGCGGCGGCGCGAAGGTTCCCGCACCGTCCGGCACGGTAACGTTCTTGTTAAGCGACATCGAGGGTGTACGCAACGTTGGGGCCACGACCGCGCCGCGATTACAGGAAGCTCTGCGCGCGCATGACCGCCTGATGCGCGAAGCCCTCGCAGCGCACGACGGGTACGTGTTCAAAACCATCGGCGATGCGTTCTGCGCGGCCTTCGCAAGGCCGGAATCAGCAACGGCGGCCGCGCTCGATGCGCGGCGCGCGTTCGGTGCAACGGACTTTTCGGCGGTGGATGGCCTGCGCGTCCGGGTGGCAATCAACACCGGCACCGCCGACAAACGGCACGGTGACTATTTCGCGCCCACCCTCAACCGCGTGGCGCGGCTCCTATCCCTCGGTCATGAGGCCAAGTCCTATAGTTTATGAAGCAACCAGGCGCCGGCGCAAAGGTTCGCGCACCGTCGGGGACGGTGACCTTCCTCTTCAGCGACATCGAAGGGAGCACGCGACGCTGGGACCGCGACCGCGCGGCGATGCAGGATGCCGTGCGTCGCCACGATGCGCTGATGCGAACGGCAATCGCGCAGCACCACGGGTACGTCTTTAAAACCGTTGGCGACGAGTTCTGCGCGGCGTTTGCGCGCCCCGAAGACGCCGTGGCGGCGATCCTCGACGCTCAGATCGCCCTCGGCGCCGAGGATTTCTCGCAGGTCGATGGATTGCGAGTCCGCGCGGCCGTTCATACCGGAACGGCCGACGAGCGCGACGGCGACTACTTCGGTCCCGCGGTGAATCGCGTCGCGCGACTGCTGGCGATCGGCCACGGTGGCCAGGTGCTCGTCTCAGGGGTCTCGACCGATCTGGTGGAGGGGGCGCTTCCGCCTCGGGCAAGCCTGTGCGATCTAGGCGAACACCGCCTCAAAGACCTAGCGCGCCCCGAGCAAGTCTATCAGCTACTCGCGCCCGATCTCATTGCCGACTTCCCTCCGCTGAGATCGCTGCAAGTGCTCCCAAACAACTTACCGCTGCAGCTCAGCACCTTCGTAGGTCGCGAGGCGGAGCTCGGCGACATCACGACTCTCACCAAAGAGCATCGCTTGGTCACGCTGGTCGGCTCGGGCGGCGTCGGCAAGACGCGCCTGTCCTTGCAGGTGGCTGCAAACTTGCTGGACGGCTCCGGCGTCGGCGTATGGTTTATCGAACTCGCACCGCTTACCAACGGCGAGTACATTCCCTCGACCGTCGCGCAAGCACTCGGACTTACGCTGGCATCGGAGGGCGACCCGGTCGAGAACCTCGTTCGCGCGCTCAAGGGAACACATGCGCTGCTCGTCTTCGACAACTGCGAGCACCTGGTCGAGCCGACCGCGCGCGCAATCTCCGCCATCCTGCACGGCGCTCCAGGGGTCAAAGTGCTGGCATCGAGCCGTCAAGGGCTCGGCGTTGCCGGGGAAGCAACGTACCAGGTGCCGTCGCTGAGTCTACCGGGAAAAGACGAAGCGCATCCGACCGCACGCGACGTGCTGCGGTATGAGTCGGTCGCGCTCCTCGTCGACCGGGCACGCGCCGCGAGCGATACGTTCTCGCTCACCGATGAGAATGCGCCGATTATTGCCGACATCTGCCTGCGGCTCGACGGCATTCCATTGGCGATCGAGCTGGCCGCTGCTCGGGTGAAGATGCTCGGCTTACGCCAACTGCGCGAAAGGCTCGACGAGCGGTTTCGGCTGCTCACCGGCGGCAGCCGCGACGTGTTGCCGCGGCAACAGACGCTGCGCGCGATGATCGATTGGAGTCACGATCTTCTCGACGAGCGCGAACGCACGCTCTTCCGGCGGCTGGCGATCTTCGTTAACGGATTGATGCTGGAAGGAGCCGTTGCGATTGGAAGCGGCGAGGGCCTTGATGAACTCGATGTCTTCGATATGCTGGCATCGCTGGTGGATAAGTCGCTGGTGCTCGCCGAACCGCAGAGCGACGTTGTGCGCTACCGGTTGCTCGAATCAACGCGCGCCTATGCCTCGGAAAAGCTCGACACCGCAGGCGAGCGCGATCTCGTTGCGGGTCGCCATCTGCGCTATCTGCGCGACCGCTTTGCGGAGCTGTTCGCGCAGCGTGAGCGAACCGCACGAACTACCGAACTTCACGCGGCGCTGCAGATCGAACTGGGAGACGTGCGTTCGGCGCTCGACGCTGCGCCGGCACGTGCCGAGGTTGTGGACGGCGGCGAGCTGCTCGCCAATATTTATGGGAGTTGGCGAACGGTCGGGCTCGACGCTGAAGGCACGGCACGCTGCGAGGCGTATCTCACCGTGCTCCCGATGGGTGAATCGCAGCTCCGTGCTCGGCTGGAAAGCGTGTTGTCGGATTTGCTTAGCGGTTCCGGCCACAAGGTGCGCGCATTTGAAGTGGCGACGGCGGCGGTCGAGCACGCAGGGGCAATCGGCAACGACTCGTTGTTCGCTAGGGCGTTGCGCGCGTATGCGACCGCGGCGGCGTCCCTTACTCGGTTTGACGACGCCGAGAAGGCGTTAGTGCAAGCCGAAGCGATCCCAGGAATCTCGCCGTTCCTTCGCATTCTGTTGCTCGGAACGCGCGCATTTGTAAGCAGCAGACGAGGCGATGCGGAGACGGCAGTTCGCATGTATGAGCAGCTCCGGGAGGTTCATCGCTCGCTCGGAGATACCAACGCAGAGCAGAGTGTTGCGCTCAACCTCGCCGAGATCGAACACAAACGCGGTCACACGCTGCGAGCGATTGCGATCGTTCGCGAGACGCTTCCGGCGGTCCGGTCGAGCGTTAATAAAGGCAACCTCGCCACTCTGCTCTTCAACCTTGCGGGTTATCTCGCGGCGGTGGACGATCTCGCCGGAGCGGTTGCGGCCTCTCGCGAGTCGATCAGGAGTCGAGCCGGGGGCGAGCCAGACCATGCCCACGTCGCAGGTGCGATCGAGCATCTGGCGCTCGTCTTCGCGCTACGCGGCGACCGGGCACGCGCGGCCACACTCGAAGGCTACGCCGACGCCGCGTTTGGGCGACATGGGTTCGAGCGCGAGTTTACCGAGAAAACGACGCACGAGCGTCTCAACGCGCTCCTGCGGGCGGGAGTCATGCCCGACGAACTCGCACGATTATGCGCAGATGGCGCAGTGCTCACACCCGAGGCTGCGATCGCACTCGCGCTTGAGGAAAACGAAGCGACATAGGCAATCCGGTTCTGGAGGAGAGGGTGGGATTTTAGTCGTGGTCGCTCCAGAACAACGACGCACATCGTGCGGTGAAGTCAGTGACGCCCCGTGCAAGCGGGAATCACGGATTCTAGTTTTTCGGAGTTCTCGAATCCACCAGATGCAAAGACTTTCCGCGTGGTTGCGGTTAAGGGCTCCTAAGGCGAGTCAATTGCTGGTTTGGGGCGCCAGTGGCGGTACGTAAGTTATGCCATACTCGCTGCCAAGACGTACAATCTCAGCCTGGTCTTTCGGTATCGTTAGCCCGCTCTTCGAGATAGCGAGGAACATGCGTTCGAGGCCGGCAGGCATGATTGTCACGATCAGATCACCGATTGTGCTGCCGACGTTGCGAAACTGGTGCGCCTCATTGCGAGGCAAATAAACGACTGCGCCGGGCAACGCATCAACCACGTGGGTTCCGTGCCAGAAACGAAAGTGCCCCTGCGTGACAACGATCGTTTCATCTTCGCGCGTATGGATATGCGCCGGAGGCCCCGCCCCGGACGGAACTTCGTTCTCCATCGTCACACTAGCTCCGTTCGTCTCCGCCGCCGTGACCGCGAGGGTCATCTTGATACCGAGCATTTGAAATGAGACAGGCGTTGTTTCGTTGTCCGCGCCGAGCGCGATACAAAGTGCGATGACAGCTATCGATTGAACGAATGCCGTCGCGATTCTTGCGTTACGCATCACGAGGTCCTCCCGGGTTATTTTTAAACGGTTGAGCGGCGTTGTCAAGGGAAATCCCCTCTTCGTTCCACGCTACCATCCAAGCCGAGAGCGGGGAGCCAGAGCCGCAAAGACGAGACCCCCCTCCGTGGCGGCGTGGCTGTCGAGGTGGCGTCGAGAACCCGTTTATGGAAGGCTCGGTCATGCGATCGACTCGCGGTCGGCGGCGCGTTCAACGCCGCGAACGATGAAGTAGCGCGGCGCGCACATGAGAAAGCTTTTCGAAGACATCTAACCGATCAACTCAATGCTGGAGTTAGCTTTCTGTTCCTTGACGAAATTGTCGAGCGCTTCGAGGCGTTCTGCGATTTCTCGAGCAAACATCGCGTCGATAAAGCGCCGAAGAATAGCAAATGGCCACGCAAGCCGATAATAGTACTCGAATAGCACCAACGTGTGCCCGTTGCCGGCCTCGCTGAATCGCCACGTTCCGGCAAACGAGGATAAGAAGAAGGGGCCCCGCATCATTTTAACTGCGGCAACTTCAGGGCGCTTGTACGCAACATAGACCACCTCCATCGAAAGGCCGTGGTGGTCAACGCAGAGGGCCTTCGCGCCGATTTGCGGTGTCAGCGCGCCGTCGAGGAGGCGCGCTTTACTCAGGAAGGGATCCCATTCCAGGCGACGCTCGTAATCTTGGGTCAGATCGAAGATCTGCTCCCTCGGAGAGTCCATCTCGAGTGACTTTGTGAATTTCATCGTTCTTCACAGCTTTTCTTGATTGCGGAAAGAAGATAACGCTGGAAGGCTCTCATGACAATCGCGATAGGAAGCGAGAACAGCCGCATCAATCCCCCGACGAAATAGGTGCTTGTTAGCGTCAGCGCAATGCTGCTGCCGTTGTGGACCATATGATATTCGCCGCTGACAAGCCGGAAAGGCCCGCGAGAGAGGTCGAGAACGAAGGCCACCTTGAAACCTCTATCGGCGCGAAACGTGAAAGCATAGCTTTCTAATGGTTGCCAGGATGTGATCTCTTGGGAGAACCGCTTGCCGTTTGAGAAATAGGCTATGCGCCGCCTTTCGGGCGGTTTATCAAAAAGCTCCGCATGCAACGGCTTTGGGATGCCGAGCAACGTGAAGAGGAGCGGAGGAACCGAAGAGTCTATCCGAACGTTCGTGATGTTGCGCCAGACCGTCTCCGGTGTTGCTAAAACGCGTATCGACGACGAGAGCGTTGTAGAATACACTTCACACCGAACATGCGCCTAGCGCGTCGCAGAAGGTCTTGAGGTCGATGTTGCCGCCGAAGATCACGCACGCGATCGGACCATCGCCGTCCTTGTCTGTCATAATCTCCGATTCGAGCCTCTGCAAAGGGAAGGACTTAGCCTCATTCCAGCGCGTGCGCTTGGGCATCGCTTCATCTTCGGTCATCGTCGCGCCGAAGGTCATCAGCGCCGTGAGATCATCGGCACTCATAACACCGCAATGTATCGCGGCTACGCGATCGTATTCCTGTGGTGCGCCGTACTCTTCCGGTATTCCAAGCGCGCTTAGGCTGGCGTCGACGAAGCTCTCGGGCACAGCGGAATCGCGGTCACGGCTGACACCTATGGCCACCTTTTCGCCGATGGCCAGGCAGCAGCAGCTCCCTCCGGCCTAACCACGGCTAAGGGTTGAAACGCGCCGGGCCGGCTCAATCGCTAGCGGGCCCGTTACGTCATGCGGCGATGACCTTAGCAGGTCGCCTAGCTGCTGCTAATAGACCGCATCGCGCGCGATGCGAATCGGGATTTACCCGCGGGGAGCGCCTCACCCTTATACCGAAGCCAGAGCGCGTATTTCAAACAAGTGCGCTCAGCTGGTCTTCCTTTATGAAGGTAGCCGGAGAGGGGTTCTCGAGTGAGAAAGTTCATGATTGGGTTGGTTGCGTTGACCGTGCTGATGACCGGTTCAGCTTTTGCTGCAGATATGGGGCCGAAGGCGGACGTCGCCGCCGTGCGCGCGGCGTCGAATGAGAAGTTTCCAAGCAGACACGTGGACGCGGTGCACGTGGTCGGCGACTATGCGTTGCTCGATTGGTACGATCAAGAATCGGGAGGGTATGCGCTGTACAAGCGCACCTCGGGTGAACGATGGAAACAGATCGACTTCAGCGGCGGCGTGACCAATGTAAGTCTTATGGCCCAGCATGGGGTGCCGACTTCGATCGGGCACAAGCTTTGCTTGGGATGGGGCAACGCGAAGCCCTGTCAACTCTAACGCGCACGTTTTGCTACCAAAGGTGGTAACGCACTGTGAAAAGACTCGTCTTTGAGGCCTTGCCATGAAAGCTGCACTGATTCTCTGTGCGATAGCGGCTTCGTCGTTCTGGGGTCCATCGCCGGCTTACGCAGGCGGCTCCGCGGTGCACCACGTTGACGGCCTTATAACGCACGTGGGGCGCGGGAATCAAGGCACGGAATTTTACATCAGAATCAGCGGCGTGCCCGTACGGTTCTGGTTCGACAACGCCTCCAACTTCGCAATCAACGGACATCACCCTAATTGCCAGGGAATGGCCGGTTTCGGCGATTTTACAAAGGGCACCATGCCCGGTTGCCCAGGCTGGGCTCCCGTCACCATCGGCAAAACCCGCGTTCGCGTCTCATATCGTGAGGTCCAATCCGAGGGAAGCACCCTCCTCGTTGCAAGTTCGCTGCAGACAATATAAGCCGCGACTCCTCTTATGACACGGAAACCAGAAAGACGTATTGCGTTTGAAGGTGGCGGGAGCGTGTAGGAATCGAACCTACCAGCCGCCTTGCGACGGCCTCAGCGATTTTGAAGACCGTGCGAACCACCAGATTCGTACGCTCCCACGTATTGACTAAACTCTTATATATCAACGATTTCCGCCTCACCTGCGAGGGTAACCCGCTGCTGAGAAAGAGCCAATGGTAGCCATTGGGTAGCCATCCGCGTTAGACTCTCTCTTGCCGAGAGAAGCCCGAATCCAAGGTTGCGTCGATGGTTGCCACCGCACGCACCTGAAGTTCGGGTACGGCATGGCTGTAGATGTTCAGCGTAGTCGAGGGTTCGCTATGACCGAGGATTTCCTGGACACTCCGCACGTCACTGCCTTGGGCGACCATCCATGTACCGCTCGTATGTCGCAGCGAGTGTAGGCTCGCATCTGTTACTCCGGCAGCACGAGATGCGACCTTGAAGGCGTCCGTTAAAGCGTGCAGCTTCGTCGGGCGACCCGTCTCATTGGGAAAGACCAGATTGCAGTCGCTGTAGCTTCCAGGGGCCGCGGCACGTCTCTCCTCCATCAACTTTACGCGCTGTTGACGAAGCAACTCAACGGCGCGGGGGCTTAGCGCGACCTTACGAACCCTGCCGCTTTTGGTGGACTTCAGCACCATTTCGCCGGTCACGTCAGTGTAGGACCGACGGATTGTGATAAGTGCACGCTCGAAGTCAACATCGTCCCACGAGAGCGCGGCAACTTCACCGCGGCGGGCGCCGGTTAGCAGCGCGAACAAGAAGGCTGCATGATGGCGCCTCGTGGTAGCTGCTTCAAGGACGGAACGGGCCTCTGGTGGTGATAAATAACGAACCTCTCGCCTTGGAACAATGGGCGTCTCTACCGACTCAAACGGCGAACGGAGGAGGAGATTCTTTGCGACCGCCCATTTGAACGCGCTCTTGGTGAAGCGATGTGCATGCAGTACGGTCTGCGGAGCCCACGACTCGGCGAGTTTCGCATATGCTTGCTCTACTGCGAGCGAAGACAAGTTTCGGATTCCGATGGTTCCGATGTGATGTCCGATAGCTGCGGCAAGTTCACGATAACGCTTGACTGTTGCGACACCGCAGCGGGCTACGCGGTGAGCGATGTACCGCTCATTCAAGTCGTTCACCGTTAGCTTCTCGGGCGCAACGCTGACGCCGTGCTCGCGCTCTACTTTCGCTTGGCGTTCGGCACGTTGCGCTTCAGTTTTTGCGGCGAACGACCCGACATACCGTCTCCGCCGCTTGGCGTCGAGGCCCTCCGGTAGTTCGACAACGACCGACCACCGGCCGCGCCTTTTGTAGATTGACATTTAAGACTTCTCCTTTCTGTTGCTTGCTCTTCACCTGGCTGGCGAAGCAAATCTAAAGCTGTGCGTGGACGGGGACCACTAAGCTCTCGGCGCACTTTCAACTCGGCTTCTGCGTCGAAACGACGTGCCCAGTCGGCCAGCACGATTGCTGCAATCTCCCGTCTCATCGAAGGCGAGAGTCGATGCTCCCTAAGAATGGTAACGACCACCGCGAAATCGTCTGGGAGCTTCCGCCTCTCGCGCGGCCGCGGACCTCCCTCTCCCAGCGATACGGAATCCAAGTGGTCGAGCGCATATTCGGCCAGTCGAATGGCCTGATTCCGATACTTAGACGGAATGTCGTTGCGACGAGGAAAGCATACAAGTGCAACTTGGATGGCGATGGTCCGAAGATGTGGAGCGTTCGGTAAAGCTGCTCGCACTTTTGCACACTCGGCGACTTTTGCATACTCGGCAATGGCGCAGATAATCTCGTCAAAATACCCGGCGTGCAGGCATGCCCGCGCGTACGGCATCTTGGCGACGCGCGCTATCTTTGCCAAAAGGCTCTTGGTCGGGATGCGCCCCTTCGAGAGGCAGCGGTTCAAGCGCTCCGTGCTCTCGTCTCCCATTTCGGTCGCAAACTCGGCCTTCGAGAAGCCGCTGCCCTCGATGATGCTCGCAAGCCATGGTGCGAAGTCGCGCCTCTCAGTCGCTGTCAGCATCGTCGGAGGCTGTTTCATTGACACATATCCGTCGCAAACACAATGAGCTACCTAAGGTGTTTTGGACAAAATAGCCCGTTTTCCTCTAAAGTTCGCACAAGACTGACGAACCGGGAGAAATCGCGACATGGAAGAGCCAAGTGCCAAACTGCCGGAAGTGCTCCACGCGAAGCAAGCGTTCGACTTCCTCCGAATAAGCGCTCCGGTGGGTTATCGTCTGCTGCGAAGCGGAGCGCTCCGCGGCACACGTGTTGGTCACGTTTGGCGCGTGCCTCGCGGCGAGTTGTACCGCTACCTCGGGCTTATCCGAATAAGCGCGCCCGATGACGAATCTGGTGTCGCTGAATAACGGAACGCCGCCGCGGTCGGCCGAGATTGCGGCGACCGTCGCTCCGCTCACGATGAACACGCTGCAACTCGACGACTTTCCCAGCGACCTCAAGGCAGTTCCTCGCTGGGTAACCTGGCAGTACGAAGCGCGCGGCGGAAAGTGGACTAAAAAGCCTCAACAATCGGTGCGCGATTCGCGGTCTTGGCTTACATTTTCGGAGGCATGCAAATGCGCCGCGCGCGGCGACGCGCAGGGAGTTGGTTTCGTTCTCGGCGCGGGCGTGGTCGGCATTGACCTAGATGGCTGCATCGACGACGACGGAACGCTCCACGCGATGGCCGTTGACGCGCTCGCGCTTGGGACCTACACTGAGATTAGCCCAAGTGGCCACGGCTTGCACGTCTACATTCGTGGGAACATTTCAAAGCCGCGCAAGGTGGGGGCGCGTGGGGCTCTCCCCGCTCGCGAAGTGTACGACGGGCGCGAGTCGTCCGCGCGGTACTTCACCGTTACGGGCAAGCGCATCGGAAGTGCGACCCAACTCGCAGAGGGGCCGCAGGCACAGGCACCGCTCGACTCCTTTATCGCAAAATGGTTTCCCGGGCGACGTCCCGAGTCTAACTCGTGCGCGGAGTCAGAGCGTTCGGAAAACGATTGCGATAGCGACCTGTGCGACGACAACATTCTCAAGATGATGTTCGGCGCGAAGGATGGAGCGAAATGGCGAGAGCTATTCGACGGCGACCATTCAGCTTATCCATCACAGAGCGAAGCCGACCTCGCACTCTGCGGAAAGCTCCGCTTCTACACGCGGGGGAACGCCAAGGACATGGACCGCCTGTTCCGTCGCTCGGGCCTCATGCGCGGGAAGTGGGACGAGCAACGCGGCGCCGGAACCTATGGCGAACGCACGATTGCGACGACCATCGAGAAGGGCGGCCCGTACTACTCGCCGCGAAACGACAACGATGATGCCGCCAAGCGGATTGCGAAGGAGCGCACTGCTTGGGGCAAGTTTCCGCTTTGGTGGGCCGTGCGGCTCCAAGGTGCGGGCGAACTCGCGGTCCGAGTGCTGTGCGTCCTGATGGCCTACGCCAACCAGGATGGTGAAGCCTGGCCCAGCATCGAGACACTGGCTGCGCATTGTCGCGTCACCAAGCGGCGAATATATACGGCTATGAAACCGCTTAAGGCGGCAGGTGTCGTCAAAGTTACACCCCGTCCGCGAAACTCCAACCTCTACCACCTAGCACTAACAGTGCCGGAAACCATCACCCCTTATGCTGCTATGCGGGTAGCGCCAAGGGTGATGGAATCAGGTCATTTAGGGTGCCGCCTGCACGGTACGGTAAGAGACCATGAACAAACCAGCATAGACACAGGGGAGGGCCTACAGAAGAAAAAAAATATGTCCTGCGCTATCGAAAATGACGCGCAATCGTTTGTTCCGGGACTACTTGACTTATGACTGCAGAACTTATCGCCCGCGTACGAGCAAGAGGAGCGAATCTGATTCCGCTCGGCACCGTCCTACGCGTGCTTTGCCCCGAACGTTTGGAGTCATCGACAATCGAGGAGTTGCGCCGGGAGAAACCCGCCCTGATGCGTGCGCTCAGCTTGGAACAAGCTGCGCTCCGGGAGTGGCAAACCGTGTGCGCGTCCGATGCGGTCGCAGCCGCAGAGCGTATGCTGAACGTCCCGTAATGCTGAGTATTGCCCGGGCCACGGCCAATGCCGCGAATGCGCGACTTTCAACCGGTCCGCGCACGGCGGTCGGAATCGCGAGGTCATCGAAAAACGCGCTTCGGCATGGGTTGGCTTCAACCTCGGTCGTGGTACTAGACTGTGACGAAGACGGCGCCGAATACGAGGCCATGCTCAACGACGTTCTCGAAGACCTCGCTCCCGTTGGCGCCGTCGAAACGTACTTGGCGGAGCGCCTTGCGCAGCTTCTTTGGCGGCTCCGACGCGTGCTACGGTTCGAGACGCGCTATCTTTCGCAATGGCAACTCGACTCGCTGCCATCGCCCGCGCTCCTTGCCGAAGAGATTCAACAGCAAGCGAAGCGCGACAGCGTACTCGCGGCTTTAGCTTGCCTGCTCCTCCCCGGCGACGATGTCCTTGAAGAGCCAACCGTAGCAGCCATTTTGGAAGCATGCCTGCAGACTCTCGACGAGAGCCATCGGGGTGTATTTCTCGGAGTGCCAGGGGAACCGCTTCAGGTACTCGCGGCCGAGGCGTCGGCTCCCCCCTACACCGTGCGCGCGGTACTCGACTTCCTGCGCGCTGGAGAGGGTCGCCTTGGCGCGTCGTCCAGTCGGTTTACTTTCAATAACGCGCCGATGAACTTCGTGGGGACGGTCTATCAGTTTTGGACTGGCGCCGAGCATCAGTGGCGTCGAATGTCGGACATTGCGGAGCGTAACGCCGAGCGCAAGCGGACCGAGGGCCTCCTACTCCAGAGTGAGAGGGCGGCAATCCTCATCGAGCGCTACGAGCCGAAACTTCGTCGCGACCTTTCGAGAACACTGAGCGACTTCTATGCTGTGCAGGCGGTTCGCCAAAATCGATGCGCCCGTGCCAACTGACGCATTTTCGCAAAACGAACCCAATCCGGTGCGCAAGATTATTGGCGTCTTCGGATGCCTCGTCTACCCGTTTCTGCCGCGCCTAACGAAAGGCGTGACGCGCGGAATCCCGGCTTTAGAACGAGCGTTGCCTACCCGAAGTCCGGGAAGGTCATCGCGTGGCCTGAACGCGTGGTAACGCGCGATTCTGGCCCAAAGACGCGCATCGGGCGCGATTCGCCTGGACAAAATGACGCCTGGCGGTGATGCCCCGGGGTGGCGCCTGGAGTAACGGGGGCGATTTTCCAAGAAAGGTTCGTCTGGAGGGCGATGCCAGGGTTGAAGACGATGGTAGCTCGACCATCTCTTGTCCACACTGCGGTCACGGCGTAAACGTTGAGGCACGGTTCTGTCGGCGCTGCGGAAATACGCTTAGGAGCGCAACGCCGCCGACTTGCGGACAATGCGGTGCCGTAGCTGAAACAGGTGACCGCTATTGCGCGACATGCGGAGCTACGCTTGGGAGGTCAGAGCACGACGCGGGGACCCAACCGTTTGACGCGCAGACGCCGCGACGCGAGCACTTGCCCGCCCCGCCATTGTCGTCAATCCCGGAGCCTCCGAGGCGCAACGTGTGGCCATGGGTCGTCGGCCTAGTAGTCCTCGCGGCGTTCGCCATCGCAGCGGTCTACCGCGATAAGCTCTCCACGCTGCTACCCGTGGGCGGCCAACACGCGTCTCTACGGTACAACGCGCAGATTACCGCGAGCACACGGTCCTCCACGACGCCTCCTCCAATGAAAGAAATGGAGGCGCCTATCTCAGCTTACTATCACGCCATACACAACGGCAACTATCAAGCAGCTTATTTGCTTTGGACGCCTTCTCTACAAAAGGGACTCACTCCCGAAGACATTGCAAACCAATGGGAAAGAGATGGCGCGACCAGCGTCTCGCTGGACATTACGCTAGATGAACCAGTCGGCGATTTTGTAGGTACCACCGTTCATGAGACGGACGCATATCCCGGAGGCTACGTTCGCAAGCAAACATTTGACGGTGGCTGGCATGTTGTGAATATTGGAGGACGCTGGTTGCTTAACGAGCGCAACTTCAAAACCGTAGCTGACAATGGGGCGCCACCAACGCTCAACGCCGACGGCGACGCTTCAGAAACAGCGTCGGCTCCGATAGACGCCGATTCGCGCGCCACGGAATGTCTCAGCGGTATTCTCGGTGTTGGAAGCGCATTTGAAGTCGTCGCTGCCCTCTCAACACTGACGCAGAATGCTGATGACGCACGTTGGGCTATGGTGGAGAAGCGTGGATTGATAGCCGTCGGTGTGCCCGATGCCGAGGCCAACGAGGACGTTATCTTGCAAAAGAATACTCCACAAACTCAGGCTGCGGTCTTTCGTGGCCTTTTGAGCGAATATGGAAAGATGGGAGATTCTACCGACGGCATTGGAGTGCACAACATATATTTCGAGGCAGCGCTATCAACAAAGGTCGGCTCGTCAGGAGCGCAGCTTCTCATTGATGCTTATGATAAGACCGGTGGCTCCTTTCTGGACCGGATTCAGCAGGTGAACAACGGGTGCTCGGACTAGCGCACCACCAGGATTTAAGTTTTCGTCTTCAGCACCGACGAGAAATGGTACTATAACGGAGACCATCGTTGGCGATGGCACGTTTGCAAAACTAGCTTTCGGCACTCTCCGCGACCGCGTTCAGCCTCAATCCGCGTTGGTTGAAATAGATGCGCGCGTCGCAGAACGCAGAGCCGCACAGGAAGCCTTCGCGAACCGAAGGTCGGGCGACGGAGCGCTAGAATAGCACACCTTTGCGCACGCATTACCGCGCACGAGCCGGATTACGGAGGTGGCTCCCGTCATGACGATGGACGAGAATCAAGTTGTGAACGCGGTCTGCGCTGCTCTAAAGGCTCGCGGGTGGAAAATCGTTTCACAGTGCGATACGTCGCAGGCAGGCGTGGACATTCTGGCGCGGCGGGACCCCGTAACCCTGCACGTCGAAGCCAAGGGCAACACGAGCAGCAAGCAGGCTTCAAATCGATTCGGGATGCCCATGACGGGCACGCAACTTTTCATTCAAGTCGCTGCGGCTTTACTTAAAACAGCCGAACTACGTTGCCTCAACCCTGGCGACGAAGTTGCTATTGCGCTACCAACGGATGAGCGATTGCGCGCACGAATCGCTCGAATCGCGCCCGTCCTCGAAGCGAGCAGAATCGGGGTACTGTGGGTTGCTGAGTCCCTTGCACTTGACGCATGGAACGCAACATGGGTCGGATAGCATCTATCCATGTACTACTCA
>JBAUZB010000195.1:0-8816 GCA_049585095.1 Candidatus Tumulicola sp.
CACCTGCGCCGCGGCGTCACAGCGCAGGTCGCGACCGCGCGCCGAGAGGTCGAGCATCGAAAACTCCAACATCCCCTCGACGAGGCGCCCCAAGCGCAGGGCTTCGCGGCGCGCGGTTTCGAGGAACCGTCGGGCCGTCGCCGGGTCGACGTCGCCGTCGAGCAAGGTTTCGAGATAGCCGCGGATCGATGTGAGCGGCGTGCGTAACTCGTGGCCCACCGTTGCCAGCATTTCGCCATGCCGGCGTTCGCGCGCGCCGCGTTCCAGCGCGGCGTCGAGGGTCGCCGCCAGCGCATCGACTTCCGTCCGCCGTTCCACCGGCCACCACCCGGTTTCCAATCGGCGACCGGCCGAGAGCGACATCGCCGCGGCGATTCGTGCCAGCGCCGACCGGACATCGATCGGAAGCGGCGGATGTCCCGCACGCGACGGCGACAGCATCGCCACCGCAAAACGATCGCTCCCGGTTTCGTGCGCGAGTACGTCGTCGCGCCGGAGGATGCGGCGCGGAGCGGCGGCAAAGGCGGCGATCGTTTGACGCTCGATATTTCGGGCATCGCGGCGCCCGGTGCGCCACGCGACGCGTTCAAAATCCGGGACACGCAATACCAACAAAGGAACGTAGACGCCGCGATCGAGCCGCTCGCCGACGGTTTCGGCGAGACGATCGAAGGGCAGCATTGCGACTACGGGCGCTGGAACTTGTAACCGAATCCGTGCACGGTGCGGACCAACGGCGGCAACTGCCACGTCGACTCGATCTTTAACCGCAGCCGGTGAACGTGAACGTCGACGGTGCGCTCGTCACCGTTGAAGTCGAATCCCCAAACTTTCTGAAGCAGCCGCTCGCGCGAAAGCGCGACGCCCGGATTGCTCGCCAACTCCATCAATAACGCGAACTCGCGCGGTTTCAGCCGCACGTCGGTTCCGTCGACCCGGGCTTCGCGTGCGCGCTCGTCGATTTCGAGGCGCCCGAACGCCAGGGTCGGACGTTCGCGCGCCGCCGGCAGACCGCTGCGCCGCAGAATCGCTTTGATGCGCGCGACGAGTTCCCGCGGCGAGAACGGTTTGCAGATGTAATCGTCGGCGCCCAACTCGAAGCCAACGACGCGATCGACCTCGTCGGCGCGAGCCGTCAGCATCACGATCGGGACCACGTGCCGCTCCCGGCGCAGCGTGCGCGCAACGTCGAAGCCACCGATGCCCGGCAAACCAACGTCGAGGACCACGAGGTCGGCGATGCCTCGGGCCCGTCGCAACGCCGTCTGACCGTCTGCTGCCCCCACGACCGCAAACCCCTCACGCTCCAAATGATGCGCGAGCAGATCGCGGATTGCAGCGTCGTCCTCGGCAACGACGATGGTTTGCACGGGCACGCTGCCGAGAGTACCCGCCGGCGATCTGCTATGAGACCGCCGCCGAACCGGCTACGGTTTGGGCGACGGCACCGACGATGCTTTAGGTGACGGCCGAACGACGACCGCGTGCCGGACCGGTGGAGGGCAATCCGCATCGGCGCGCGCCTTGGCGGCGGTATACGCCTCGATTTGGTACACGACATCGACGTTCAAATCGTAGCCGGTGCTCTCGTCGTGAATCGTCGCCGGCCCAAGCTCGAGGGGTCCGCTAAAGCTGTCGCCGGCTTGAAGATAGGCCTGGGCTTCTCCAACTTTGCCTCCGACGATATGCTTGACCGTGACGACCCGAAAATTCTTCGCATCCGGCGCGCTCGCAAAGATGAACGTGTGACAGAGCTTCGACAGCGTCACGCCGACCTTTGGCTCGTTGGGTATATACCAAAGAGTCCATTTCGGCTGCTGGGCGGCGTTACAGCCGGAAATCGCGGTAGCCAAGACTGCGGTGCCCAACAGGCCGCGGAGGGCACAACTAAACAGAACGGCGTTCGAGCGTCCAATCATGGCGCCTTAATTTCGAAACCGGCCAGGGGAGGCCTTTCGAATCAATCGAAGCCGGCACCGGCCAGCGGGCCGAAGACCGATGCATGCTCGCGAAGCACGCGATAAATCAACGCTGCCGGAAAGCCGAGGCGTTCCAGCCGTCGTGCGGCCGAAGCGTAGGCCATCGCCGACGTCCGCGATGCCATGGCTTCGAATGCCGCGATGCAACGCTGGTGTTCGCCGCGTTCTCCGTGCTGCACGGCGTGAGCCGCCGCTTCCCCGTCGATTCCCTTGCGCATTAACTCCCCGACGAGCCGCGCGTCGCCGACGGCTTTGCGTTTTCCCTCGACGTAGAGCTTTGCGTACAAGCGGTCGTCGACGAAACCGTCGCCTTTCGAGCGTTCGACGGCATCGCGGATCGCCGCATCGTTATAGCCTTTTCGCTCCAGACGCTGCCAAAGTTGCGCTTCGGTGAGGCGCTGGCGCGCCAGCATCCGAAGCGCACAGGCATACGCGTTCAAGGCCGTCGCGCTATGACCGAGACCTAGCCCGTCAAGACTCGGTGGAGGCAGCGCCGACGACGGCGACGCCATTCTTCGAAGCCGTCTTTCCAAGCGCTTCGCGAATTTTGGTTTCGATCTCGCCGGCCATGTCGGCGTGTTCTTCCAAGAAGGCCTTGGCGTTTTCACGCCCCTGACCGATACGCTGCTCGGCATAGGTATACCACGAACCGCTCTTCCCCACGATGTTCTGCTCGAGCGCAACGTCGAGAATCGATCCCATTTTGGAGATGCCGTGGCCGTAGGTAATGTCGAATTCGGCCTGCCGGAACGGCGGTGCGACTTTGTTTTTTACGACCTTTACGCGCGTGCGGGTGCCGACGACGTCTTGCCCGACTTTGATCGTTTCGAGCTTGCGAACGTCGAGACGCACCGACGCATAGAACTTCAGAGCGCGGCCCCCCGAAGTGGTTTCGGGATTTCCGAACATCACCCCGACCTTTTCGCGCAGTTGATTGATGAAGATCATCACCGCCTTGCTGCGTGAAATGGCGGCGGTCAGCTTGCGCAGCGCTTGGGACATGAGACGCGCCTGAAGGCCGACGTGGGCGTCGCCCATATCGCCTTCCAACTCGGCCTTGGTGACGAGCGCCGCCACCGAATCGACGACGATCACGTCGACGGCGTTGCTGCGCGTCAGCATCTCGGCGATTTCGAGCGCCTGTTCGCCGGTGTCGGGCTGTGAAACCAGGAGATTTTCCAGATCGACGCCGAGCGCCCCGGCGTAGTTTGGATCGAGCGCGTGCTCGACGTCGACGAAGGCTGCGGTTCCCCCCATTTTCTGCGCTTCGGCAATGGCGTGAAGCGCCAGCGTCGTCTTTCCGCTCGACTCGGGACCGTAGATTTCGACGATGCGTCCGCGCGGCAAACCGCCGATGCCAAGCGCGAGATCGAGAGCGATCGACCCGGTTGGGATGACTTCAAACGACATGCGTTCCTGAAAGTCGCCCATGCGCATGATCGAGCCTTTGCCGAACTGCCGCTCGATCTGGGCCAGCGCGCTGTTCAGGGCGAGTTGCCGTTCGTCTTGTGCTGCCATGCTCTTCCTCTTTTCAAGTGAGTGATTACTCAAGTGAGTGACTACGATGTGGCTATCACGCTCTCATGGCCGGATGCCAACTGGGTGGCATTGTTTTCCGGAGCGTCGTCGAAGAGCGCGTCGATGAACTCGCTAGCGACGAACGGCCGCAGCGAGTCGGGCGTTTCGCCCAAGCCGACGAACTTGACCGGCACCTCCAGCTCATCGACGATGGCGACCAGCACGCCGCCTTTGGCGGTCGAATCGAGTTTGGTGATCACGACTCCGGTGAGTTCGGCGGTCGCGTTGAAAAGTTTGGCCTGCGAAATGGCGTTTTGTCCGGTGGTGCCGTCGACCACCAGCAGCGTCTCGGCCGGCGGTTCTCCCAGTTCGCGCTCGACGATGCGCCGGATCTTCTTGAGTTCTTCCATGAGGTTGGTTTTCGTTTGCAGGCGCCCGGCCGTGTCGACGAGGATCACGTCCACGTCGCGGGCTTTGCCGGCACGAATGCCGTCGAAGACGACCGAAGCCGGGTCGGCGCCCTCGGCACCACGGACGAGTTCGCTGCCGCTGCGCGTCGCCCAGATCGCAAGCTGCTCGGCGGCGGCGGCGCGGAAAGTGTCAGCGGCAACCATCAGCACCCGCTTGCGTTGCTCGCGCAAACGAGTCGCCAGCTTTCCGATGGTGGTCGTTTTGCCGCTTCCGTTCACGCCGACGACCAGGATCGCGGCGGGACGGCGATCGAGGCGCAGTTCCGCGCCGGGGAGCGTCAAGAAGCGTTCGACGTCCTTGCGAAATCGCGCCACCACTCGATCGGTCGTCTTCCACGCTTCTTGCTTGGCGACGGTCTGCAATCCGGTGACGATCTTTTGCGTCGTCGGGACGCCAAAGTCGGCCAGGATCAGCGTTTCTTCGAGTTCGCGCCAGAACTCCGGCGTCAGCGGGGTTCCGGGGCTGCCGAGCCGTTGAACCGCGGAGAATGCTTCGCGGGCCTTTCCGAGCGAGGCTCGCAGCCGCCCAAACCAGTTCACGGACGAGCGTCTTCCACGGCGGATAGCGAACTCCTGTTCGCTATCCTCGAGCCGACCGTACGGCGAAGTGCGCCGCCTGCCCGTACAGATACAGCCGGTCGCCGAGGGTCCGTTCCCGGTCTTCCTTCTGTAAGACGTCGGCGAAACGCGGGCTGCGCGCAAGCAGTTCGAAGAGCACGCCGAACCGCGCCGGACGCCGCTCGAGGAACCGCATGAGCTTCACCCGATGGGCTAGGCGCCGAGCGAACCGCTCGGCGACGCCGCTCGCGTACCGGGCGGCTGCGCGAACCGGATCCAGCCGTTCGAGCGTCACCGCCTCGGCGGCCATCCGGCCGCTCATGGCGGCTTCGAAGATGCCTTCACCGTTGGACGCGTCGACGAGACCGGCGGCCGTGCCGCCGATCATCACGTTCCCATCGAAAAACCGCGGACGCGGATTGCCGCCGTAGAGCAGATGCCCCTCCTGTTTCGTGCGCAGTACCCCGACGTCGGGATAGAGACGCCGGCGAATGCGCTCGGTGAACGCTGCGAGTTCGCCGCGCAGTTCCGCCCCCGGCATTTTTCCCATGACGCCGAGCCCGATGGCCAAGTGATCGCGCTTGGGGAACATCCAGGCGACGACTTGGCGCCCACTGCGGGTGCAATAGTAGTGCATTTCCATCGTTTGGTAGGCAATGTCGGCGGCGAATCCGTCGAGATAGACGCGGTATTGCAGCGTCGTGATCAAGCCGTTTCGCCAGTGCGCACAATTCAACGCCGAAGAAGCGTTCGGGCCGGTCCCGCGCACGTGCTCGAGATTTGCGGTCGCGCCCGGCGCGAAGAAAACGTTGCGCGCGCGAATGCGGCAGCGGTCGCCGCCGCGCAAGTCGGCGTATTCGACGATTGCGTGTCCGGCGTCGATTTCAATGCCGCGAAAGAGCGCCTGCGTGCGAATCTCCGCGCCTTCGCGCAACGCGAGCCGCCCCATCGTGCCGTCGAGCTCTTCGCGTGTAGTGGTATGGCCCGGCCCGTACAGCACTTCGTGCTCCGTGCCGGCGGTATCGAAGAGTGCCACCCGCGGCGTATTGCAATGCACGATGTTCGGCGGCAGATCGAACGTCTTACAGAACCCCGGCCGCAAGCCGGCCGCGCATACCCGCTTCGCACCGACGACGGCATCTCGCTCGATGACCAGCGTCGCAACGCCGGCGCGCGCCGCCTCGCGGGCGGCGGTCGCTCCCGCCGGACCGCAACCGATCACGACGAAGTCGGCGCTTTCCATCCGAAGCGGTTTTTCGGCCGGCCGGCGCCGGGCTCCGCTTCGCACGCTGCCGCGAAGGCGGTGTCGCCGCCAACGTCGCATTGGCCGGGAGAAATCTCCTCGTCGCAAACACCGGAGTCCTTATGAGAATGCCGCTTTTCGTTTTTCGGAGCGTTGGTCTGTGCATCGCCATTGCATTGTGGAGCGCCTGTAGCGGCGATCGTGGAGCGCGATTGACTCCCGCCGAGGCGGTGCCGAACCTATCGATCGCACCATCCACCGACGGCGTAACCAGCTTGCTCTACGTCACCGATCCTGGAAACGTCGACGTCGCGGAGTACTCCTATCCGGACGGGAAACCGAGTGGAACGATTAAGGGCTTCGCGCCAGGCGGCGATTGCGTCGATGCATCGGGCCACGTGTTCGTCGCCAATCAGCAAAAATCGACGATTCTCGAGTTTGCTCATGGCGGCACGAAACCAATTCACACGCTCGACGACCCGACTCTCAACCCGTTAGGCTGCTCGGTCGATCCGACGACTGGAAATCTCGCGGTCACCAGCTTCATCGGCCCGAACAAGCACGGCGGTCTCGCGATCTATCTGCATGCGACGGGGAAACCGAAGGTCTATTTCGACTCGAAGATTCCGCACATGTTTTTTGCCGGTTACGACGCTGCGGGGAATCTGTACGTTGACGGGACGACACCCAGTCACACGGTCGTACTGGGGAAGTTGGCCAAAGGCAGCAGCAAGATCACGACCATTACGCTCGACCAAACCATCGCCGTGGCCGGCGGCGTTCAATGGGACGGCAAGAACGTGGCGGTCAGCGACGCGAACGCCGGCGTGATTTATCGGTTTACGGTGCAAAACGGCAAAGGCACGAAGGTCGGTTCGACGCTGCTGAAGGGCTCGGCGTACGTCGATCAGTTTTGGATACACGGATTGCAGGTGATCGCGCCCGACTACATCAACGGCGTGGTGCGGTTTTATAAGTATCCGGGCGGCGGCACGGCCGTAAAAACGATCGGAGGCCTCGGCACGCCGATCGCCGTGACGCTCAGCGACTAGCGGCCGGTAAGGCCTAGACGTGTTGCGCCACCGACGGTACACGGAAGGACTCCTGCGCCGGCCCGCCGTATGCGCTGCGTCGGCCCATTCGTGGGCCTTATTTCTCCCTATCCCGCTGAATAAATAAGGATTGGCATGACGGCGCAAACAGCAATCGTGGCCGGCTTAATCGGTGGTGTCCTCGCCGTAGTTTACGGAATCGCGTTGACGTTTTGGGTGCTGGCGCAGCCCGCCGGCAACGAACGCATGAAAGAGATCGCCGCCGCCATCCAGGAGGGCGCGATGGCCTTCCTTCAGCGCCAGTATTTCACCATCGGCATCGTCGCCGTCGTGCTCGCGATCGTGATCCTCTTCGCGCCGACGCTGGGCAGAGAGGCGGCCATCGGTTTCCTGATCGGCGCGATTCTTTCGGGCGCCGCCGGTTTCATCGGAATGATCGTTTCGGTGCGCGCAAACGTGCGTACTGCCGAAGCCGCACGCGGCGGTCTCAAACCGGCGCTCAACGTCGCCTTCCGCGGCGGCACCGTGACCGGGATGCTCGTCGTCGGGTTGGGCCTGCTAGCCGTTTCGGGCTACTACTGGATCCTGCTGCAAGTCAACGGCGGCGACGCCGCGACGTCGCTCAAGGCGATGGTCGGACTCGCGTTCGGGTGCTCGCTGATCTCGGTCTTTGCGCGTCTCGGCGGCGGTATTTATACGAAGGCCGCCGACGTCGGCGCCGATTTGGTGGGTAAGGTCGAAGCCGGAATTCCCGAAGACGACCCGCGCAATCCGGCCGTCATCGCCGACAACGTGGGCGACAACGTCGGCGATTGCGCCGGCATGGCCGCCGATCTTTTCGAGACTTACTGCGTCACCACGGTCGCCGCGATGCTGCTCGGGAATTTGATCTTCGGCAACACCATTCCGGGCGCAACGACGTTTCCGCTCGTGCTGGGCGCGCTGTCGATCGTCGCGTCGATCATCGGAACGCTCTTCGTCGGGCTGGGCAACGTGCAGAAAAGCCGCATCATGGGCACGCTCTATCTCGGGATGGGTGTTTCCAGCGTACTCGCGCTCGTCGGCTTTTGGTTTGCCGCCGACCGGACGTTCGCCAACGCGATCGGCGTAACGCCGCTGGCGATCTTCATTTGCGCGCTGGTCGGGGTGCTCATCACCGTCGCAATTACTTTGATCACCGAGTTTTACACCGGTTCGCAGTTTCCACCGGTGCAGCACATCGCGAAAGCCTCGCTCACCGGTCACGCGACCAACATCATTGCCGGCCTGGCGGTCTCGATGCAAGGCACCGCGCTCCCGGCCATCGTCATCGTGGTCGGCATTCTGGTCAGCTATGCCTTCGCCAACGTATACGGCGTCGGCATCGCGGTCATGGCGATGCTCTCGCTCGCCGGAATCATCGTCGCGATCGATTCGTTCGGGCCGATCACCGACAACGCCGGCGGCATCGCCGAAATGGCCGAAATGCCCGAAGACGTGCGCAACGTCACCGACCCGCTCGACGCGGTCGGGAACACGACCAAGGCCGTGACCAAGGGCTACGCGATCGGATCGGCGGCTCTGGCAGCCGTCGTGCTGTTTGCCGCATTTTTGACCGAACTGATTCAGCGCAAGTGCCCCGGAGCCGAAGTCGGTCAGTGCGTCGATTCGGTGAAGAACCTGTTCGCAATCGGCAATCCGTACGTTCTCTGTGGCCTTTTCATCGGCGGCCTGTTGCCGTATTTGTTCGCGTCCCTGTCGCTGGAAGCCGTCGGGCGCGCCGGCGGTGCCGTGGTCGAGGAAGTGCGCCGGCAGTTCCGCGAAAATCCGGGCATCATGGCCGGCACGTCGAAGCCGAACTATGCCACCACCGTCGACATCGTCACGCAGCACGCGCTGCGGGAAATGATCCTTCCGGCGCTGATTCCGGTGGGCGTTCCCATCATCGTCGTGCTGCTCTCGTACTTCAACTGGCTGCCAGGAGCAACCGGAGCGCAGCTCATGGGCGGCATTCTGG
>JBAUZB010000196.1:0-14484 GCA_049585095.1 Candidatus Tumulicola sp.
CGAATTTCGTCGGCTCGCGCGACGTGACGCCGGGCGTCGGCACGGCGCGAGCGGCGCGCGTGCACGACGCCGTCGCGCTGGCAAGAAATCGCTACACCGTGGGCGTGCGGCGGGTCAGCGCTTCGATCGAGGCGGTTTTTCCTTTCGCACTCCGGCGAGGCGTGCCGCTGCTGGCCAACGATCGCGGTATCGTTGCGGTCGCATACCGCTACGGCGCCGGCGAAGTCTTGGCGATCACGGCGCCGGCGCTCTTCGGCAATGCGTCGCTGCGCAACGCGGACAACCTTGCCTTCGCCTACGATGCGATCGCGGGCAACGGACCCGCGGCTTTCGACGAATACGTGCACGGCTACGATGACGACCTCAGTTTTTGGGAGGTGTTGCCGGTGCCGGTTCGTGCGGCTTTTTGGATGGTTTGCGCGATCGTCGTGCTCGCTTTGGTTGGCGCCAACGTACCGTTCGCACCGCCGATAGCTTCATCGCCTCCCGACGAACGCGATTCGTCGGCCTACGTCGACGCCATGGCGGCCCTGATGCGCCGCGCTCACGCGATGCGCGCGGCGATCGCACTCTTCGCCGCCGACGCCGAACGCCGTGCACGCGGCCGCGAAAGTCCAAGCGTGCGTTCGGCGCTAGCCGAACTGCAGCGGTTGCGCGATCTGCCGCAGACGTCCGACGCGGCGCTCGTGCGCGCGGCCGCCATCGATTTTCAACTACGGAAGGAGCTTTCATGACCGTCGACGTCAGCGAACTGGCCGCGCGCATCGCCGCGGGTATGGAGCGCGCCGTCGTGGACGCGCAGCAAACGTCATTCGCGCTTACCGTAGCGTTGCTCGCCCGCGGGCACGTCTTGATCGAAGGGGTTCCGGGCACCGGCAAGACGCTCGCGGTGCGCACCCTCGCGCTGCTGTTGGGGCTCGATTTCCGTCGCATCCAGTTTACCCCGGATATGATGCCGGCGGACGTCGTCGGCACGACCGTCTTCAATCCTAAGACGACCGAGTTTTCCACGCGGCTCGGGCCGATCGTCGCCAACGTGGTGTTAGCCGACGAAATTAATCGCACACCTCCCAAAACGCAGGCGGCGTTGCTGGAAGCGATGGAGGAGGGCCACGTCACCATCGACGGCGTGGCACATCGCCTTCCGAATCCGTTTCTGCTGTGTGCCACGCAGAACCCAATCGAGTATGAGGGGACGTATCCGCTTCCCGAAGCCCAGCTCGACCGGTTCATGGTGAAAATCGTATCGGTATATCCGAGCGAGAAGCTCGAACTGGAGCTGCTCGAACGAGTCGCGGGCGGTTTCGATGCCCGGGAACTGCAGGCGTCGGGCATCGTTGCAGTCACCGACTCGGCGGAAGTAATCGAGGCGCAGCGTTCGATCCGAAGCGTTCATCTGTCGAGCGACGTGCGCGACTACGTCTATCGCATCGTTGCCGAGACGCGCAAGCATCCGCGCCTAACGCTGGGGGGCTCGCCGCGTGCCGGCATCGGCTTGCTGGTCGCGTCGCAGGCGGCGGCGGCAATCGAAGGGCGCGCGTTCGCGATGCCCGACGACGTCAAGGCGGTATCTCTCAGCGTATTGCCGCATCGTCTCATCGTCGCACCGGACGCGGAGATCGAAGGAATCAGCGCGCTCGACATCGTGCAGGAGATTCTCGCGCACGTTCCGGTTCCGCGTGAAGCATAAACTGCAACGATCCCGGCTTGCGGCGTGGCTCACTCCGCGCTTTCTCTACGCGCTGGGATCGCTCGCGCTGCTGGCGGCGTGCTCCCCCGGCCTGGGGCTGCTCTTGCCGATTGCAATCGCCGGCGGCATCGCGCTTGCGATCGGCCTCGCCGTCGATGCCGCCTGGGGTCCGCGCGGTCGCGACGTCGGCGTCGAAAGGCTCGGTTCGGAACATTTCGGGTTAGGCGTTCGTGACGACGTGACGTATTACGCCGAAAACCGTTCGGCGCGTTGGCTGCGACTGGGTATCGTCGAAACCCCGTTGCGTACGTTGCGCTTCGAGGCCGACGAGGTGGCGGCCGAGGTTCCGGCCGGCACCCGGGTTGCGGTCGAGCGGGCGGTAACGCCGGTTGCCCGCGGCGCCGACGAGTTCGGTTCGCTGTACGTGTGGTACGAGAACGCGCTGGGACTGTTGCGCCGGCGCCTCGTCATCGACGCGCACCGGTCGTTTCGCGTTTTTCCCGACCTTTCGGCCGTCGAGCGATACGGCTCGCTGCACCTGCGGAATCGCTCGATCGAAGCCGGGTTGCGAAAAATGCGCCTGCGCGGTGCGGGCACCGAATTAGAGTCGCTGCGCGAATGGTCGGATGGCGACGCCTTTCGCTTCGTCGATTGGAAGGCGACGGCTCGGCGCGGAAAAATGATGGTCGTGCACCACGAGGTCGAGCGTAGCCAAAGCGTCATGCTGGTCCTCGATTGCGGCCGCTTGATGACGCCGCGTATCGACGGAAAGCTTCGGAAATTCGACTACGCGGTGACGGCCGCGCTCTCGCTGGCGAGCATCGCCGGATTGGCCAGCGATCGCGTCGGAGTCGTAGCCTTCGCGGGAGAAATTCTGGCGGCCACCGCGCCGCGCTCGACGCGCTCTTCGATCGCGCGGATCACCGATCTACTCTACGATTTGGAACCGCGCTTCGAAGAAGCGAACTACGCGCGGGCGTTCGCATATCTCCGGACGCATTTGCACAAACGTTCGCTGATCGTCTTTCTCACCGACGTGATCGATCCGCTGGCGCAAGCGGCGCTGCTGGCCGAGCTTGGGTCGCTGGCGCGCCGCCATTTGCTGGTCTGCATTTTCATGAACGACGCGGCGGTGAACGCCGCCTTGGCGAGCGAACCCCACGACGTCGCGAGCGCCTACCGTGCCGGCGTTGCTTTGGGCTTGGCCGACGAGCGCCGGGCTGCAACGGCGCTCTTAGGACGCACCGGGGCGATCGTCGTCGACGTACCTGCGCGCGAATTGACGTCGGCGCTGATCGACGAGTACTTGCGAGTCAAGCAGCGCGGTTTAATCTAGAATCCGCGCGCGGCGGCCGCAAAATCCGAAATAGAGCAGCAGCGCGGCGGCGCTGACGGCACCGATCGCAATCCGGGTGTTGGGCGGCCACGGTTGCGGCGAAATGAAACCCTCGATCGTTCCGGCGGCGATCAGCATCGAAGCGACTCCGAGGATCAAGGTCCCGGCGCGCCGGGAATTGGCGGCGATGGCGTCTCGGCGGCGTAAGCGCCCGGGATAGAGGACGCCGGCCGCGATCAACAAACCGGCAGCTCCGGCAATCTGAATCGCCGTGAGCTCGATCACACCGTGCGGGGCAATCGTCGCCCAGAAATCGTACCCGAAGCCGGCGTTGGCAAACAGTGCGCCGAGGCCGCCGAGCATGAGGCCGTTGTACGCGATGATATACAGCGTCAGCACTCCGAGCGTTACCGATCCGGCAAACGCCATAATGGCGACTTTGACGTTATTCGCGACGATCATCGCCGACATAGCTGGTGCGAAATCACGATCGAAGCCGAAGTTCGAATCGTGCAGTCCTTTTCGGATCTCATCCGGAATCAATGCCTTCGGAAGCAGTGAGTACGCTTCGGCTGGATGCGCTCGAATTATGGCAAAGGCGACGACGCTGAAGGCGACCGTTATCGCGCTGCAAATTGCGACGTACGCAAACGAGCGGCGAAACTCACGCGGAAACGTTTCGCGGTAGAAGCGGCCGATCCGGGCGCCTCCCGTTTCGGCTGCGCCGCCGTAGACGTGCGCGTGGGCGCGGGCGGTGAGACGGTTGAGATATTCGAGCAAACGCGCGTCGAAATCGCGGCCGCGCGCGTACGCCAAGTCGCTGGTCGTAGCGCGGTAGAGCCGCCCGAGTGCGACGATTTCGGCCGCGTCCAGGGCGCGCACGCCCCGTCGCCCGGCGCGCGCGACCAACCCGTCGAGTCGTTCCCACGTGCTCGATCGTCGAGCAACGAAGGTGGCCTGCTGCATCGAAATAGCGTGTGCTCGGGGCGATCGCTAAAAACCTCGGTAACGTCCGAGCGGTGCCGGTTTCGAGCGTCCCGGCGACCCAATCGAGCGCCGCCACGTCCTATGGCGGGTCCGGCGAATTGCCGGAGCGCGGAGGCTGGTCCGGCGTGCTTGTTAAACACCCAGGACCGTCAGCCAACACCATGCAGCGCAATATCGATGTCCGGACTCCCGAAAGCATTGCCTTTTCCTACGACCTGGCGGGGTTGGGAAGCCGGTTCTTGGCATTGGTCGTCGACATGCTGCTGCAGTCGGCAATCTTCACGGCGCTGACCGCCGGGTTGTTTCTGGCAGCGTCGCGGATAGAGCCGGCAAAGCACGTCGCACCGAGCGCGGAGAAAATCGTCGATGCGGTCGCCGTGGCGCTGGTCGTCGCCGTCGTTTTTGGGATATTCTTCGGATACTTCATTGTTTTCGAGACGTTTTGGAACGGACAGACTCCCGGAAAGCGCGTGCTCGGCATTCGTGCGGTTCGCGACGGCGGTTATCCCATCGACTTCGGAGCGGCCTTGGTGCGAAATCTCATCCGGGTGGGCGAGTTCACCGTTGGTTTCTACGCGCTTTCGGCGGTCAGCATGCTGCTTTCGCCCGAGAACAAGCGTCTCGGCGATTTTGCGGCGGGGACGATCGTCGTGCGCGATGCGCGCTTGGCGATGCCGAAAAATCTAACCGAGGAGCCGGAGCCGCAGTACAGCGCGACGCGATACCTTTCAGGTGCCGAGCGTTCCCTGGTCCGGCGTTTCCTCGACCGTCGCGATGCCCTCACGCCGCAACGCCGCCGCGAGCTGGCGGCGCAACGGGCCGGCCGCGTTCGCGAACGCGTATCCCCCGAAATGCAGCGCCTCGAAGACGAATCGCTGCTGGAAAGGCTGTAGCGTAGGGACTTCCCTAACGGAACTTGGCGATGAGGTCGCGCGCGAACGTCAAGGCGTCGTTCTTCGTCCGTTCGAAGATTTTTGCCGCTTGCCCCTTGGTCATGTGTCGCCCGTGCTCCAAGAAGAACGTTACGCTTTCTCCCACGACGATGGTACCGGCGTAGGCGATCGCTCCCTTGATGGCGATCCCGGCCACCGGAATGAAGCCGCTCAGTTCGCGCGCGAGCGTGCGCCATCCGAAACCGCCTCCGACCACCGGCAACAGTTGCCACATTCGCCCGACGTCCGGATCGCGTCCGTACGCGGCCTCGATGCGCAGGAGCAGCATCATTTGTATTCCGGTGATTGCCACCATGTCGCCGGCCGAGGCGAACGCGCCGAACACCAAGCCCACTACGGGGATGTGATCCACTACCGCGCTGGCCAGCGAAATCTTTAGCGCGCTGCCGGCGGCGTCGCGCGTGAGCTTCGCGGCCACCGTCTCGCGCAATGCGGGCAATCGCCGGCCAACGGCGATCTCGATGCCGCGCGCGCACTCGACCAAGGCAGGAAAGACGCGGCCGCGCAACGCCTCGCGAGAAATGCTCGGGACGACGTATTCTGCCCAAGCGCCTCGCGCAGGCGGCGACGAAGGACCGTCGGGCGGCGCATCCGGAACGACCGTCAGCGCTAGAATCGGCACGTCGAGCTCCCGCAAGCCGGCTAAATCGGCCCCGCCGAGATCTCCAGGACGGCCTAAGAAGAGCACCGAGCGCACGTCACCGGCGGCGACGGGCGGCGTGCGCGAAAAAACCGTCTCCAAACATGCGGCGGCGTCGAGCGGCACCTCACCCCCCTCGTGCCCCGAAAGCAAGAGCGCGCGCATCTCGGCAACGAGCGCCGGTTCGCCGCAGAGCAAGAACCGGAACGGTTTACGAACGTTGGCATGAACCGAGCGGACGTCGATCCCTTTTCGGACCAGGCGAACCAGGTCTCGCGCACGCAGCGTTGCGGCCATGCTGCCTCGCTACAAACCGAGCTCGGAAAGCGTTGCCGCTTCCGAGCCGTCGGCTTTGCGCAATTCTTTCATCGGGTCGTCGGTGAAGTCGAGGTACACGAGGCCCACGAAGATCTCGAGCGGCCACGCATGCATCCCGTGCGCATTCGCGACGTCGACGATGGTCTGCTTCGTGGTCTTGGCTTCGGCGACGATCGCGTCGGGCGTGCTCTTGATGTCGGCCGCCAGGATCGTCGCGAGCGTAACGTCCCCCGGCGTCAGCCCATTGCGCAGCATCGTCCGGTAGTCGAGTCCGCTGCTGCCGAACCGTTGCTGCAGCGCATATTGGAGCGTAGAGTACCGCTGCGGCGAAGTTCCCAAGCCGAGCAGCGTGATGCGCGTGGAAATTTGACGCGAGCGGGACATGTTGTAGAGCTGAGCCCCTTGCGACGCGGCCGTGGCCGCAGCGTTAAAATCGGTGACCGACTTCTGCATCGCCGGCTGCAGCGAGGCATACGCGCTCTCGGTTATGTCGCCGTTGAAGCCGAGCTGAACGTGATCGAGTTCCTTGAGAAACTCGTCGAGATCGCCGACGGACTGGTCGAGCTGGGTGAGCGAAGCCCGCGCCGCATCCACCCCGCGCAGCATGTCGCCGTCGGCGAGCGAAAGGTCGTTGAGCATTTGCGGATACGACGGAAGAATGGCCAGCGCGTCGCTCGGAATCGGCATCGAGGCAAACGGAGCGAGCATCTCGGCGTAGATGTCGGAGCCCTCCTTGAGCAATCCGCTCTCCTTGCCTTTCTCGAGCGACCCGACGCCGCCGATGGGAGCGCGCGCATCTTGTAACGCGCTGTCGATGGAGCGCGACATCAGGGTTAGATTCTTGACGACCGCTTCTACCCGCGATCCCCGCCGAATGTTGATTCGGCTAAAGTCGGGGATTTCGTACTGGAGGGAGTTGACGCGCGTGTCGATGGCTTTGAGCTGGTCTTTTCCTTCCGCGGCGCGTGCCGCAATCTGCGTCGCGGCTTCGATCTGCGACGCTTGGCCGGCTTGAACCGCACTCTGCAGCTTGGGCAAGTTGGGATGCGTCAGCGAAATGCGCTGCACTTCCATTTGTCGCAGAGCGGTAATGCGCTGATTGGCCGCCGCGCGCGTTTGCGGAGAACCCAGCTGGGCCGCCTCCGCCAGCGTTTGCTGGCTCTTGCTGGTGAGGCCCAGCGCGAGATCGGACTGCCCCATTTCGAGCAAGGCTTCGGCGTTTTGAGGATCCTTCTTCAGGATGCCGGCCAGACGAATCGATCCGAACTCGTACCGTGCACGTTCTTCGTCGCTCGAAGCCTGAACGAGTTGTTGAGCGGGGGTCACGTTCTTCGGGTCCAGTTCGGGGTAACCCATCAGGTGCGCGACGCGCTTCTTCGGATCGGGATGGTCCTCGAGATATTTCGTCAACAGATCGCTGCGCTCGTCTTGGAGCACCGCCAAGTGTGCCATCATCGTGACCATCGATTCGGGGTCGTATCCGGCGCGCGACATCAGTTGCAAGCCGTAGCGATCGGCCTGAAGCTCGTCTTCGCGCGAAATCTTGGCCATGATACCGGCTTCGGCCAATCCGCCGAAATTGTAGATGAGCGGCGAGAACAGAGACGCGATGCCGAACAGGATATCGAGAATCTGCGCCTTGGATTGCGTCGTGATGACGTGCCGCCGCTCGATATGGCCGGTTTCGTGCCCGATGACGCTCGCAAGCTCGTCGTCGGATTGCACGAAGTCGACCAGACCTTCATTGATGTACACGAATCCGCCCATCGTGGCGAAGGAGTTGATGCTGTCGTCGTTGATGACTTTGACCGAATACGGGACATCCTTGCGGGCGACTTGGTTCCAAAGATTCTCGGCGATGCCCTGAACGTAGGCGTTGAGCAGCGGGTCGGTTTCGATGACGCTGCCGGCGACGATTTGCTGATCTTCCTCTTGCCCGAGCTGGATCTCGGCGGCCGTCGACATTGCCGAGACCGGCGCGGGAACGGCGCCGCAGAGCAAGGAGACGATGACGAAAATGGGAGCGATTCGGCGAGTCATAAAGGCTTTTCTCTCACAGGTACCAGGGAAGTCGTGTGATGTTCCAGCAACGAGCCGCGAGACCGGTTCGTTATGCGATGCCGCGGCTGTGTACGAAGTGTGGATAATGCCAAGAACTTGCGAGTCCGGTGTGGATAGCGGCGGGGATGGAGCGGCGTGCGTGTGAACCCGGCGAGACATCGTTTCCAGGGGGTATTCGTAGCAGCGACGTGACACTCTTACGCGGCAGGAAGCAGGGCCTCGAGATTGCGCTTGCCGGGCGCGAGCTCGATGCCGCGCTCGACGAGTTGCACGCTCGGCTTGCCGAGCGGCCGAACTTCTACCGCGGAATCTCGGCGGTAGCCAACTTCGGCGCCACCCGGCCCTCGGCCGAGCATTTAACCCGTCTATCCGGTTTGCTGACGGGCGCCGGCATCGAGCTGCGGGTGATCGCCGGCTCCTGCGAAATCGAGGGAATCGCCCACGCCGCCGGGTTTGAATTCGAGGCCGCGGCCGGGCTCGACCAGCGCGAACTCGAGCGACGCCGGGCGTTGCGGCCGCGTCAAGAGGTCCAGCTTTCCGACGCGGCCCGCTCCTTGGTCGCCGATTTCGCCGGTGCGCGGGCCGACATCGCCGACCGGCGGCGCCGCGGCGAGGCGAGCGTGCCACGGCTGGATCACGCAAGCATCGCGTCCGAGGCGGCTGCGGCGGAGTTGCCTGCGCCCCTGTATCTGGTCGAGCCGCCTGCGAGCACGCTCTACCACGCCGGTACGTTGCGCGGCGGTCAGACGCTGCAGCACGTCGGGCACGTCGTCGTCGTCGGCGACGTGAACCCGGGTGCCGAACTGGTCGCCAGCGGCGACGTCGTCGTCTTCGGGCGGCTCGCCGGCGTCGCACATGCCGGGGCGCGGGGTGATGAAAGCGCGCGGGTGCACGCGGTCGACCTCGACGCCACTCAACTGCGCATCGCCACCTTCATTGCTTCCGAGAGCGACGACCGTGCGCGCGCCGGGCGGCCCGAAGTCGCGCTGGTTCGCGATGCGCGCATCGTCGTCGTTCCCTACGACCGGCTCGATGAAGTCGAACGAGGAGCTTCCCTATCGTGAGGGCACGCCGCATCGTCATTACGTCGGGCAAGGGCGGGGTCGGGAAGACCACGACCACCGCGAATCTCGGCGCCGCCCTGGCAAAACGAGGTCACCGCGTGATTCTCGTCGACGCCGACATCGGGCTACGAAATCTCGACCTCGTCTTGGGTTTGGAAAAACGTATCGTTTTCGATCTCGTTGAAGTCGCCGAGGGGCGTTGCCAACTGCGCCAAGCACTGATCAAAGACAAGCGCTTCGATTCGCTGTCGATCCTGCCGGCCGCTCAAACGCGTGAAAAAGATGCGGTCACCGAAGAGCAGTTCTCGTCGATCGTCGAGAGTGCCGCCGAGCAGTGCGACTACGTGTTGATCGATTGCCCCGCCGGCATCGAGACCGGATTTCGCAACGCGGTGGCGGCCGCGGCCGAGGCGATCGTCGTCACGACGCCCGAAGTGAGCGCCATCCGGGACGCCGATCGCGTCGTCGGCAAGCTCAACGACCGCGGGAAACCGATTCGGCTCATCGTGAACCGGTTGCGGTCGGAGATGGTGCGCACCGGCGACATGCTTTCGGTTGACGACGTTTGCGAGATCTTGGCGATCGAATTGCTGGGCATCGTTCCGGAAAGCGAAGAGATCATCGACACGACCAATCGCGGCGAGCCCGCCGTGCTCAACGATACTAGTCGCGTGCGCGCGATTTACGAAAAGATCGTCCGGCGTCTGGAGGGCGAGATCGTACCGTTTACGACGTTCTCGACTCACGGATTCTTCGGACGTCTGCTCGATGCGATGAAAGCGGGGTAGCGTGCACCTTCTCAAACAAGCCGCCGAAGAGAAGCAAACCCGCGTCGAAGCGATGCCCGCAAAACGGGGACGCGCGATCGTGATTACCTCGGGAAAAGGCGGCGTCGGCAAGACGACGACTACGGCCAACATCGGCACCGCCCTGGCGCAGCGGGGTGCCCGGGTCGTGCTCGTGGACGCCGACGTCGGCTTGCGCAATTTGGATATCGTGCTCGGTCTAGAGAGCCGCGTCAAGCACCACCTCCTCGACGTACTCGAAGAGCAGGTTTCGATCGACGAAGCGCTCGTTGCCGATAAGCACAGCGACTCGCTGCGGTTGCTCGCCGCCGCTCAGTCGCGCGAAAAGGAAGACGTCGACACGGATAAAATGCGCGCGCTGGTCGCGAATCTGTGCGAACGGTTCGACTACGTGCTGATCGACAGCCCGGCGGGCATCGAACTGGGATTCAAGAACGCGGTCGCGGGAGCCGACGAAGCGATCGTCGTCTGCACGCCGGAAGTCTCCGCCGTGCGCGACGTCGACCGCGTCGTCGGGTTGCTCGGCAACGCCTTCAAACCGCAGCTCGTGATCAACCGGCTGCGTCCGCACATGGTCAAGAAAGGCACGATGCTGTCGGTAGACGACGTCAACGCCATTTTACGCCTTCCGCTGTTGGGCGTCATTGCCGACGAACCGGAAATCATCGTGGCGACCAATCGCGGCGAACCGCTGGCACTGCGTCCGGACGCACCGACCGGCGCAGCCTATCGGGCGATCGCCGCCCGCCTTGCGGGGGAAGACGTCCCGCCGCCGATGCCCGCCGTCGGCCGAACGTTCCTCGAGCGGCTGGGCTCGGTTTTCGGAGGTAAACGCCGGTGATCGAATTCCTCAAGAAACTCTTCGGCCACTCCGGTTCCAGCTCGACGGCAAAGGAACGTTTGCGCCTGGTGTTGATGACCGATCACCTCGAACTGGCGCCCGACATGGTCGATTCCATGAAGCGCGATCTCGTCGACGTGATCTCGCGCTACGTCGAGGTCGACCGCGACAAGATCGACGTCACGTTCGAGCAACAAGACAAGGCACTCGCGATGCTCGCGAACATTCCGATTCTGTCGGTGAACCGCAAAAACGGAAACGGCGCGTCGACGCTCGCGCCGGTCGCCGCCACAGAGGCTGCGGCGAACAAGTCCGAACCGGTCAAACGTCGTCGCCGCCGCCGCAAGAAGATCAAGACGAAGTCCGACGGCATTGCGGCGGTGTCCGAAACGGCGCCCGCATAGCGAAGCCGCACTGGCGCATCGACGTGGCGTCGGGCGGCGGCATAAAACGCTTCCTTCGGAATTTCAATTGGCCGCTTGCAATCGCGGCCGTCGCCGCGACCGCAATCGGGATCGTTTGCATCGGATCGGCCGGCCTCCACAATCCGCAGCTCGCGGGCGAAGCGCGCCGCCAGCTGATCTACGTCTGCCTCGGCGTCGGGCTCATGATCGGCCTGTCTTTCGTCGATTATCGCAACTGGCAACGGTGGGCTCCCGGCCTGTACGTTGTGAACTTGCTCTTGCTGCTGTTTATTTTGCGGGGCGGCCACAGCGTGCTGGGAGCGCAGCGCTGGATCTCGCTCGGTCCCTTCGGCACGTTTCAGCCATCGGAGCCGGCAAAGCTCATCCTGGCTATCTCCCTGGCGGCGGTGCTCTGTCGCGGCACCTACGACCGGCTGCAAGATCTTTGGAAGCCGCTGCTGACGGTCGGAATTCCGGCACTCTTGATCCTCAGGCAACCCGATCTTGGCACCGCTTTGGTCCTGCTCGCAATTCTTACGACGCAGCTCTTTCTCGGATTGCCCAAACTGGGCGATTTTGCGATCTTCGCGCTCGGCGTGCTGCTGGTAGCCGCGGTCGCCATCGGCACCAAGGCGGTGCTCAAACCGTTTCAGAAAGCGCGGCTGTTCGTCTTTCTCAATCCGAAACTCGACCCGCTCGGCGCCGGCTATAGCTTGAACCAATCGAAAATAGCGGTAGGCAGCGGCGAGTTCCTAGGTCGCGGGCTCTATCACGGAACTCAGACGCAGCTCAACTTCGTGCCTGAAAACTCCACCGATTTCATCTTTACGGTGTTGGCCGAAGAGTGGGGCTTCGCCGGGGCGGCGGTGTTGTTGCTGCTTTACGTCGCGCTGCTGTACGGCGGCGTGCGCAGCATGCTGGCGGCCCGCGACCGTTTTGGCTTTCTGCTTGCCGCCGGATTAGTCGGCATGTTCTTCTTTCACATCCTCGTCAACGTCGGAATGACGATCGGGATCATGCCTATCACCGGCATTCCGCTCCCATTCGTTTCGTTCGGAGGTTCGGCGGTTCTCACCGGTTTTGCGGCGGTCGGAATCCTGCTCAACATCCACTCTCAGCGCGACCGCGACGTGCTTGGAAACGCGTGATTGCCGTATATTCGGCTGTCGGGTAGTTCGGCGATGAGTTCGTAGCCGCGCGCGTGAACGCGTTGCGCATGTACCGGAGTGTGGTAGAGAAGCCACTCGCTGCCCGCCGGACGTCGCTCGGCGAGCCGGTCGAGCATCTCGTCGAGGGCCTCGCCGTCGAACGGATTGTACAGGAACACGACGAGATCGCCCGATGGAAATCGATGCTTTCGAGCGTCGGCGCATACCAGGCGAACGTCGCGGCACCGCGTCGCCAAGTCGTGCGCCTTCGCGAGGTTTTCTCGCGCGATTTGGAAGAGAGCCGGGGAAACCTCGATGCCGACGATTTGCTTGAAGGGATACTCGGTCGCCAGCAAGGCCGCGCGGCCCATACCGGCGCCTACGTCGACGAACACCGAGGATTGAATTTCCGCGGCCGAGAGTTTCGACAACAGCCTCCGGAATGCGGCAACCGGCACGGCCTCGTAATGCGTCGCGTGCGCGCACGCATCGCCGGTGGAAGCAGGGTCGAGATCGTGCAGGAACGCGACGGCGTGAGTCGTGACGCCATGGTCGCGGTCGAATCGCCGTCCGGCCGCGCGTTCCGAAGAAGCCATCGTACTCGATGAAACGACACTGCGTGCGCGACCTGCACGGGCCGGTCGACGAAGCCGCCCTGACGGCGTTGCCGTACGATGCGTGCCTGCAGTGGCGCCGTCCCTTGCCGGCAGGCGATCTGGCTCGCGTCGTTCGCTGGCTGAGCGTTCGTCCAAATGCGGCCCTCCGGCTGTACGGAGCGGCGTGCGAGCAAATCGAGACGCTGGCGGCCGGCGTCTTCCTGCCGGCCCGCTTGACGTTGGAGGCGGCGCGGCTTTCCGCAAGCGTCCCGGCGCTGCCCGGCGTCCGCGATCTCGCGCTGGAAGGCACACCGGCCGACCCGGCGGCGGTGCTCGCCGCCGCCCCGGCGCTCGAAACGTTGCAAGTCGATTGTTGCGGCGGCGCTTTCGACCTCGCCGTGCTTGCGAACGTTCCGAATCTGCAACGATTATCGCTCGCGGCAGCGCGGGTCGGTGGAGTGGTCCCGTGGCCGGCGGCGGCGAGTTTGCGCGCGGTCGAACTCCGGAACTGCAACGCCGCAAGCGTCGCCGGCGTGCTTGCACTACCCGGGCTTCGAGCGCTGCGGCTGAGCGCGATCGGGCGCCTGCGCTCGATCGAGGCGCTCGCGGGTCACGCCTCACTGCGGGCGCTTTGCTTGGAATCGCTGGTGCATTTGGACAGCCTCCAAGCGCTCGCTACGCTCCCGGCGCTCGAATCGCTCGATATTGCCGGTCTGTGGCAGTTCTCGGTTGCCGAGGCCGGCTTCATGACCTCGATGAGCGGCTTACGGCGCTTGGCGGTCGACATCGGAGGGCGGCGCAAGAACGTCGAAATCTACAAGAAGCTGCAGCTTCCCAAACCTCCACCCTTCGATATTCGCGACGATTCCTACGATTTGACGATGGTATAGGCGTTCGGCGTACAGAGTTTGCCCGCGTACTTGTCGTCGGTTACGACCAGAGGCGAGGCACCCGGGTTGGCTGGCGAAAACGGCATCGTGTAGATCGTAACGCCTGCAGGAAGCCTCGTTGCCCCTCCTGAGGCCACCGCTTGCTCGATGCGGGACGCGTCGCCGTTCGCGATGGCGTCCCTCAAAGGGGTACAATCCAACGCGATGACGACGTCCTTGCTGGTCACCAAAACCGTGGTAGCCGCTTCCACCAGGATGTCGTCTCGAAGCTTTCCTTGGTAGGCGGTTCCGACGTGCGACGGCGACGGCGCACGGCTGCATCCGGCCCCGAGAAGGAGGAACAGCGCAACGATCGCGCACTTCCGGGTGGTTTCCATGTGGGAAGGTCCGGTTCCGGAGCGACGGGAATGGGCCCTCTGACCGGCGCGGAGGCTTGCAGCGTGCGAGACCCCGTCGGTGTGTTTTTTATAAATTTTTTCGAGGGTTGCCGTCGCGACGCCGAGCGTCGCCCGCAGAATCGAGCGATCGTGGGGTGTCCACCGCCCCGCCGGTTCGCATCGTGGAGACGGAGAGACCGGCGCGCCGCCGCAGCCCCGGAAGACAACTGAGGACATAATTTGTCAAGCGAGATATTGATCTCGAGCGATCCGTGGGAAAATCGGGTCGCCATTTTAGAGGACGGCGAACTCGCCGAACTCTACATCGAGCGCGAAGAGAAAGTCATCGGCTCGATCTTCAAAGGTAAAGTTC
>JBAUZB010000197.1:0-28949 GCA_049585095.1 Candidatus Tumulicola sp.
CCGCAGACGTTCGGATTGGCGGCATCACCGACGACGGTGTGCGGCGTCTCGTCGCCCCGCGCCGACGCGACGATCGTGCGGCTGCCGCCGGCGTCGACGCCTACGACGCGCGGCATTCGCGCTCGACCTTGGCCAAGAGTTCGGACAAACGATACGGTGCGATCGCGCCCAGCGGCACCGCGCGCTGCGCACCGGTGGCGCGCACGAGGTTGGCCTGTCGTCCACGGAGCGTTTCATAGCCGAGTACGGCAAACGCCATCGCTTCTTTTGCGTCCGAAGGAATCCCCATGGCGTCGGTCGTTTCGACGCTCGCCGGTGAAAACCGCGCGGTAATGCGCGACATCAAATGGCGATTGCGCACCCCTCCGCCGCTCGCGATAATCCGCGCCGGCTGGAAATTCGCGGCCCGCACTGCCAGCGCAACCGATGCGGCCGTCAGTTCCACCAGCGTCGCCAAGCCGTCCTCGACGGATAACCGCGACAAGGCTTCGCCATGACGCGCGAGAAACTGCGCGCCGAAACGTTCGCGCCCGGTGCTTTTGGGCGGTGGATCGGCAAAGTAGTCATCGGCCAGCATCGCCGCCAGTACCTGCGAATCGAGCGCGCCGCCGGCCGCCAGCGCTCCGTCGCGATCGATGCTTCGCTCGCCACCACTGCGCTCGCGCACGAACGCGTCGAGCAGCATGTTTCCCGGGCCGGTGTCGAACGCAGCGACGTCGCCGCGCCGGGCTTTCGGCAACAGCGTGACGTTGGCGATTCCGCCGAGATTGAGCGCGATGCGATCCTCCCATTCGCTGGAAAACAGTAAGGCGTCGACGTAGGGCACGAGCGGCGCGCCGTGGCCTCCGGCGGCGCAATCGGCGCTGCGAAAATCGTAGCAGACCGTCGCGCGCGTGCGTTCGCGAATGACGAAGGGATCGCCCAACTGGAACGTGACGTGGCGGCTGCCGTCGTGCCAAACGGTTTGCCCGTGCGATGCGACGTAGTCCGCTTGCCGGCTGCCGGCGATCCGGACTGCGGCGTGCGCCAACGCTTCGCCGAGTGCGCGGTGAAGCTGCGCGGCAATCGCGACGCTGCCGCTCTGCGGCGGCAACGCCGAGTGCAGCGTTTGCAAGAGCCGGTCTTCGAACGGGTAGGTTTCGAAGCCGAAGAGGTCGAGCTCGTAGCTTTCGCCGCGCGGAACTACGTTGAGGAGGGCGGCGTCGATTCCGTCGAGCGACGTTCCGCTCATCAAACCGATCGCAATCACGAAACGGTCTGCAATCCCAAGTCGCCGGCGGCCGCTTCGAAGAATGCCGCGCGCAACGCCCGCGTGTCGTTCCGTCCGAAATACACCGAGTTCGTGAGCAGCACGCCTTGGAGGTCGCGCGCCGGATCGGCCCACACGCAGGTTCCAACGAAACCAGTGTGCCCGAACGCACGCGCGTCCATCCGCGCGCCGCACGAGTTTTCGTCGCTGGTTTTCAGCGCCCACCCCAAGCCGCGACGCAAGACGGGATTGTACGCCTGTTCGCGCACGGCTTCGTACGCGATTGCGGGAGGCAGCAGCGCGTTCGGACGGCCGCACAGCGGTCCGAGGTAGGCTTCGGTGAGCGCGGCGACGTCGGCAGCGGTTCCGAAGAGGCCCGCATGGCCGGCAACGCCGCCCATGAGGTAAGCCTTTTCATCGTGCACCAAGCCCTGCACGCGCCCGCGCCAATCGTCCTTTTCCGTCGCAGGAATCTGCGACCGCACGGTCTGCCGCGGGCGGAAGCCGAGCGTCTCGGACGTGAAAACTTCAGCCGCCAACGCCGCAAGCCCGCGCCGCGCAACGCGCTCGATCAGCGTACCGAGCGCGATAAAACCGAGGTCGCTATACATGACGCGTTCTCCGGGAGACGCCACCAGTTGCCGTTCGAGCGCAAAGCGTTCGACGTTCTCGCCGGCAATGCTGCGATAGTCGGCGCCCGAATTCATGCCCGACGTATGCGCCAGCAACATGCGTAACGTGATGTTCGCATTCGGCCACTTCTTCCACTCGACGATGGTTGCCGCCGCCGGATCGTCGAGCCCCAGTTTGTTCGCGGCGACTAAGCGCAGCGCGAGCGTTGCGACGAAGAGTTTCGAGAGCGACGCGAGGTCGAATCGCGTGTCGGGGTAGACCGCGCGCGCCGGAGCGTCGTTACGCGTCGTTCCAAACGAGCGTTCGAAAACGAGCTTGCCGCGGTATTCGATCCGCGCGACCGCGGCGGTGAACGCGACCCCGCACGCTCCACGCAGCAAGCCGTCGACGCGATCGAAGGCTTCACGCGACACTAGTGGCCTGCAAGATCTACGGGCACCCGTCCCTCGGGGAAGCTGCCGCCAAAAAGGACGTCGGCGATTCCGCCGATGGCCGCAGCATCGTCGCCGTAGGCCGCGAGAACGTGCCGCGCCATCGAAAAAAGCGGAACGTCAAACGGCTCGAGCATCGAAATCACCAGCGCATCGTGGGAGTCGCCAACGATGCGTTCGATCGCGCGGGCCTGCTGCGCATGCAGGTGAGCGCGGCGAGCGAGGATCAGCGGGCGGCGGCCGCTTTCGCCGATGGCTTGGCACGCGGTCGCGGTTTGTTCGTCGTCCGGATCGAGCGGCAACGACAACTCCGAGAGCGCCGGCGCTTCGCGCCGCAACGATTGACCGGTGACGGCGCGCAGATTGATGCCTTCTGAAAGGCTGCCTTCAAACGAAACCACGATCGTCGTGAGCGGATCGGCGTGCGCCATTCCACGCACCAGCGTCACCGCGCGCCGAGCGATCTCGCGACCGACTCCGGGATGCGGTGGAAATTCGTCGAGCGGCAACGGCGGACGCGCGGCTTCGCGCAGTCGCCGAACGCGCGCGTACGCCTCCTGGAGACGTTGCAGCGGCAGGCGGCCGGCCTCGACCGCAGCTTCGATCGCGGCGACGATTTCGAGCGCGGCTTCGGTGCTATGACTGACGGTCAACAAATCGGCTCCTGCGGACAACGCCGCCACCGCGTTCGACGTGATATCGCCGCGTTGGGTGAGCGCCGACATTTGCAAGCAGTCGGTGACGTAGGCACCCTTGAATCCGAGTTGGCCGCGCAGCAACTCGGTCGCAATCCGCGACGTCGTGACCGGTTCGTCTGGGTCGAAGGCGCGCACGACGACGTGCGCGCCCATCATCGCCGGGGCCTCGGGCGCCACCATTTCAAACGGCACGAGATCGCGCCGGCGTACCGTTGCCGCGTCGGCGTCGATCACCGGCAAGGTGAGGTGTGAATCGTCGGCGGTCGCGCCGTGCCCCGGAAAGTGCTTGTAGCACGGCGAGATTCCGCCGCGCTCGAGTCCGGCGGCAAAGGCCGCCCCGAGCGCGGCAACCGCCCGAGGATCGGATCCCAGCGAGCGAGTTCCGATCGCGACGTTTTCAGGGTGCAGCGCAAGATCGAGCACCGGTGCGAAATTCAACGAACAGCCGGCGCGGCGAAGATCGAACGCCACTTGTTCGCCGGCGCGCCCCGCAAGCTCGAGATCGCCCACCGCGCCGAGCGCCATCATCGACGGCATCGGCTCGACGTCGCTGCGCAATCGCGCGACCCGGCCGCCCTCCTGATCGATCGCAACCAGCGGCGCAACGCCGTCGTCGCCGTGCTGACGCAACCCATCGCTCAGCGCGCGAACCTGCGGCAGCGACGCAACGTTGCGGCCGAACAGCACGTAGGCGCCGAAGACGGGCAGCGCGGGGTCGAACGTCTCGCCTTCGAAACCGGCGGCGATCACGCCGCGGCCCCAACCGTTGCGCTGCATCAAGCGATCGACGCGCCCGTCGCGCGATCGAATCGGCGGACGAACTCGGGCGGTAGGTCGAGCGCCACCACATCGTTCGGCCGCGCCGGAAAGGCCGCCGGAACGCGAGCGGTGACTTCGCCGCGCGGCGTCTCCACGATAAGGTAGGCGTCGGCACCGGTCGACTCACGGCGCGCGATGCGTCCGCGCAGCTCCCCGTCGGCGATCACGCGCACGTGTTCCGGACGAATGCCGGTCACCGGCTCGCCGTCGAACACGTTCATCGGGCGATCGCCGAGGAAACGCGCCACCACGAGCGTGCTCGGCGATTCGTACACCTGCTGCGGTGCGCCGGTGTCATGGATGCGCCCGTCGACCAAGACGGCGAGTTCGTCACCCACGCTCATCGCTTCGGCATGGTCGTGTGTGACGTACACGATCGGACCGGCAAAGCGCTCGCGAAGGCTCACGACTTCGTCGCGAACCGACCTGCGCAGCGATGGGTCGAGATGCGCGAGCGGTTCGTCCATGAGCAGCACCAGCGGGTCGGAGAGCAGCGCGCGCGCCATCGACGCACGCTGACGTTCGCCGCCGGAGAGTTCGCGCGGACGGCGGTCGAGCAACGCCGCGATGTGCAGCGCCGCCGCCGTTTCGGTAAGCCATGCGTCGGATGCGGCCGAGCCGGCGCGTAACGCAAAGCGCAGGTTTTGGCGCACGGTCATGTTCGCGAAGAGCGCATCGTCTTGAAAAACCAGCGCGATGCGGCGCGCTTGCGGCGCGCTGCGCCCCACGCTTTTGCCATCCAGCGTCACGTCGCCGCGACGAGGCGTCAGCAGTCCGGCAACGACGCGCAACAGCGTCGTCTTCCCCGCGCCGGACGGACCCACGACGGCCAGCGTGCGACCGGGCGCCACCGCAATCGACACGCCGTCGAGTGCCGGCCGCGAACCGCTGCGGTAGGATGCTTCGAGACCGTGCGTCGCGAGAGCGACCGGTTGCGTCATTCTCCGTCGAAGTAGTCGAGCCGGTCGACCCGCATGCGCAAGCCCCGGCGGCGAAGGCCGATCTTTTGCGAGTCGGGATAGTACGCCACCTCATCAACGTAGTCCGAGCCGAGGAGGATCACCGTGCACGGCGCGTCGCTTTCGTTGAGCAGCTGGTGCGCTCCGCGATCGCCGACCGGAAAGGCCATGATATCGCCGGCCCGTAACCGCAGCGTTCCGCGCAACGTTCGAATCGACGGCTCGCCTTCGACGACGAAAAACACTTCTTCTTCACGGTCGTGCGCGTGCAGCGGGCAAAACCGAGTGCCGGGCGGCAGATGCACCGCCTGATAGCCGAGGTCGCGAGCGCCGATGAATAATCCGATTTCGCCGGCCTCGCCGCGATAAAGGCCGCCGACGTCGTCGAACGGTTCCCAGGTCAACTCGTCGAGGTTGATGCGGTTCACCGCGGGTCCGCCGCGCGCTTCCAGGAGCGTCGCCAGGGCATCGTCGACACCGGCAAACAACGAGGTGCCGTCGCCCAGCAGCAAGGCTTGCGGCTGGAGCGCCCAGAGCTGCCGCAACGACAGCGACAAGGTTTTCGGATCGGCGATTTTTTCGTCGGATAGAAACGATAATGCGCCGGCAGGGGATCCGATCAGCGCATCCCCGACGATCGCAGCGCGGCGTTCGGGAAGATAGAATACCACTTCTCCCGGCGTCTTGGCGCCATCGAGCGCGAGCGCCGTCACGCCGGGAACGACCTCGACCGGTCCGCTCGAACGGGCCGAAGGAAACGCCGCCGGCACGGCGTCGAAAACGGCGTCGACGTTCAGCTGAAACGACGCGGCTTCGGCACGGCTGGCGAAAATGCGGGCACCAAAACGCTCGCGCAGCGCGGCGGCGCCGCGTTCGTGGTCGCGATTGGTCAGCAAAATCAGCGCGACGCCCCCGAGCGCGGCGATCGCGGCTTCCTCGGCCGCGTCGATCGGCAACGGATCGAACGCTACGTTTCCACCGTCGCGCACCAGGAGGTGACTGGAGAATGCGAGATTTCGTTCCGGCTGCCATCGCGCCCAGGCATGAACGCCCGGCACCGCCAGCAACTGCACTAGTGCGCTCCGTCGGCAGGAGCCGGGGCGGCGATCAGCGCGCGATATTGCTGCCGAGCGGCGACGTCGCCGCCACGCGCTCGCTCGACCACCTGGCGCAATGCCACCACCGCCGCGTCGTCGGCGGGATTGCCGGCCGACACGAGGCGCAGCGCCATCAAACTCAGATCGGGCGTCCGCGGACCGAGCAGGCGCATCCCCTCGTAAAAGGCTGCAGCGCGCGAATTCGGCGGCGGCGACTCGAGCAAGCGCCGGATGACCTCGCTCTTTGCGGGCGTGCCGTCGAGAAGGTAGCGGTCGAGCAAATCGAAGTCCATGGCATGGGTCGTTTCGCCGCAAGGACGCTCTTGCTCTTCGCGCTCGGCATGACAACGCTCGGCGCGCGGGCACCGTCGAGCGACTTCGTGCATTTGCTCGAGCGAATGCGGGCGGCGGCCGGACCGGTTTGGGCGACGCATTTCGTTTCGATTTCACGCCTCAACCTCGCCGGCGAAACGGTCGTCGTCTCGAGCGAAAGCAGCGGCCTTCCTTTCGTGGTGCGGCGTTGCGAGGGCGAACTGTGCGAAGGAACCTACTTCGACGGCAGCCGGCTGTATTCGGTCAACATCAACGGTACGGCGCTGCCGCGCTCGGCGGATCCCGAGCCGTATTTGCGATCGTTGCGCCTGATCGCCTCGCTCGGCTTCCTGTCGCCGACGTTCTCGGCTCGAGGCGGCCGGCTGATCGACGACGGAACGGTAACGTTCGCGGGCAAGCGCTATCGCTCGTTCTACGTCGCCGACGCCCAGGCGATTCCGATTCGGCTCTACGTCGATCCGGCCGATGCACTGGTGCGACTCGCGCGCGATCTCGCCGGCGACGATACGTTTGAATACCGCGACTACCGCCGCGTGGATGGGTTCACCGTGCCCTACGAAATCCGTCACAACGGGAGCGTGCTCGAGCGCTACGACGACCGCACTCCGGTCGCGTCGGCATTTCGGCCGCCTCACGGACCGGTCCCCACGTTCACCGGAGGAACGCCGCAAACGATCGCGACCGATCCGACCCACGTGACGCCGATCGTCAACTGCAGCGTCGGCGACGTTCCGGCCCGATGCCTGATCGACACGGGCAACTCCGGACTCTCGCTGAGTTCGGAACTCGCGGCGCGCCTGGGCGCGTTCGTCATCGGAACCTTTCGCGTTCGCGGGCTGGGCGATTACTCCACGCAGGTGGTACACGCAGGACCGCTTCGGGTGGGAGCCGCCACCTTTCCGGATGCGTACTACGTGGTGCTCAACGACATCAGCCGTTACGGATACGACGTGGTGCTGGGCGCCGATTTTCTCGGCCCGGCGGGCCTGGAAATCGACGCGAGCACGCACACGGTGCAGCTCGGAGCCGCGGCGACCGCTGGTTCGATCACTGTGCCGCTTTCCTTTGAAAACTTCGTGCCGGTGGTGAAGGTCCACTTGGGAACGGTCGATACGCAGCTTGCGGTCGATACGGGTGACGAGTCGAACATCAATCTCGCGTACGATTTCTACACCAAACATTCGACGCTGTTCACCGTCACCGAAAAACGATTGGTCAGCGGCGTCGGCGGCGCGAGCGTCGAGTTGATCGGCAACATTCCGCAGGTGACGATCGGCGACTACCGCACCGGTCCGCAACGAATCGGGACGACCCAAACGCTGCAAGGGACCGCTTTCGGACACCTCGGCGCCGCTTTCCTACAGCAGTTCATCGTTCAATTCGATTACGCCGCCGGCGAACTCCATCTCACGCCGAAGCCGTAGTATTGCAGGCCGCTAACCTGGTGAGACACGCCGTAACCGCAGTGCTCGCGGTGCTGACTATTTCTCTGATGCCGCGCCCCGCCGCTGCGCTCTCGATCGAGCCATGCACCGTCATCGCCGTCGAGATGATGGACGAGGTCGACTCCTCGGACGCACGTCCCGGCGATTTCTTTCGATTTCAAACCGTCAACGCGGTCACCACCGGAGCGCGAGTGGTGATTCCGGCGCGCACGATGGGCGAGGGGATCGTCGCCGTCGCTTCGCCGGCCGGGCGGGAAAGCCGTCCCGGGACGCTCGTCCTGGAACCGCGCTATCTCATCATGCCGGGAGGCGGCCACGTCGGCGTGGTGCTCAACCACAATACCGATTCCCTCGAAAAAGCCGGAGCCGGCGCGGGCATTCCGGGCTATCTCGGCGCGATTCCGATTCCCGGCGTTGGCCTAGCCATCGGCGCCTTCGACTACTTTCATAAAGGCAAGAACATCGTCGTAAAGCGCGGGACGCTGTTTACGGTGTTTCCAAGCGACAATCCAGCGGTCGAACATTGCCAAGACCACCCGTCATATTGAACCTGCGTCATCCCGAGCTGCGAATCCACGCGGCGGCTACGTTTTCAACGAAACTCGCGCGATCGCGGTGGGGAGCGTGACCGCAATTTGCCAGCACGATACGGTCCACCGGCGCGGCCGCGTGACGCACGATCGATTCGATCTGGGCCGGCGTGCCGTACTCGTCGTTGAGTCCTTGGATGACCAGGATCGGCGAGACGACGCGTTCGACATACGCTTCGATGTTCCAATCGCGAAATTCCGAAGCCAGCCAAATATCACTCCACCCGTAAAAGGTTGCGTCGGCGTCCGAGTGGTGGCGCGCCATGCGTTGACGCAGGGAACTGGACCGGTACTCGCTCGCGAGTGCGGCGATGCTTCGCACCGACAGATCCTCGACGAAAACATGCGGAGCTTCGAGGACGAGTCCGCGCACGCGCTCCGGGTGTTCGGCTGCGTAGATCAGCGCGATGGAGGCGCCGTCGCTATGGCCGACGAGTATGAAGTCGTGAATTTCCAACGCATCAAGAAGCTCGGGTAACGCCGCTAGCGCCTCATCGTGCATGTATTCCGGCTTTCGCGGCTCCGTCAGCGGCGTCGAAAAGCCGTTTCCATAGCGTGAAAACACTAGCGCTTCGCAACCGGTTCGCTCCGCCAGCGCGGCTGGAAAGCCGCGCCACAGCGCAAGCGATCCCAACCCTTCGTGCAAGAAAACGAGAACCGGCAGGTTCTTCTCGCGCGCCGGAATTCTTAGCCATTCCAACGCTCGACCGCCGACGTCGATGCGACCCCGCTCGGATTCCATCTGCCGACCTCGTTCGGCGCACCGAACCGTTATCCGGCGGCGAACACGCCTGCGCGAGCTTCAAGTCGGGGGCGCCTTGCACCGGTTAGCAAGCGAAGTAGAATCAACGTGCAGAGAGCGAGGAGGCAGCATGAGCATCACCTTGTCGTGCTTTCGAGTTTTCGTTCTGGCGACCGCCGGCGCGCTCGCCGGGGGCTGCTCGGGAGTGCAAACGCCGAGCAGCATCGCGCCCGCACTCCACGAGACGATGGCGGATCAAGCTCCTCTGGCCCTCGGCAATCTTCGGTCGCAGAAGTGCCAACACTCGCGCTGGTTACAAGTGGTACCATGCCGCCTGACTCTTAGGGGAAACCGAACCAGGGAGATATACGTCGAGGGCGGGGGATCCGGCATCACTAGACTGTTTGACAACTGCCAGGGACTTGCAAAAGTTGCTAATGAATCGGGGCCGGCCTATATCGTAATACCGCGGAAAGCGCAGGGTACCTGTGTGGCCGTCTTTACCAACAAGCGCGAGTTTGCGATCATCACCATTCACAACGAACTCCCACAAGACGGCTGATAAGTTTGTCAGAAAAGGAGAAACGATTTGAGAACGTGGGCAGTTCTGGTTCTAGATGGCACAGTTGCCTTCAGTTGGGCGAGCGCCAGCCGCCGTTTCTACAAAGTACGTCCCGATCGCCATGCATGGAATGGACATGATAACCAGCAGGATCGCTAACGTGATTGAGCGTCGTGGAACGAACTTATATGCGATGCTTCCTGCTCCCCATAACAAGAAGGGTACGGCAAGAATAATTCCGGTGCCGACGAGAAACGGTGCTCCAAACATGACAAGCAACTGCCAAACGAATGGCCGCATGTTCAAATCACAAGTTGCGTACAGGCTGCCTGCCGCAAAGGCCCCGAACCACCCGAAAAACAATAACGCTGCACCGAGAACTATCCCTCTTGTCGCCTGCGTCACAAATGTTAGCGCCACTGCGATGGACAAGACGACACCGACCATGGCCCCACGAAAAATCACCGGACTCAAGTTATGCGTCATGGCGTTCCGCACTACTACGAAGTCCAGAATAAGAGTGAGAAAAAGGCCTCCAGCAATAAGCCAACGTCCGTTCTTCACCAGCCTCCGTCCCTCCAAGAAGGCTTAGTTAGCGCCTACTACTACCGTAGCCTATTTTAGGCTCCAAAGTCCGGTGCGGACGGCAAAGGCCCAGCAGAGGACTTTGCCGGCAATGCAGAAATGCGCAAACACGGGTGTAAGTTCAGGGATCCGGAGGCTTGCCTTTGTTGAACGGAAGTCGTTTACTCCTGTCCGCGATCGTAGTTTTACTGATCGGCTGTTCGGTCTCAGGGATCAGAGATTCGGAACTCCTTCCGCACCCTCAGCCAGCCGTCTTTCGCGCGAGTAACGGGCCCGAATTATATGTGGCAAACGGAGGAAACGGCTTAAGTCGTCCCGGCTTTGTCCGCGTCTATCCGCTCGGCCAAACAAAGCCGATTCTGAAGATAACAAAGGGCGCCGAAAATCCTTCGCACATTGCATTTGACGCCTCGGGTAACGTCTACGTAGGCAACATGTCTACCGTCGCGGTATACGCACCCGGTGGAAGAAATCCGATCCGTACGCTTTCGGGCGGCCTCGGTACGCGCGGCGACTTGGCTTTCGCGCCAAACGGCGATCTGTACGTCGCTTACGCTTTCAGCACGTACTCGCGCGTTGCCGTCTATGCGCCTGGCGCTTCGCATCCCATGCGCGTTATTACTAGCGGCATAACCGAACCCGTGTCCCTGGCTTTTGACTCGAAGGGCGACCTCTACGTCGCCAATCAGACCTATCCGGGATCGGTTACCGTATACGCGCCTGGCCGAAAGCTGCCAAAACGCACGCTGCATGAACATTTTGTAAAGCTAACGGCCATCGCGATTGATGCAGCCGACAATCTCTACGTGGCCGACGAGGGCAGCTACGGTCAAGAAACAAGGATCGTAGTGTACCCGCGAGGGCATTCACGTCCTTCACGCGTCATAACGCGCGGGATCTCCGGTGCCGTAGCCTTGGCTCTTGATTCACTCGGAAATCTGTACGTGGCCAACTTTTTTATAAATCAGCATAACGCGCAGCGCGGATATGTTTCGGTTTACGCCCCGGGCTCAGATAAGCCGGCGTACGTTCTTGGGCGCGATGACTGCGACGAGTTTTTCCTGGGCGTTGATTCGCAGAACAACCTATACGTCGGACACCGCAGCTTGAACGGTGCCATCACGGTTTACCCGCCCGGCTCGAACAACCCCTCATGAGGTTCACGAACGGCATCTATAACCTGCAGGGATTGGCCATATCGCCAGGGTGAGATTTTCTGGAGCGCCTCAGGGATTGTCGCCTTCATAAGGCCGAGCGGAGTCCTCACTTGGTGTTAAGTATCATTGACATTATGTTAGCTATCTGTTACACTGCGGCTGCGGTCGAATGAAAGGAGGTCCGCAACCGTGCCGTTTCGTGAGAAAACCGCTTGGCTGTCGCTGATTGCGATGGTCGTAACGTTCGGGCCGTATTTTGCCCTCGTCGGGGTGTTCGCGCACGGCGATGCGTTGCCGAATCTACGTCTTCTCGGCCTCTTCGCCGTTGCGGCAATCGCCCAGGCGATCATCCTGGGAGCGGGGCGCTTCTTCCTGAGCCGCTCGGCGCCCGAAGACGCACGCGTTCCCCCGGACGAACGCGACCTCGCGATCATGCGCCGTTCGATAAGCTCGGCGTACTACGTGTTGATCGGCGGCATGATTGTCGTGGGATGCGTGATGCCGTTCAACTCCGTCGGCTGGTCGATCATCAACGCGGCGCTGCTCATGATCGTTGCCGCCGAGCTCGTTCGCTATGGGGTCACCGTCGCGAGCTACCGCCGGCAAGCATGATCGAAGGATCGATATCCAACCGCGTCCGCGAGCTGCGCTTTCACCACGGAGAGATGTCGCAGGGCGAACTCGGCCAACTCATCGGCGTTACGCGCCAGACGATCGCCGCCATCGAAGCCGGAAAATACTCACCGTCTCTGGAAGCCGCGTTCCGTATCGCGCACGCGTTCAACGTGCCATTGGACGATGTATTCCGATGGGAGACTGCTCGCGATGACGGGAATGGATAGCAGCGGCTATTACTTATCCATGCGGTGATGGCAAACTTCGAAGCGATTGCCCAATGGATCTTCGAAGAAGACTGCGTAGAACGTTGGGTGGTGCTGGTCGAAGTATTGGGGGCCTTCAATATTTTGACCACCATGCGCCCGAACAACGGCTGCAACTTCGTCTACAAAGGCTGTGCTCGGAGCGGCGAAGGCAATACGCGTAGCTGTCGGGCGCGCGTCGGGATCCTCAAAAATATTGAAGAAATCCGCCCGGATGGAACCGTAGCGCCGAGTATAGCCGTAGCGCACTACCCGTGGCGTCGTTGGCTCGGTACCAAAGAGCGCCATGAGGGCATCGTAGAACGGACGCACGGCATCGGCATCGCTAACCCGCATGTCGATGTGACTGAACAGCGGAAACGGATGCGTTTCAAAATAGCGCAAACGCCCCTCACGTAAATCCTCGTTTTGCTCCATCCATTCCGGGGGGCCTGTTGGCATGTGATTAGTTCGTCTGTGCGACGACGATGCTCCACGGCGGAAGCTGCAGGGTGAAACTTCCGTTCCACGGTGGAAGCGTCGCCGACGTGGGACCCTTCCAAGCGCCGTGTTTGGAAGCGTCGTAAAGCGTCTTGTCGTAGGTGTAGACGGTGCCGCCCGATCCCGACGATTTTCCGTCGATCGTGATCGGAACGTTGACGGCCGTAGACTTGTTGAGGTTGAAGAGCATCAGCGCGTATCCGCCCGCGTAGGTTGACGCATAGGCTCGCACGCTCGGCAACGACGTTTTGGAAAGCCCGAGCATGTGCTCGCCGTCGCGCACGAAGTGCGACGCTACCTGATAGGTTCGCCCCGTCGGAAGCAGCGTGCCGCGAGGAACGTCTTCGCTGGTGCAGCCTTCCTGGACGGTTCCGTCGGAGAATAGCATGAAACCGCCGAAATCCTGCCAGCCGTAGAGCGACTTGCTGAAGTCGCCGCCACCGTTTTTCGAATTGCAGCCCCCGTACCCGAGCCACCACGTCGCGCGGCTGACTCCGTCCTCGAGAAGTTCGCCCAAAATTTGGCCGGCGTAGAGCGCCTGCGTGATCGACATCGTCTGCTTACCGGGCGTACCATACGTCGAACCGATCTCGCCCACGTAAATCGGGGTGTTGGGGCGACCTGCGGTCTGGAGTTCGGCTTTGAGCTGGTTGAGATACGTGGTAATTCCCGGAGCGGCCTGATGGATCAAGAAGTCGTCGTTGACCGTCGTGCCCTGCGGATAGTAGTGCAGTTCAACGCAATCGTAGCTTGCTTGCGCGAGCACGGTGGAGTCCCAGCCCGAAGTGCTCGGATCGACGTCGACGCAGACGTTGATCGGCGAACTCGCCGCCGCTTTCATCTGCGGATAGAAGTACGACGCGACGTTCTGCGCATACTGAGTAGGATCGTGCGGCTGGGAGTGCTTGTCGGTTTCCCACGACCCGTATTCTTCGTTGCCGACGCTCCACCACATCACGTGGTAGCGCTTCGTTGCGTTCGCGTAGGCAACCCAGCCCGCCGCTTCCGACGGATCGGCGCCGTCGGTACACGCCGGATTCGATCCGTAGTTGACCGTAATGGCGATATCCAACTTGGCGGCGTGCGCGATATCTTTCACGAAATTGTCGAACGTCGAGTTCGGATTGACGTAGCCGCCGCTGCAATCGCCCTGCCCCAAGCTATTGGTTTTCCAATGGAAGTTGTCGGATTCCGAACCGCCGGGCCAGCGCGTCGCGGTCATGCCCGCCTTTTTGAATGCCGGCGCCAGTCCGGACTGCGTCACGTCGTACCAGGTGGCCATGTTGGCGCCCATGACGAGGCTGGAAACCACAGCGCCGGACTTCGACGGATCGACGACGATCGATGCGGAACCGCGCGGCGACTTCGCGTTTGCGCCGGCTTGCGCGGCCGGCGGATTGCCCGGCATCGACGCGGGGCCGTGGCATCCGGCGACGGCTAGCACCAAAGCGACCACCCACAACCGCTTCATATCTCCGTTATACGCTAGGAGGCGCGGGAATTCCAGGGGTAGGAGCGCCGGGACTACGGCGACTATGGGGTTGCTAGCAGAGTTTTCAGCACGGCGCGAACGCGATCGAGCGTCACCGCATCGCCTCGCCCAAGAAGCGCGGCGTGTCGCTGAACCCAATCCACGCTCTTCACTTGGTCAGCCAGAACCACGCCGGTTACGCCTGACGCGACGTCCATGGGAACCTCAAAGGGGTAATCCTTGGCCACGTTGGTAACCGGGCAACAGACAACCAGATTTGTTCGGGTATTGTACTCTTGCGGAGTGAGAACTAAAGCCGGCCCACGCCCAGCCCGTTTGTGACCCTTTGCGGGGTCAAGCAAAAGCCAAACGATATCGCCAGCGTCGGGGACGTATGGGGCACTCACCAGGCTTCGGCGCCAACCACATTATCGAACGCGGCTTTATGCAGATTCTCGGGCGTAATTCCGGCGATCAGCGCATCAAGCGATGGCCGAATGGCCTGTGGTACCAGCACAAGACGACCGCGCTCCATGACGATGTCCAGTCGGTCGCCTTCGTGCAAATCAGCACCATCAAGCGCATCTTTGGGGATGCGGACGGCAAGGCTATTGCCCCACCTCGAAAGAGTCACCGTCATTTTGAACGTCCTTTAGCGTAAAATCGCCTTGTGTGTATATCCGCAGTATATCCCATGGCCGGGGGCAGGTCCAGAACGAATTGGCCCGGACGCTCGGCGTCACGCAGAAGACGGCTTGGGATGACTCCGGCGGATGCCGAACACCCGCTCGAATGAATGCTGAGCGCGAGCGGCTCGAGCAACGCCGCCTCAAAAAAGAGCATTGGGCCCATTGGGGGCCCTACGTCAGCGAGCGTCAATGGGGTACCGTTCGCGAGGACTACAGCCCGAACGGCACCGCGTGGGACTATTTTCCGCACGATCAGGCGCGCTCGCGGGCATATCGCTGGGGCGAGGACGGCATCGCAGGGATTTGCGACGATCGCCAGCTTCTCTGTCTCGCGATCGCGTGCTGGAACGGCAAAGACCCGATTCTCAAAGAGCGCCTGTTCGGCTTGACCAACGCCGAAGGCAACCACGGCGAAGACGTCAAGGAGTACTACTTCTACCTCGACAACCTGCCGTCGCACGCGTACATGAAGATGCTCTACCGCTATCCGCACGCGGAGTATCCGTACGCCTGGCTCGTCGAGGAAAATCGCCGGCGCAGCAAAACCGATCCGGAGTTCGAACTCATCGACACCGGCATCTTCGATGAGGATCGCTTCTTCGACGTCGTCGTCGAATACGCGAAGGCGGCGCCGAACGACGTTCTGGCACGAATCACGATTACCAATCACGGACCGGAACCGGCGACGCTCCACCTTCTTCCGACGCTTTGGTTCCGCAACACCTGGTCGTGGCGCAGCGGGTCGTACAAGCCGTGCATAACGGTTGGTGAAAGCCGCGTTCCCGGCGTCGGCGTCTTGGCGGCCGAGCACGAGCGGCTCGGGAAGTACCGGCTCTACTGCGACGCTCCCACCGAGCTGCTGTTCACCGAAAACGAAACCAACAACGAGCGTCTCTTCGGCGTGCCGAATTCAACGCCGTACGTAAAAGACGCGATCGACCGTTGCGTGACCCGAGGGCGGCCGGATGCCGTCAATCCGAATCGCACCGGAACCAAGGCGGCGGCGCATTACGCGTTCGAACTCCAGCCGCACGCGAGCACGGTGATCCGTCTGCGGCTCACCGATCGCAACGAGATCGCCGAACCGTTCGGAGACCTCGACGACGTCATGGAAACGCGCCGCCTCGAAGCCGACGCGTTTTACGCCGACGTCGCCGAGGTTCCGCTCGGCGATGATCTCCGGGCGATCGCGCGGCAAGCGTTCGCCGGAATTCTATGGAGCAAGCAATTCTACTACTACGTCGTGCAAGAATGGCTCGACGGCGACCCCGCCACGCCGCCGCCGCCGGCACAGCGCAAGTTCGGGCGCAACGCCGATTGGACGCATTTGCACAGCGCCGATATTCTCTCGATGCCGGACACCTGGGAGTATCCGTGGTTTGCGGAGTGGGACCTCGCGTTCCACTGCGTCGTCTTGGCGTTGCTCGATCCGGATTTTGCCAAGAAACAAATGATGTTGCTCACTCGCGAGTGGTACCTGCATCCGAGCGGCGAGCTTCCCGCGTACGAGTGGGCGTTCGGCGACGTGAATCCGCCGCTGTGGGCGTGGGCCGCGCGACGCGTGTATCAAATCGACGCGAAGCTCAACGGAACCGCCGACACGCTCTTTCTGGAACGCGTCTTTCAAAAGCTTCTCTTGTGCTTTACGTGGTGGGTCAACCGGAAGGATGCGCAGGGCAACAACATCTTTCAGGGCGGGTTCCTCGGACTCGACAACATCGGCGTCATCGACCGCGACGCGACCCTACCGCCGGGCGTCCGGTTGGACCAATCGGACGGCACGAGCTGGATGGCCGTCTTCAGCGGCAACATGCTCGCCATCGCGCTCCAACTTGCGCGAGTTGAGCCGGCCTACGAGGACATCGCGTCGAAATTCTTTGCTCATTTCCTCTACATCGCCAAGGCGATGAACGAAATCGGCGGCACCGGTTTGTGGGACGATGCCGACGGTTTTTATTACGATTATCTGCACGTTCCGAGACGCGGCCCGATACCGCTGCGGATCCATTCGCTCGTCGGCCTCATTCCGCTGGTGGCAGCCGAGGTTTCGGAGCGCGAAGACGTCGTCACTTTACCCGACTTCATCGAGCGCGTCCAGTGGTTCGTAAAACATCGCCCGGATCTCACCGAATCGATTGCCTATATGGAAGCCGGCGGTATTCGGGAACGGTACTTGCTGGCGCTCGCCGACGCCGACAAAATGAGCCGGATTCTGCGCCGCATGCTCGACGAGTCGGAGTTTCTCAGCCCGTACGGGATCCGGTCGCTGTCGCGCGTCCATCTCGAACATCCCTACGTTCTCGCGATCAACGATATCCGGCGCGGCATCGGCTACGAGCCTGCCGAATCGCAAACCGGCACCTTCGGAGGAAACTCGAACTGGCGGGGGCCGGTGTGGTTTCCGATCAACTTTCTCCTGATCGAAGCGCTGCAGAAGCTGCACTACTATTACGGCGACGATTTCAAGGTTGAAATGCCTTCGGGCTCGGGACACTTCATGACGCTCTGGGACGTGGCCGACGATCTGTCGCAGCGTTTGGTTTCGATTTTCGAGCGCGACGAGTCGGGACGCCGCGCCGTCTTCGGGGGAAATCAAACCTTCCAAACCAATCCGCTGTGGCGCGACCTGATTCCATTCTACGAATACTTTCACGGCGACAACGGCGCCGGGCTCGGCGCCAGCCATCAAACCGGCTGGACCGCACTGGCCGGGAAGCTGATCGTGCAGCGCGCGGCGTACTCCGGTCAACAAAAACGCCCACTCGATGCACCCTCCGGTCGTTGAGTTCGGTCGTGCGGTGTGCGGCGATTTGGCCGCGGCCGAACGGCGCGAATGGCTGGTCACCAACGGCTTGGGGAGTTTTGGTTCGGGAACCATCGCCGGCACGCTGACCCGGCGCTACCACGGCCTGCTGATAGCCGCATTTCGGCCGCCGGTCGAACGCATGCTGCTGGTCACCAAGATCGACGAGGTGGTGCGCTATCGCGACGCCGACTATTCGCTTTCCGCAAACCGTTGGAAGAACGACGACGTTTCGCCGCAAGGCTTCACCACCATCGAGCGCTTCTACCTCGACGGAACGGCTCCGGTGTGGGAATACGCGCTCGCCGACGCGTTGCTGGAAAAACGGATTTGGATGGAATGGGGCGCCAACGTCACCTACGTTCGATATCGCGCGCTTCGGAGCGCGGCGCCGCTCGAGCTGTCGCTGCGCGCGTTCGTCAACTATCGCAGCTTTCACGGCAACACGCACGCCGGCGATTGGCACGTCGGGGTGCGTTCCGAAGGGCACGGATTGCGCGTCGATGCGGTCTCCGGCGGGCGTCCGTTCTGGATGGTTGCCGACGGCGGCACCTTCGAAATCGAGAACGTTTGGTATCGCGACTTCGTGCTTTCGCAGGAATCGCAACGCGGCTTGGACGACCGCGACGATCACCTCGCCGCTGGCAGTTTGCACGCAACGCTTGCGCCGGAGGGAGCGCTGACGATCGCGGCCGCCGACGCCGCGCTCGACGATTTTTCTTCGGACGACGCGCACCGGCGCCGCGTCGAGCGGGAAGCCGGCGTCGTGCACGCCTATGCCGCCGGCGACGCGTCGGTCGAGCCGTGGATCGAGCAGTGCGCACTTGCCGCCGATCAGTTCGTCGTCGCGCATCCGGTGGCCGCCGACCAACGCGCGCTCTCGGTCATCGCCGGCTATCACTGGTTCGGCGATTGGGGACGGGATACGATGATCGCGCTGCCGGGGCTGACGCTTGCGACCGGCCGGCCGGAAATCGCGAAGACAATCCTGACGACGTTCTCGGGTTTCGTCGACGGAGGAATGTTGCCGAACTTCTTTCCCGACGGCGGCGAGACGCCGCAATACAATACGGTCGATGCTTCGCTGTGGTACGTCGAAGCCGCCGCTCGGTATGCCGATGCAACCGGCGATCTCGCCACGGTGCGGATCCTATGGCCGTCGCTGCAGGACGTCATCGCGCACTATCGCGCAGGGACGCGTTACGGCATCCACATGGATACCGACGGCCTCATCGTCGCCGCCGCTCCGGGGGTGCAGCTCACCTGGATGGATGCGAAGATCGGCGACTGGGTGGTGACGCCGCGCATGGGAAAGCCGGTCGAAATTGGCGGCTTGTGGTATAACGCGCTGATGCGCATGCAACGGCTGGCGACCCAGCTCGGCGATTCCGCGGCGAGCGAATACGAACAGCTCGCACGCTTGGCGCAGAGCGGTTTCGAACGCTTTTGGAACGAATCGGCGGCCTACTGTTACGACGTGCTCGACGGACCCGGCGGCAACGACGCCACGCTTCGCCCGAATCAACTTATCCCGGCGGCGCTGCCACATTCGCCGCTCGACGACGCGCACCGGCGCGCGGTGGTCGAGGCGTGCGGCGCGCAGTTGCTGACCTCCAACGGGATGCGTTCGCTGGCGCCGTCGGACCCGCATTTCATCGGCCGCTACGAGGGTGGGCCCCAGGATCGCGACGCGGCCTATCATCAAGGAACGGCGTGGACGTGGCTCTTGGGGGCTTTCGCCATCGCGCACGCGCGCGTCTACGGCGACGTCGCCGTGGCTCGCTCGTTCCTACGCCCGCTCCACGATGCGTTGTTCGACGCCGGACTCGGCAGTATCGGTGAAATCGCCGACGGCACGGCTCCCTTCATGCCGCGCGGCGCAATCGCGCAAGCCTGGTCGGTGGCCGAACTCCTGCGCGCGTGGCGCGAGGTCCCCGCGGCCGCACAAGGCGCGTTCCCGGCCCAACGACAATAGGAGGCCGGTGACGCTGCTGCAACGGCACGGGACCGACCCGTTCTCCTATCTCGGCATGCATCGCGACGGCAACGACGTCGTGATTCGCGCCTCGTTGCCGCACGCATCGCGCGTGTTTGCCCGAAATCGGGCGGGGAAGGCATTGGGTGAATTGGCGCGCATCGACGACGACGGTCTCTTCGAACTGCGCCTTCCGCGACGGCGCAAACTCTTCGATTACCAGCTCGAACTCGAAGGGCCGGAGGGTCGCACGCTCGTCGAAGATGCCTACCGCTTCGGCCCGGTTTTGGGTGACGTCGACACGTACTTGATCGCCGAAGGAAATCACCTCAAACTTTGGGAGGTGCTCGGCGCGCATCCGCGCACCATCGACGGCGTCGCCGGAACGGCGTTTGCGGTGTGGGCGCCGAACGCACGGCGCGTCAGCGTCGTCGGCGACTTCAACGGCTGGGACGGGCGGTGCCACCCAATGCGCAAACGCGTCGAATGCGGCGTTTGGGAGATTTTCATTCCCGAAGCCGCGGCCGGAGCACGATATAAGTACGAACTCGAGGGCGCGCCGGGCGGTTTGCTCGCGCTCAAAGCCGATCCGCTCGCGCAGTACGCGGAACGAACGCCCGGCACTGCTTCGATCGTGCACTCGACCGAAGCCCCGATTTGGACTGACGAACGCTGGATGGAGGAGCGCGCCGCACGCCAGCACGCCGACGCGCCGATCTCGATCTACGAAGCGCATGTGGGATCCTGGCGCCGCCGCACGGCCGAAGGCAATCGCTATTTGACCTACGACGAACTCGCCGCCGAGTTGCTGCCGTACGTGGCCGACATGGGCTTTACGCACGTCGAGCTGTTACCGATAACCGAGCATCCTTTCGACGGATCGTGGGGCTATCAACCCACCGGAATGTTCGCTCCGACGAGCCGCTACGGCACGCCCGAAGGGTTTCGGCGCTTCGTCGACGCGGCGCACGGCCTCGGTATCGGCGTCATTCTCGATTGGGTTCCGGGCCATTTTCCCAGCGATCCCCACGGTCTCGCCTTTTTCGACGGCACGTATCTGTACGAATACGGCGATCCGCGCAAAGGCTTCCAACCGGATTGGAATACGCTGATTTACAATCACGGACGGCGCGAAGTCGCCAACTTTTTGGTGGCGAGCGCGCTGTATTGGATCGAGGAATTTCACGTCGACGGGTTGCGCGTCGACGCGGTTGCTTCGATGCTCTACCTGGACTACAGCCGCCGCGAAGGCGAGTGGGTACCCAACGAACACGGCGGCCGGGAGAACGTCGAGGCGATTGCGCTTCTGCGCCGCATGAACCAGACGATCGCGGAGACGCACGGCGACGCGGTGACGATCGCCGAAGAATCCACGTCGTGGCCGCTAGTGACCGGGACGGTCGCTGAAGGCGGGCTCGGTTTCAGCTTCAAGTGGAATATGGGCTGGATGCACGACACGCTGCGGTATTTCGGATACGATCCGGTCTACCGGCGCTACCATCAACAAGACTTGACCTTCGGCCTGATCTACGCATTCGCCGAAAAGTACGTGCTGCCGCTATCGCACGACGAGGTGGTGCACGGCAAGCGGCCGCTCATCGACAAGTTACCCGGCGACCGCTGGCAGCGTTTTGCAAATCTCCGCATGCTGCTGGCACTCATGTTTACCCATCCGGGCAAGAAGTTGCTCTTCATGGGCGACGAATTCGCCGCGCCGCGCGAATGGAATCACGACGCACAACTCGACTGGGGCGTGCTCGACGACGCCTCGCATGCCGGCATCGCGCGGTTGGTCCGCGATTGCAACCGGCTCTACCGCGACACGCCGGCGCTCTACGAATACGACTGCGAACCGCAGGGGTTCCAGTGGATCGACTGTAGCGATATCGCCAACAGCGTGTTCGCCTTCGTACGCAGCGGCCGCGGAACCCAACGCGTCGTGGTAGCGCTCAACGCGACGCCGGTGGTCCGCTACGGATACCGGATCGGCGTGCCGCAGCCGGGGATCTACCGCGAGGCGATCAACACCGACTCACAGCACTACGGCGGCGGCAACGTCGGCAACCAAGGAAGCCTTGCGAGCGAAAACGTGGCGTCGCACGGCTATCCGGATTCGATCCTGGTGACGCTGCCGCCGCTGGCAGCGCTGGCGTTCGTTTGCGACGGCGAGACCGCATGATCGCGCCGCGGCGCGCCGCCGTATTGCCGGGCCGCCCGTATCCTCTCGGAGCCACCTGGGACGGCGCCGGCGTCAACTTCGCACTCTTTTCCGAGAATGCCGAAAAGGCCGAACTCTGCCTCTTTGATCCGCGCGGACGGCGCGAGGTGGAGCGCATCGCGCTGCCCGAGTACACCGACTCGGTGTGGCACGCGTACTTGCCGGACGCGCGTCCGGGGCTGCTCTACGGCTACCGCGTGTATGGGCCGTACGATCCGCCCAACGGTCACCGCTTCAACCATCACAAGTTGCTGTTGGATCCGTATGCCGCCATGGTGAGCGGCAGCATCGTGTGGAGTGACGCGCACTTCGGATATCGCGTCGGTTCCGCGCGCGCCGACCTTTCGTTCGACCGGCGCGATAATGCCGCCGGAATGCCGAAGTGCGTGGTCGTCGACACCGCCTTTACCTGGGGTCACGACCGGCAGTTGCACACGCGCTGGCACGATCTCATCATTTACGAGTTGCACGTGCGCGGTTATACAATGAAGCATCACGGCGTGCCGCCGGAGCGCCGCGGAACCATCGCCGGTCTCTCCTCGCCGGCGGTCATCGAATATCTCGCGCGCCTGGGCGTCACGGCGATCGAACTGTTGCCGGTGCAGAACTTCGTCGACGACCGGCATTTGATCCAAAAAGGTCTGCGCAACTACTGGGGATACAGCCCGATTTCATTTTTCGCACCGGCGCCGCGGTATCTCTCGCGTCCGGACTTGGGCGAATTCAAAACGATGATCTCGCGCATGCACGACGCCGGCATCGAGGTGATCCTCGACGTCGTTTACAATCATACGGCAGAAGGCAGCGAGCTGGGCCCGACGCTGAGTTTCCGCGGCATCGACAACAAGTCGTATTACCGGCTCGCGGGCGACCCGCGGTATTACCTCGACAGCACCGGCTGCGGCAACGCCCTCGACTTGGGACATCCCAGCGTTCTCAAAATGGTCGCCGACTCGCTGCGCTACTGGGTGAACGAGATGCACGTCGACGGCTTTCGCTTCGACTTGGCAACGACGCTGGCGCGCACCAACGACAACGACTTCAGCACGCACAGCAACTTTCTGGCCTCGCTCGAACAAGATCCCATTCTGTCGCGCGTGAAAATGATCGCCGAACCGTGGGACTTGGGCTCGGGCGGATATCATTTGGGCGATTTCCCGGCGGGCTGGTCGGAATGGAACGACCGCTTTCGCGACGGCGTACGCCGTTTTTGGCGCGGCGACGGTTCGATCACCGAAATGGCGACCCGGTTGACCGGATCGAGCGACGTCTTCGACCGTCGCGGGCGCCGCCCACGCTCGAGCGTCAACTTCGTGACCGCGCACGACGGGTTCACTCTTGCGGATCTGGTTTCGTACGAACGCAAGCACAACGAAGCCAACCTCGAAGAAAACCGCGACGGCGCCGACGAAAACTTCAGCTGGAACTGCGGCACCGAGGGACCGACCAGCGACCCCGGGATCGTCGCGCTGCGCGAGCGCCAGAAGCGCAACTTCTATGCGACGCTCCTGCTCGCGCAGGGGCTTCCGATGCTGCTGGCGGGCGACGAACTCGGCCATACGCAGTTCGGCAACAACAACGCCTACTGCCAAGACAACGAGGTCGGCTGGCTCGACCGCGGCAATCTGCTCGAAGACGGTAACGACTTGTTCGAATTCGTGCGATTGTTGATCGCCGTGCGGCGCGCGCACCCGGTCTTTCGGCGTCCGCGCTTCTTCCGCGGCACGAGCACTTCCGACTCGCCGCTCAAAGACATTACCTGGTTCACGCCGGACGGCCGTGAAATGACGCACGACGACTGGAACGATTCGTCGCGGCAATGCTTCGGGGCGCTCCTGGGCGGCGACACCGGAGATCGTTTCATCAGCTTGCAAGGCTATCGCGAACTCGACGACAGTTTCTTTATGGTCGTCAACGGCGGCGCCGTCCCGGCCGAATTCTTCTTACCACCCGCGCCGGCCGACGGCCGGTGGATAGAGGTGATCGACACCGCGCGCTGGTCCGGCACGCCGGCCGATGCTGCGTTGCCCTCCGGAACGCCGCTTACGGTTGCGGATCGCTCGATCGTTTTGTTCGCCGGCGCGTGAGCGACGCACTCGAACGGCTCGCCGAACTCGCCGGCATTGCGCCGGCGTTCCATGACTATTTCGGAAACGAAACGGTGGTTTCGGACGCGACCAAAGCGGCGCTCTTACACGCCATGGGCTACGACGCCGGCTCCGAGGAAGCGGTCGCGACTTCGTTGCAGCAGGCACAAGACGAGCCGTGGCTCTCGATGGTCCCGCCGGCGGCGGTGCTGCCGGCCGGCGATATCGTCGAGATTGCGTGTACGTTGCCGCACGAGACGGCCGCGACCGAGTTGTCGTGGACGCTCGTGCTCGAAGACGGCGACGGGCATAGCGGCAGCACCACGTGGCAGCACGCCTCGCCGCTCGGCGAGCGCGTCATCGGGAACCGGCATTTCGAACGCCGGAACATCCGTTTCGAAACGCCGTTGCCGCTCGGCTATCACCGGCTCAGCCTACGCGGCGGCAACGCGGAGGGCTGCGTCTGGGTGATCGCCGTACCGCCGGCATGCTTCGTTCCGCCGGCGATGGAACGCGGCCGCATCTGGGCGCTGGCGACGCAGCTCTACGCACTGAAATCAAACCGCAACTGGGGCATCGGGGACTTCAGCGATCTCGCGAAGCTGGCCACCGTTGCCGCCGCCGCCGGTGCGGGCGCAATCGCGCTCAACCCGTTGCACGAACTCTATCCAAGCAATCCGCGTGCGGCGAGCCCGTACGCACCGTCGAGCCGGCTTTTTCTCAATGCGATGTACGTCGACATCGGCGCCGTAGCCGATCTTGCGGAGTCGCCGGCGGCACGGGCGTGCATCGAAACGGCGGAGTTTGGCCGCACGCTGCAAACGCTGCGCGACGCCGATCTGGTGGATTACGCCGGGGTCGCGCACGCCAAGCTCGCCGTTCTCGAACTGCTTTTCACGGCGTTTCGCCGCAATCACTTAGAGCGGCCGGGAGACCGCCGCGCAACCGCGTTTCGCGCGTTCGTCCGCACCGGCGGCGCGGCACTCGCGCGTCTCGCGCTCTATGAAACCCTTGCGGAGCACTTTCGCGCGCGCGATGCGAACAGCTACGGCTGGCTGCAGTGGCCCGCGGCATATCGTTCGCCCGAATCGGAGGGCGCGGTGCGGTTTGCGCGCGAGCATCGCGAGCGCGTCGATTTCTATTGTTATCTCCAATGGCTCGCCGACGAACAGCTGGGGCGCGCCGCCGCAACGGCGCACGCCCATTCGATCGGACTCTATCGCGACCTCGCCGTCGGAGTCGATCGCAACGGAGCCGACGTTTGGAGCGACCCGGCGGCGATTGCGCTGGGTGCATCGCTGGGTGCTCCCGCAGATCCGCTCAATACGAACGGGCAAGACTGGGGGTTGCCGCCATTGTCGCCGCGAGCGCTGCGCGCGCGTTCGTACGCGCCGTTCGTCGAACTCGTGCGCGCCAACATGCGGCACGCGCGCATTCTGCGGATCGATCACGTGATGGCGTTGCGGCGCGCGTTTTGGATTCCGCAGGGCCGTCCGGCGACCGAGGGGGCGTACGTGAACTATCCCTTCGAAGAATTGCTCGGCATCCTGGAACTCGAAAGCGTTCGCAACGGCTGCGCGGTCGTCGGTGAAGACCTGGGCACCGTCCCCGACGGTTTTCGCGAACGTCTGCAGGACGCGCGCGCGCTTTCATCGCGCCTGGTGTACTTCGAACGCGAATGGGACGGCGCGTTTCGCGCGCCGAGCGCCTATCCGCGCATTGCCGCGGCCAGCATCGGCACGCACGATCTGCCGCCGCTGCTGGGATGGTGGACCAGCGACTCGAACGACGACGTGCGTCACGCCCGGTTCAAGCTCGTCGACGCGCTGGAGCACGCCGGCTGCGCCGATGCCGCGGTAGCGCAGCGGTTGCGCGACGACGCAAGCGCCGGCGGAACGCCCGCGGTTGCCGAGGAGCTGTCGCTCGCCGTGCACCGGTTTCTCGCCCGGACGCCGTCGATGCTGGCAATCGTCGCCATCGAAGACGTGCTGGACGAAGTCGGAGCCGTCAACGTGCCAGGAACGGTCGACGAGCATCCGAACTGGCGTCGCAAGCGTTCGCTGACGGTCGAAGGGCTGGCGAACGACGGCCGCCTGTTCCGCATCGGAGCCATCATGTGTGATACTGCGATGATGACGTCGCAACGGGAAGCATCGTGAAAGCCGTCGTGATGGCCGGCGGGGAGGGCTCGCGCCTTCGGCCGCTCACCTCGAGCCTTCCCAAACCGCTGGCGCCGGTGGCGAACAAACCGGTGATGCATCATATCGTCGATCTATTGCGCCGGCACGGCGTGACCGAGGTCGTCACCACGTTGCACTACCTCGCCGACGAGATCGAGAACTACTTCGGCGACGGCTCCAATCAGGGCGTCTCGATGGCATATGTCGTCGAAGACACCCCGCTCGGAACCGCCGGCGCGGTCAAGCTGGCTCAACCGCTACTCGGCACGCAACGGTTCCTCATCGTTTCGGGCGATGCGCTCACCGACATCGACCTCACCGAGTTGCTGGCATTCCACGAGCGCAAGGGCGCTGCCGTCACCATCGCGCTGCAGCGGGTGCCCAATCCGCTGGAGTTCGGCGTCGTCGTCACCGACGAGCACGGGCGCATTACCCGTTTTCTGGAAAAGCCGTCGTGGGGTGAAATTTTCTCCGACACGATCAATACCGGCATCTACGTATTGGAGCCGGAAATCTTCGAGTACATGGAAGCGGGGAAGAATTACGACTTCTCGCGCGATCTGTTTCCGCTGATGCTGCGCGACGGCAAGCCGATTTTCGGACACGTCACCAGCGGTTACTGGAGCGACATCGGCAACCTCCAGCAGTATTTGCAGGCGAACTACGACGCGCTGGCGGGTGCGGTGCACGTCGAGATCCCAGGAACCGAAATTCGGCCGGGCATTTGGGTGGGAGAGGACTGCCGCATCTCGCCCGACGCCGAACTGCACGGGCCGATCGCGATCGGGCGGAACGTGACGATCGAGGCCGGCGCCGTGATCGAAGAGTTGACCGCCATCGGTGCGTCGTCGATTGTCGCCGAGAAGGCGCGCTTGCATCGCACGGTCACCTGGGACGACGTCTACGTCGGCGAAGGCGCGAACCTGACCGGCTGCACGCTGGCCGACCGCGTCATCGTCAAGGACCGCGTCACCATCATGGAGGGTGCGGTCATCGGTCGCGGCAGCACGCTGGGCAGCGGCTCGACGGTACCCTCGAACATCAAACTGTGGCCCGACAAATCGGTGGCGGCCGGATCGACCGTCTCGATGTCGCTGATTTACGGCATCAAATGGCCCGGCTCGCTTTTCGGCGCCGACGGCGTGTCGGGGCTGGCCAACATCGAGATCACGCCGGAGTTTGCCCTCGGCCTCGGACAGGCGATGGGCTCGGTGCTGCGGCCGGGTCAAACGCTGATGACCAGTCGCGACGCGCACCCGGCCTCGCGCCTGGCCAACCGGTGCATCATCGCAGGCGCGCTTTCGGTAGGCGTCAACGTTCAAGATTTGCGCGAACAGCCAACGCCGGTTTCGCGCTACTCCGTGCGCGCGTCGGGCGACGCTTGCATTCACACCGGAATTTCGCCGAGCGATTCGGACCGGTTTCTTCTGGAGTTCTTCGACAATCACGGCGTCAACATCGACAAAGCTACCGAGCGTAAAATCGAGAACATCTTCTTCCGCGAAGATTTCCGGCGCACGCCGATGGAGGCCGTCGGCATCCTGAGCTTCCCCGAGCGCAGCCTCGAAGGCTACACCGACGGATTCTTGGCGGCGCTCGCTCCCAAGGCAATGTCGAGCGCGAACATGCGCGTGGTCATCGACTATGCCTATGGAAACGCGGCGCTGATCCTTCCCCGGATTCTCAGCAATCTCGGCGTCGAAATGATTGCACTCAACGCGTTTTTCGACAACGCGAAGGTGCTCACGTTCGCCCGCAACCGCGCGCGCCACCTGGAACAGCTGAGCAACGTGACCACGTCGCTCGGAGCAAATCTCGGCATCCTGCTGGATCAGCACGGAGAACGGCTGGCACTGGTCGACGATAAGGGCCGCATCATCGAAGAGAGCCGGCTACTGGCGTTGCTGATCATTTTGGTGGCTCGCTGCGTTCCCAACGCGCGCGTCGCCGTGCCGGTGATGGCACCGCGCGCCATCGAAACGGTGGCCGAAGCGCTCGGAGCGACGGTGGTGCGCACGCGCAGCGACCGGCGTTCGCTGATGGCCTTTGCCGCCGAAGCCGGCGCGTCGCTCGCATTTGCCGGCGGCGGTAACTACGAACTGATCTTTCCGGAGTTTCAGCCGGTCTTCGACTCGTTGTATGCCGCCGCAAAGATCATGGAGCTAATTGCGAGCCAAGGCGGCCCGCTCAGCGCCATCGTCGACGAGCTTCCGTCGTGGCACCTGGCCGCGCGCCGAGATCACTGCCCCTGGGAACGCAAGGGGCAAATCATGCGCCGCCTCCTCGACGAAACCGACGGCGAAAACGTCGAACTCACCGACGGCATCCGCATCGGTCGCGATGGCGGCTGGGTGCTGGTGCTTCCCGACGCGTCGGAACCGCAGTTCAACGTGTACGCCGAAGGACGTTCCGACGAAGAAGCGCAGCGCTATGCCGACGAGATCACCGCCCGCATCGACCAGCTCGTGTCATCCTGACGGGACTCTGTGCCGAGCCCTTGCATGCGAAGCAGGCTCAGGCACCGAGCAATGACTCCATGTCGAATTTGCGGGTTCCCGTCCGACGCATCAATAGGAGACTCTAAAATCTACTATAAGGAGAGAGACCGATGAGATTCGCGGTGCTGGTTAAGGCCAGCAAAGAGAGCGAGGCAGGCGGACTGCCATCGAGCGAGATGCTGGAGAAGATGGGCAAGTTCAACGAGCAGCTCGCCAAAGACGGCGTGATGCTGGCGGGCGAAGGCCTGCAGGCCTCGTCGAAGGGAGCGCGACTGCGCTTCGACGGCGGCCGCACGACGGTCACCGACGGGCCTTTCACTGAAACGAAGGAGCTGATCGCCGGCTTCTGGATCGTTCAGGGGAAATC
>JBAUZB010000198.1:0-5922 GCA_049585095.1 Candidatus Tumulicola sp.
CGGCCGCGCCGGCCGTCGCCGTCTCACCCCCGAGGAATTGATAGCCGAGCCAAAAGAACGTGCCGACCGCGATCAGCGCAAACACCGAGGTCGCCGGCCCCCAGAGATTTTCCGCGTTGACGCCGGCAACGTGGTTGTCCATCACGTAGAGATATTGCAGCGAGTACTGCAGATTCGCAAACAGCACGATCGTGAGGGCCACCGCACCCCACAGATACCGCCGCGCAAACGGCAGGCAGACGATCGTAAACAGCAGACCGTTGAAAAGATAGCGTTCGTGCATGCGCGTCGCCAAGACGAAGAACGCGATCGTCACGACCGCGCAACTTTCCAACAGCGCCCGCGGCGTGCGATCCTGCAGGTAGCGCCATACCACCAACGCCGTCGCCGCCAGCACGAGCAGGATGCCCCAAAGGTATTGCGGCCCGAGCGACAACCCGCCGAAGATGCTGATGGGGTTGGTGTCGGGTTGCCAGAACGCGCCCCGAATCGCCCACAGATTAAACGCATTGACGGTGTTGAAGGCGTACACGTCCGAGCCGTAACTATACCGGCCGAAGAGCCATGCGAACGCCGCCACCGGGTTGCTCGGATGGAACGGCTCGATCAGGGCGAGCGCCAGCAGCACGGCGGCGAGGATCCCGATCCCAGTCGAAATCAAGCGCGCTCGGCGGCGCGCGCGATCGACGAACGCAAACGCAAGCAAGAGCGGCAGAATTACCGCTGCCTGCGGCTTGATCAACAGCGAGTAGGCAATGAGCAGCCATCCTGCCACGATCCACCAACTCGGTCGATCGGCCGGGTCGTCATCCGAACGCAACAGGCAATAGATGGCAAACAGCGCCAGGCCGCCGGCGATCGCATCGACTTGTCCCCACGCCGCCGAGTTGTAGATGACCGCGGGATTGAGCAGATACAGTGCTGCCGCACCAAGTGCCATGCCGGCACTGGCAAAACGGCGCACCACCGCATACGCCAGCACGCCGACGCCCAGATCGGCCAGGATGGCCGGCAATTTGACCAGCGCCTTGAGCACGACGTAATGGCCGCCGTCGGAGCTTTTGAAGAGCGCTTCCCAAATTTGCCCAACGATGCCGAGGATGTAGAAATAGCCCGGCGGATAATCGGCGAATCCGGTCGATCCATAGAATTTTGCGTAGCCGTGCTCGGCTAACGAAATCGCCCACGACTCGAACGTTTGCACGTCGGTCTTGAAGCCTTCGTTGCCGATGAACACGAGCCGCAGCGCGAGACCGGCAACAACGAGGACGGGCAGCGCCCACGCCGGCGAGCTCTCTCGCGGCACGCGCACCGTCGCACTGGCGCTCACGCGGATCGCACCTCCTGAGATCGAGCGGTAATGTCGAGAGTTCGCAACAGAAAGTCGCGGAACGAGCGATTGCGGTGACGTTCGATCACCGCGACGTGTTCTGCGGCAGCGTTGCGCGCGGCCCCTCTCGCGCCCAACTCGTCGAGCGCCGCGATCACGCGCTCCACCTCGCCGGTCTCCAGCGGCCGCGCCAACGCGTACGCATCGGCTACGACGTCGCGCGCCGGCGAGCGCGGCTGCGCGATGGCCCAGACCACCGGAAAAGTCCACTTCCGCCGGGCCACGTCGATACCGGCGAGTTTTCCGGTTTCATCGACCGACGACCAAATGCCCGACACGTCGTCGCGAATTTGAAACGCCATTCCGTAGGCGCGGCCCATGTCGCCGTAGCCGTCGATCGCCGCCGCGTTGCAGCCGGCCGCGTGGGCGCCCAAGCGGCAGGAAGCATCGAAGAGCTGCGCCGTCTTACATTCGATCATGCGATTGTAGGCGTCGATGCCGACGCACATTTCGCTCTCGAACCGCAAATCGAGCGACTGCCCTTCGCACATGACGGCGTGCGCTTCGTGCAACAGCGCGATCATCTGCAGCACGCGGCGTGCGTCCAGGTGTGCGGCTGCGCGTTCGAGACTCAAGAAACTCAGGGCGCACATCGCGTCGCCGGCGTTGATCGCCTGGCCGACGCCGTAGGCGCTCCACAGCGTGCGCCGTCCGTGACGCAGTTCGTCGCGATCTTCGATGTCGTCGTGGACCAGCGAATAGTTGTGAAAGATCTCGACGGCCACGGCGGCGTCGAGCGCACTCTCCGGCGACGCGCCCTCACTGCCGGCGACCCGCATGACCATTTGCGGGCGTAACCGCTTGCCCCGCCGCGCCGGACCGTACCGGCCGTAGCCGAAGTGGCGAAAAAGCATATCGGAGATCTCCCTCGATCCCCGATAGCTCGCAATCCGTTCCTCGAGCGCGTTTTCAAAACGCTCAAGCAGGTTGACGGCTAAGCTCCTCCATCTTCGCCTCCACCTCGTCGACCAGCCATCCCGGCGTCGACGCGCCCGACATCAAGCCGGCAACGCGCACGCCGTCGAACCATTGCGGTTGCAACTCGGCCGCGCCTTCGATGTGATACGCGCGAGCACCGTGCGATTCGGAGAGCTCCGCCAGGTGCTTGGTGTTTGCCGAAGTCTTCCCTCCGACGACGATCATCACGTCGACGTCGCGCGCCAGCCGAAGCGCTTCGTCCTGCCGGTTATGGGTATCGGTGCAAATCGTGTTGACCGCGCGCACCTCGTAGTACTTGGCGGCGAGGGCGCGCACGATGTCGGTAAACCCTTGGCCCGACCACGTCGATTGCACGACGACGCCGACTCGGCTAGACCGCGGAAGGCGTTCGACGTCTTCCACCTTTTGAATGCACCACGCACCGGGTACGTGACTCAAGGTTCCCTTCACTTCGGGATGGCCCGGATCGCCGATCACGATGATCTTGTAGCCGTCGGCTTTGAGTTTTTCGGCTTGAACGTGGATTTTAGTGACCATCGGGCAGGTCGCATCGATGATTTCGAGGCCCTTGCCCTTGGCTTGATCGAAGACTTCAACCGGAAGCCCGTGGGCGCGGACGAAGAGCGCGCCGGCGTCGACTTCCTCAACTGACTGAGCGTTACGCAAGCCGCGCGCTTTCAGCGATTCGACCATCTGCGGATTGTGCACGACGTGGCCCAGCGTGGTGACTTCACCGCGCGAAGCGATCGCTTCTTCGGCTTTCTTCACGGTGATGGCAACGCCGAAGCAAAACCCCTGAACCGCCGCCTTACGAATTTCCACCAATACCCCCCGCCAGTGCCTCGATCGCGTTCATAATCTCTTCGGTAAACTTCGCCAAGTCGTCGCGCGTTGCTTTTCCGCCGGTTGCGAGCACGAGGGGTTTGCCGAATGCGACTTTCATCTGACCTAGCCGAGCGGCCCGGTGTCCGCCGGTGACGCACGCCGGCAGCACCGGCGCGCCCGAGAGCGTCGCCAGCAGCGCGACGCCGGTTTGCGGCCGCACGTCTCCGGTGAGATTCCTCGTACCCTCAGGAAAGATTCCCACAACACCGCCGCTCTGTAACACGGCAAGGGATTGTTTGATGGCCGCTTTGGCGCTGCCGCGGCGATCGACCGGATAGGCCCCGACCGCACGAATCAGCGGGCCGAGAATGGGGATTTCGAACAGTTCCTTTTTCGCCATGAACCGAATGCGCCGCGGACAGAAGCACAGCGCCGGCGGGTCGAAATACGACCGGTGGTTGCAGGCCACGATCAGCGGTCCGTCGCGCGGAATGTTTTCCACGCCGTACGCGCGCGCCCGAAAAACGGTGCGAAAGAACCCGCGCAAGGCCAACGCGGCGGCATCGTAGAGGCGTGGATTCACCGCGCGAGTGTCTTTGCGCGTGCCGCGATCGCGCAGATCTCGTCGACTACCCGCTGCACCGGCAGGTCGCTCGAATCGATCGTATGGGCGTCGGGGGCAGGCTCCAGCGGCGAAACCGCCCGCGTGCTGTCGACCCGATCGCGCTCTTCGATCTCGTGACGCACGTCGCGCGCGTCGGTGCCGGCTTCTTGCAACTGCTCGCGCCGGCGGGCCGCCCGCGCCGTTGCCGTCGCCGTTAAATAGATTTTCACCGCAGCGTTGGGGAGCACGACCGTTCCGATGTCGCGTCCGGTCATGACGATCGGATCGCGCCCGGCAATTCGCCGCTGCGCCTCGACCATCGCCGCCCGGACCTGCGGATGCGCCGCAACGGTCGAAACGACCGCGGTGACGCCGGCGTGTTGCAGCATCGCCTCGGTGAACGTTTGGGCATTGGCCGCGTCCACCAGGCCTGCCAGCGCCTCGCCGTCGCCGACGCCGGTATCGGTTTGCAACGCGAGATACGCAAGCGCCCGGTACATCGCGCCGGTATCGAGACACGGAATGCCGAGACGTTTCGCGACCAGCCGGGCAACCGTCGTCTTTCCCGACGCGGCCGGCCCGTCGATGGCAATCTGCAGCGCCGGCGGAAACGTCACCGCCGCGGTTTCCCCGATTGGTTCGTCGTGTCATGCCGCGCCGAACGGCCTCAGGTGCGGCCGTGGGACGTCCCAGGCGACGGCATCGCCCCGCAGAACGGAAACGCGTGGCAAAGTCCCGATCGGTCTATTTTTGCTCCGGCTGCGGCTTCGAATCGCCGCGCTGGCTCGGCCGTTGCCCGGGATGCGAGGCGTGGAACTCTTTCGACCAGAGGCCGTTCGCCGTCGCCGGGTCGCGCGGCGCGCGGGCGGCCACAAGCATGCCGGCCGGCGGCGAACCGATCTCGTTGCGTGACGTCGACGGCGCGCGCTCGGCGCGCTTTCTATCCGGGATGCCCGAGTTCGACGCGGTGCTCGGAGGAGGCATCGTCCCCGGCAGTCTGACGCTGATCGGCGGCCCCCCGGGCGCCGGAAAGTCGACGCTATTGTTGCAGATCGCGGCCGGGCTGAGCCGTTTGGGCGAGGTCGTATGCATCTGCGGTGAAGAATCGGCCGCGCAGGTCAAGCTGCGCGCGCAACGTTTGAACGTCGACGCGCCGCTGGTCATCTACCCCGAAACCAATCTTCGCGCGGTCCTCGACCGGCTGGAACAACGCAATCCGCTCGCACTGGTCGTGGATTCGATTCAGACCGTATGGTTGCCCGAGTCCGAAACCTACGCCGGCAGCGTCACGCAGATTCGCGATTGCACGCAGGCTCTCATGGAGTACTCGAAGCGCCGCGGATGTGCCACCTTCATCGTCGGGCACGTCACCAAGGACGGTGCCATTGCCGGCCCCCGGCTGCTCGAGCACCTCGTCGACACGGTGCTCTACTTCGAGGGCGACGCCAACGGCGAATACCGCATTCTGCGCGCGTATAAGAACCGGTTTGGATCGATCGATGAAATCTGCGTCTTCGCGATGCACGACGACGGATTGCGCGAAGTCGCCAATCCATCGGAGCTGTTCTTAGGAACGCGCACGCAGCGCGCGAGCGGCTCGTGCGTGGTCGCCTCGATCGTCGGCTCGCGGCCGGTGCTCGTCGAAGTCCAGGCGCTCGTCGGCGAAACGAACTACGGCACGCCGCGGCGTTTGGCCAACAACGTCGACCAGCAACGGCTGGCCATGATTCTCGCCGTCCTAGAACGCCGCGCCGGATTGCATCTGGGTGCGCACGACGTGTACGCGTCGGTGGCCGGCGGCTTGCGCGTGAGCGAACCGGCGGCCGATTTGGGAATCGCGCTGGCGATTGCGTCGTCGTTCCGCAACATTGCGCTCGCCCCCGAGATCGCGGTTTTCGGCGAACTCGGGCTCTCGGGTGAAATTCGCGCGGTCCACGCCGCCGACCGGCGGTGCACCGAAGCGCGCAAACTCGGATACACCGAGCTGGTGTGGCCGAAGAACGCCGCGGACATCGCTCAGGCAATCCGCAGGACGCTCGGCTAGCCTCCGCCTGAAGACCCGATGCCGCTGTTCGAGATCGTTCCGAACCTTTCGGAAGGCCGCGACCCGATTTTCCTCGACGCTGCCGAGGCGGCGGTGACGCCGACCGGCGCCCGCGTGCTG
>JBAUZB010000199.1:0-2518 GCA_049585095.1 Candidatus Tumulicola sp.
GTACGCCACCCCCGACGGACACACGGCTTCGCACGCTCGGCAATCGAGACACTCCGACATTTGCGAAACGAAGCCGTCGCTAAGGATGTCGAGCCGGCCTTCGGCGACCGCTTTCACCAGGCTGATCCGGCCGCGTGGACCCGACGTTTCGACCATCGTCTCAAGATAGGTCGGGCAGCTGGGCAAGCAGAGTCCGCAGCGAATGCACTGATTGAAAATTTCCGCCGACGGCTGATCGGCGCCGCTAAAGCCCACTGGCAGGCGTTCGTTCATGGACGTTTCGTTGCTGGACGTTCGCCTCGCGCGATGCCAAGCTCTTTTGCGCGCGCCGAAGCTACAAAAGTCGCGCTATCGAAAAGCTCGCAAGAAGGTGCGCCGGGGGCGGTGCATCTATTTGAGGCGGGGCTCGTTTTGAAGCCAAGGAAAGCGGATCGAATCGTCGCGGAGGAAGCGTGAAAAAACGGATCAAGGTCGCGGTCACCGGAGCAGCCGGTCAAATCGGATACGCGCTGCTCTTTCGAATCGCGTCGGGACAGATGTTCGGGCCCGAAACCGAAGTCCAGCTGCAGTTGCTTGAGCTCGAGCAAGCGCTGGGCGCGTTGGGCGGCATCGTGATGGAGCTCGACGATTGCGCGTTTCCGCTGCTCAAAGGCGTGCGCTATACCTCGTCGGTGAATGAGGCAATGCGCGACGTCGATTGGGCGGTGCTGGTGGGCGCCATTCCGCGCAAAGCCGGTATGGAGCGCTCCGACCTGCTGGCGCTCAACGGAAAGATTTTCATCGAACAAGGGCGCGCGCTGGATGCCAATGCCGCCGAAGACGTTCGCGTGTTCGTCGTCGGCAATCCGTGCAATACCAACTGTCTGATCGCCATGAACAACGCGCCCCGAATTCCGAAAGACCGTTTCTTTGCGATGACCACGCTCGACGAACTGCGCGCTCGGACGCATCTGGCGAAGAAGGCGGGGGTCGACGTTTCCGAAATATCGCAAATGGTCGTTTGGGGAAATCATTCGACGACGCAGCATCCCGACTTCGCGCACGCAAAGATCGGAGGACGGCCGGCAACCGACGTCATCGCCGACCGGGAGTGGCTCGAGAACGACTTCATTACGACGGTGCAAAACCGCGGCGCCGAGGTCATCAAGGCGCGGGGAGCGTCGTCGGCGGCGTCCGCCGCCAATGCCGCGGTCGTGGGCGTGTACAATCTAACGCACGATACCCCGCCGGGCGAGCACTATTCGGTCGGGCGCCACTCCAACGGCGAATACGGTATCGACCCTGGCCTCGTCTTTTCGTTTCCGTCGCGCACCGAAGGCGGCGTTTCGCGAATCGTGGAGGGAATCGCGCACGACGAGTTTGCTTCACGCAAGCTGCGCGAGACGCTGGAGGAGCTGCGCAAGGAGCGCGATGCGGTTCGAGCGCTGGGACTGATTCCGGCTTAGGCGTGCAACGGATTCTCGGCGCAGCCGGGCGAACACCGCAGGAGCGATGAGCGATTCTCGACGGGGCGAACCCGAGCTCGATCTAATCCACGTGAGCGTCGCCTCGGCGGCGGGGGCGTATACCGTCGGGAATTCGGCGTTTTTCCGCTATATCGTGCGGCTGGTCGAGCTTGGCTTGCCGCTGGCTTATCAAGACCAGGAGGCGGTCGACATCCTTGCCGCCATCCCGCACGCCTTCGAGCAAGAACCGGAAATGCCGCGGAGCTCCGGGCGCGGCTGGCGTATCGTGCCGGCTCAAGGTGAACTCGACTGGCCGGTGCTCGAAGCGACGCCCGAACGCCTCCACAGCGCGTTCGAGCGAGCGCGCGGCATCTTGTGGACGCACGCCGCGCGTTTCCGCGTAAGCGCGCGAGAAATCACCGCGATCGAAGAAGAACTCGACGCGGTATACGGCGTGCTGATGCGCGCCGAGGCCGCCGGGGTCGCGGTCAATATTTCCTACGTGGCGTGACCCATCTCGTTTGTTCGTTCTCGCTGCGCGGCGGCGGCGGCGAGCCGGTTTCGTTCGCGCGGACCGTGTCGTCGCACGGCTGCGCGCATCTCCCGCCGGCAACCTTTCAGGAATCGCCGCTGGAGTACCGGCGGTCGTTTCGTTTCGGCGGCCGGGCGATCGAGGTCGCGATGCGAGAAGAAGCCGGCGAGCTGGTCGTTCGATGCGCGGCGCGTTTGGGACGGCGCGAGCGCGAACGTGCCGCCGCTGCAATCGAGCGCATGTTTCGCCTGAATGACGATCTGTCGCCGTTTTACCGGCGGATCGCGAGCGACGAACAACTCGGCTGGGCGGCCGCCGGCGCCGGGCGGTTGCTCGCGAGTCCGAGCGTCTTCGAAGACGTGATCAAAACCATCTGCACGACGAACTGCGCCTGGTCGGCGACGATTCGCATGACGCGCGCGCTCGTCGATCGCGGCGACGGAGCCTTTCCTGAACCGCAGACGCTCGCCGAAACGCCCGACTCGTGGTATCGCGACGTCGCGCGCATGGGCTATCGCGGCCCCTACGTCAAGCACATCGC
>JBAUZB010000200.1:0-11413 GCA_049585095.1 Candidatus Tumulicola sp.
CGTGAGCACCGAGCGGATCTTCACCTGCTCGACGCCGGAGTCGATCAGCGCTTTGGCTTTTTCCTCGTCGATCTCCTGACCCCGCGTAACGATCGCGGTGGTCGGACGCTTGGGCTCGAGACGAACCTCCTCGGCAGCGCGCCGGCCGATGATGCGGTCGGTGAGCGGCTCGATCACTTCCTTACCGACGCGAATGTCGCTGACGGTAATTCCACTGGTGGTACCGCAATCTTCTTCGCGAACGATCACGTCTTGCGCGACGTCGACCAGACGGCGCGTCAGGTAACCCGAGTCGGCAGTACGCAGCGCCGTGTCGGCGAGACCCTTGCGCGCTCCGTGCGTCGAAATGAAGTACTCGAGAACCGTCAGCCCTTCTTTAAGCGAAGCCTTGACCGGGATTTCGAGGATCCGACCCGACGGATCGGACATGAGGCCGCGCATTCCGCCGAGCTGCTTGACCTGCGCGATCGAACCGCGCGCGCCCGAGGTCGCCATCATGAAGACGGGGTTGAGCGGATTCTGCGCCGCTTGCATGGCGCTGGTCACGTCTTCCGAAGCGCGCGACCAAATTTCGATCGTTTTGTTGTATTGCTCGTCGTCCGAGATAAAGCCCTGATCGAAAAGCCGGTGAAGCTCGTCGACTTCGTTCTGCGCTTTGCCGACGATCGCGTACTTCTCCGCCGGCACGATGATGTCGTTGATCGAAACCGTGGTTCCCGAGAGGGTCGCAAAGTGGAAGCCCAGATCCTTGATCGCGTCGAGGAACTTTGCCGTCTCGGCGTTACCGTATTTCCGATAGCAATCGGTAATCGTTTTCTTCAGCGCGCCTTTGTCGATAATCTGGTTGACGAACGGATGCTTCCAAAGCTCCGGAAATGCCAAGTTGAAGATGACGCGCCCGATCGTCGTCTTGATCAACTCGTCGTTCCAGCGGGTGTAAACCCATTCTTGCAAGCCGACGTTGTGCGTCTCGTACGCCATTACGGCTTCCTTGAAGGAGTAGAACGTGGGAATCGCCCCCGGGGCGTCGGGGTACGGTGCGCCCTTCCGGCTCTCGCGCGAGGTTTGCTCGTAGTCGTCGACTACCGCCGCTTTTGCCGGTCCGGAGTATTCGTCGCGATGGAACGTGAGGTAATACAATCCCAAAACCATGTCTTGGGTTGGAATCGATACTGGGTTTCCGTACGCCGGCAGTAAGATGTTGTTCGACGACAGCATCAGGATGCGCGCCTCGGCCTGCGCACCCGCCGAGAGCGGCAAATGCACCGCCATCTGGTCGCCGTCGAAGTCGGCGTTGTACGGCGTGCAGACCAGCGGATGCAAATGGATCGCTTTCCCCTCGACCAGCACCGGCTCGAACGCTTGGATGCCGAGGCGATGGAGCGTCGGCGCGCGGTTGAGCAGCACCGGGTGCTCCTTGATCACTTCCTCGAGAACGTCCCAAACTTCCGGGCGCACGCGCTCCACCATACGTTTAGCACTCTTGATGTTGTGTGCCAACGCACGGTCGACCAGCTTCTTCATGACGAACGGCTTGAAGAGCTCGAGCGCCATTTCTTTGGGAAGTCCGCACTGGTGCAGCCGCAGGGTCGGGCCGACGACGATGACCGAACGGCCGGAATAGTCGACGCGCTTGCCCAGCAGGTTCTGCCGGAACCGGCCTTGTTTACCTTTGAGAATGTCGGAAAGCGATTTGAGCGGACGGTTGTTGGGGCCGGTCACCGGACGGCCGCGCCGGCCGTTGTCGATGAGCGCGTCGACCGCTTCCTGCAACATGCGCTTTTCATTCTTGATGATGATCTCGGGTGCGTTGAGCTCGAGCAGGCGCTTGAGACGGTTGTTGCGGTTGATCACGCGCCGGTAGAGATCGTTGAGATCCGAGGTCGCGAAACGGCCGCCGTCGAGTTGCACCATCGGGCGCAGCTCCGGCGCAATCACCGGGACGGCCGCCAAGACCATCCACTCCGGCTTGTTGCCGCTGGAGAGAAACGCTTCAACGACTTCGAGGCGCTTGATCGCTTTGAGACGCTTCTGCCCGGTCGTTTCTTTGAATTCTTTCCGCAGGTCCTCTTGGTTACGGCGCAAGTTCAGGTCGCGCAAAAGTTCCCGAATGGCTTCGGCGCCCATGCCGGCCTTGAAACGGTTGCCGAACTTCTCGCGTGCTTCGCGATACTTTTGCTCCGAAAGCACCTCGCGCTTCGTCAGCGTCGTGTCGCCCGGATCGATGACGACGTACGCCGCGAAATAGATCACCTTCTCGAGCTGGCGCGGCGACATGTCGAGCAGGATGCCGATGCGGCTGGGAACGCCCTTCAGGTACCAAATATGGCTTACCGGCGTCGCCAGTTCGATGTGGCCCATGCGTTCGCGGCGGACCTTGGCGCGCGTGATTTCAACGCCGCAGCGATCGCAAATCATGCCCTTGAACCGGATGCGCTTGTACTTGCCGCAGTGACACTCCCAATCTTTCGTCGGCCCGAAAATCTTCTCGCAGAAGAGGCCGTCGCGTTCGGGTTTCAACGTGCGGTAATTGATCGTTTCGGGTTTCTTGACTTCGCCGAACGACCACGCGCGAATTTGCTCCGGCGACGCCAGGCCGATACGCATGGCGTCGAAGTTGTTGACGTCGATCAGGTTCAAGGGGTTGGAACTCCGCTAACGTGCTGCCGCAGCCGCCGCTTACGCAGGGAGCGCGGCTCACGTTGTCACGTAAGCGGTCCCACCGTTGCCGCAGGCCGCGAGGCGCCAAGGCGCCCGGGCACGGCTTATGATTATACTCGGACGCCCGGCGATGGGCAAGGGGTGGGGCGGTGCGGCACTGCCCTCGGCGGCCACCGAGGAGACGCTTGCTTCCAAAGGCGTTGTCGCGTGATGCCCAGCGACTCGCCTCGAGCGGGCCCTTCGGCGGCTCTTAGCGATGAAACAGAATCGTCAGCATCGTCGTCGCCCAGGTTCCAACGATGAGCGCCGTAAGGCGCCACTGAACGGAATCGACCTTGCGCTCGAGCGCCCCGATGCGGCCGTCCATCTGATCGAAGCGGCCGTCCACTTGAGCGAAGCGGGCGTCCACTTGAGCGAAGCGGCCGTCCACTTGAGCGAAGCGCGCCTCAAGGTGCGCCGCCAAGTCTCCCAGGCGGCGATCGATCTGTTCGTAGGAACCCTCGAGCCTGGCCATGCGGGATTCCCAGGGCTGAGCGCTCATCACGACTATTGTATCACGCCCCAGCGTCCGCCCGTCTAGCGCGCTGCGGTACCGTCAAATTGGCGGGGGGGTGCAGATGACGAGGGCATCGTGCCGGTCGTCAAGCCAGGCAGCCTTTGCAACGAGCGGATTTGTTAGGTATGCGAAAGCGTCTTCGACTTCGCCGCGCCTGCAGGCGGCGCGTGCGCCTTCTTCAGCGAGATGTTGATCGACGAGCAGCATCGCCGCGTCCACCGTCAGGCGCGGCGCTTGCGAAACCGCCGGCACCGGGCCGGTTTTCGCGAACGCGACCTGTTGGTTCCAGCCTTCAGCGCAAAGATAGCGCTGCATGAGCGTCAGGCGCTTGTTCGCGCCGTGCAGCCGCTCCCAGAGCAAATCGCTGATGCGGTCGCCGGCGAATCCGGGATCGAAGAGCGATCGCATTTCGAACGGATTGCTGCGCACGCGTAGCAGCTGCTGGAGATCGTCGAGCGCGAATGCGGCGACGCCGTGCGTCTGCAACTCGGCGGCGAGTTCGAGTTCCTGCGTGAACTTCGACCCGACGAGCGCGCAGAATTGAGCGCCGAAGCAATCCTTAAACTTCGAGGCTTCGACCGCATCGGCTTCGTGCACGACTTCGAGCCCACTCTTGCACTCGATCATCGTGCGATATCCGAGCGCACCGAGCGGCGCGTCGGCATAGCCATCGGGATTGTCGTGGTCGCCGACGTGGGTGGCGACGAAGCCGAGGTGCGCGAACGCGTCGCAGACGGCGATTTCGAAGGCGGCTGGATCGCTCCCATGCGCCGTTTGCGCGAGGCGATCGATGAGGGCTTGGGTCGACGGATCGGGCAGCGACGGGGGCGGCGGTACGACCGACGGCCAGTCGTCGCGCGGTTCATTGAGACGAAAGCGGCGGTCGCTATCTTGAACGACGAATGGCTTGTGCCCGTGGCCGCTGGTGCACGATGTACTCGAGCAGCGCAGTGTAGATCCACTTCTGCTGGGTTTCCGGCGGAAGCAGTCCGCGCGCGACCGCTTCGGCGAGAATCTGCTTGACGTCGCGCGGTTTGCCGTCCTGTAATATTGCGGCGACCGCGCGTAGCGTATGCCCCTGCGGTTCGATCGGGCGCGCGTGTTCGCCAGCCATTACGAGCGCGGCGCCGGATTCGATTTCGTCCAGGTCAATGGTTTGCAGATCGGCAGATCGGCGTCATGTTGCGGGGAAGTACCCCACGTGTTGGCCGAGTGGGCCACACGATCGGCGTTAGCGATCGCTCGAGCGTTGCGCGCGCTGGGCCGCCCCGTGCGCCCAGTCTACGTCGGAAGTTCCTATTACGCAGCCGGAGCCGGGCTCCGTCCCGTACCCAAGCTCGCCCGCGGGGCCCTTCGACTGCGGCTTCGCCTCCGCTCAGGGTGACATGGGGCGCCCTTCGACTGCGGCTTCGCCTCCGCTCAGGGTGACATGCATAATTGGGCGGCCGCCGGGGTACGACTTTGGCATGAAAATCGGAATACTCGGCACGGACTCGCGAGCGCTGGCCATCGGGCGGCTGCTCGCCGAAGGCGGCCACCAACTCAGTTTCAGCAACCCGCGCGATGCGGCGGCGGCCGAACGGGCGGCTGCCCAGCTCGGTGCTCTAGCGGAAACGCCCTACAATCAGGCGATGGCGCGCGAACTCATGGTGTTCGCCTGCTCGCGAAACGACATCGATGCCGCGATTGCCTCGATCGGGTCCCCGGTCGAGGGCGTCGTGCTCGACGCGCTCGACGGCCCTCCGCGCGCCCCGCACCAAGGCGCGGAACTCCTCGCACGCAAGCTCGATTCACACGAGGTCGTGCGCGGGCTGATCGTCTTGCCGCAAGCCGGTGCGAACGTTCCGATTTGCGGTGACGACCCGGTGGCAAAAGCCCTGGTGGACGAGGCGTTTCGCGCCAGCGGCTGCCTCACGACGGATCGCGGCCCGCTTTCCCATGCCGTTGAACTCGAGCCGAGCAGCCCGGCGATCGCCGCTTAGCGTCGGGTCAGAAAGTCGTCGAGTGCGCCTGCAAACGCATCGAACGCGGTGCGGTGCAGGTTGTGCCCGGCTCCGGGGAAGGTGACGATCTCGGCGCTGGGCGCGTGAGTTCGTTGCACGTCGGCCAACGTCGCCGCGTCGTTGATGCTCTCGCCGGCCGCCGCTAGCGCAAGGAACAACGGTTTTTCGTAACCGCCGATCGTCGCGCGCAGATCCCACGCATGCGGGGGATTTTCGCGCATTAGGCCCTCGATGGGCGTGGTGGTCATCGCATGCACCGCGTGCACCTTCGCCTCGACGTCGCTCGGCGCCCAGTCGGCATAATCGTTGCGCGTCCGAACGTCGCGCGCGTCACCCGTCGATGCAAATAGGTCGCGCAGTTCCTCCAAGTACTCTTCGTACCACGAATCGGCGACTTGGCGAATCATCGGATCGATCGCCGCGTCGCGGCGTACCGCGAGGCGTAAGCCGCCGAGGATCGCCACGGCGCCGCCCCACGAGTGTCCGATCAGCGTATCGACCGGCTCGCCGAGAGCGGCGATGACGTTTTCGAGATCGCGGACGCCGCGTTCGAGCGACATCGGGCCGGCGACGTTCGCGCTATCGCCGTGACCGCGCTGATCGTACGCGATCACGCGAAAGCGTCCGTCGAGAAACTCGGCCAAACGCCGCCACGACTTGCGCGAGCTGGTCATGCCGTGCACGCCGAGCACGACCGGGCCGCTCGCCCCCCAGCATTCTACGGTGGTCGCGGCGCCGTCGTCGAGGACGATCCGGCGTTCGGCCGCGCCGCGCGCCGTCAAACGCGGTGAACTTGCTTGTGCAGTTCGTGGAGGTCGTCGAGCGAGTTGAGCGTCACGGCATCGTTGACGCCTTCATTCTTCAGGCCCATCGAATCGCGCATGCCCTTGGCGGTTTCCGGCGAGTGGTTGTAGCCGTGAATCGCGGCGTTGTGCTTGCGAATCGTCTCGGGATCGGTCTTTCCGTGCTGGACGACGTACTCTTCGAACTGAACGTACGTCGGTTTGTGCGTGCGCACGTAGTCCATGACTTTCTCGCGATCGAGTCCGAGATTCGAAATCGTCATCTGATCGAAACCTTGGCCGCAGTGATCCCATCCCTCGGCGAGCTGGTCGGTGTATCCCAACGTGAGCTTCGTCCAAAGACGCGGCAGGTGGGCGGCGCCGAGCGGCCCGGTCGTTTGCGAGGAAACGTAGGGAATCTGCTTGTTCGCGGTGCTAGGCATTGGTGAGCTGGTCCTTTCCATGACGGGTAATGAACGTAAGTTCCGAGATGCCGGATTTGTCGAGCTCCCCGAGCCCGAGCCGTTTCATGCGCTCGTACTGTTCGAACGTCGCCCGAGCGAGCGGAAGGCCGAGACCGGCGTCGTTCGCGAGCGCGAGCGCGATGCCGGAGTCCTTGGCGGCGTGCGCGGCGGAAAAGTACACTTCGTGGTCGCGATTCTGCATGTCGGCGCCGTCGGTTTCGAGGGCGCGCGAGTTCGCGCCAGTCTGTGAAAAGATCTCGCGCACGACGTCAAGATCGAGCCCGAGCGCGTCGGCAAGTCCAAGGCCCTCGGCGAGGCCGGCGGTATTGACGTTCATCACCATGTTGACCAGCGCTTTGACTTCGGCCGCGCGGCCCGCCGGACCGACGTATTTCAACGAAGCACTCATCTTTTCCAGGAGCGGCTTGACCTTAGCGAACACCGCTTCGCGTCCCGCAACCATCAGGTAGAGCGTCCCGTTCCGCGCTTGCGGAATCGAGCTGGCCATGCACGCTTCCAGCGTATGTGCGCCGCAGGCTTCGGCGCGTTGCTGGATATCGACGTGCACCTTCGGCGTAATCGTCGCGCAGTTCAGAAAGATCGTGCCTTCGGCGCCGTTCAAGAGGCTGTCTTGACCGTCGCCGAAGATCGCATACATGGCATCATCGTCGCTGACGACGGTGATCACGACGTCGGCGAGTTCGGTCACGCGCGCGAGCGACGCCGTCGCCTCGCCGCCGGTGAGCTCGGCGGTGCGCGACGCCGCTTCCGGCCGCACGTCGTAGAGCGCCGAAACGGCGTAGCCCACGTCGTTGAGTCGCTGCGCGATGTTGGCGCCCATCCGACCGGTCCCGACGACGCCGATCCGCGTCGCCGCGTCGCTATGCACGGCTAGAACTCTTCTTCGGTCGGGTTTTCGACGAACGGCGTCTCTTCTTCGTCCTCCTCGAACCCGGCCTTGTCTTCCTCGTACGACTCCTCGTCTTCTTCCTCGAGTTCGTAGCCTTGGGCGCCTTCCTCGACTTCTTCCTCGGCGGGCTCTTCCTCGAACGCTTCGTCGGTTTCGACCTCGGCAGCGCGCGGCATCGGCGGCGGCACCGGAATAGGAGCGATTGCATCATCGAGCGGCTTGCTGTCGTCGATCTCCTCCTCTTCCTCTTCCTCCGCAACTGCCGGAGCAACCTCGACCGCGCCGGACGCTTCGGCGACCGCTTCGCGCGCGGCCACCACCGTCTGCGAAACGGCCGGCTGTTCGTCGCCCATTAACAGGCCGTACTCGCGACGTTCGGTTTCGCCCATTTCGTCCTCGGGGGTCTTGATCTCGACCTCCTCGCGGTTCTCGGTCAAGACCTTGACGTCGAGCGCGAGCGATTGCAGTTCTTTGATCAAGACCTTGAACGATTCGGGAACGCCGGGTTCCATCACGTTCTCGCCTTTGACGATCGCTTCGTAGGTCTTGACGCGACCGACGACGTCGTCGGATTTCACGGTAAGCAGTTCTTGCAGCGTGTACGCCGCGCCGTAGGCTTCCAGCGCCCAGACCTCCATTTCGCCGAAGCGCTGGCCGCCGAACTGCGCCTTGCCTCCCAGCGGCTGCTGCGTGATCATGGAGTACGGTCCAGTCGAGCGCGCGTGAATCTTATCGTCGACCAAGTGCGCGAGTTTGAGCATATAGATCAGTCCAACGGTAATCGGACGAGAGAACCGCTCGCCCGTACGCCCGTCGCGCAGCCACGTTTTGCCGTCGGCGGGCAGACCCGCGTCCTGCAGCCACTCGGTGATGTCTTCTGCATGGGCGCCGTCGAAAACCGGCGTCGCCACGCTCATGCCGAGCATGCGCGCCGCCCACCCCAAGTGGGTCTCCATGATCTGGCCGAGATTCATGCGCGACGGAACGCCGAGCGGATTGAGCACGATGTCGACCGGCGTGCCGTCCTCCATGCACGGCATGTCTTCCTCGGGCAACACTTTGGCGATGACGCCCTTGTTGCCGTGACGCCCGGCCATTTTGTCGCCCTGCAGAATTTTGCGCTTCTGGGCGACGTATACCCGCACGAGGTGATTGACGCCGGGAGACAGCTCGTCGCCGTTCTCACGCGAAAACACCTTGACGTCGATGATTTTCCCTTTTTCGCCGTGCGGCACTTTCAAGCTGGTGTCGCGCACTTCGCGCGATTTCTCACCGAAAATCGCGCGCAGCAAACGCTCCTCGGCGGTCAGCTCGGTTTCGCCTTTGGGCGTCACCTTGCCGACGAGGATGTCCTCCGGGCGAACCTCCGCACCAACGCGGATGATGCCGCGCTCGTCCAGATCCTTGAGCGCGTCTTCGCCGACGTTCGGAATGTCGCGGGTGATTTCTTCGGGCCCGAGCTTGGTGTCGCGCGCTTCGCATTCGTACTCTTCGATGTGAATCGACGTGAAGCGATCTTCCTTGACCATCCGTTCGCTGATCAGGATCGCGTCTTCGTAGTTGTAGCCCTCCCAGGGCATGAAGGCCACCAGAACGTTTTGCCCGAGCGCCAGCTCGCCTTCGTCCGAGGAAGGCCCGTCGGCCAGCACCTGGCCGGCGACGACGTTTTCCCCGAGCAACACGATCGGACGCTGGTTGATGCACGTGCCGGCGTTGCTTCGCACGAACTTCAGCAGCTCGTAGAGCTTCTCGACGCCGTCGCCGTTCTTGATGGTGATGCCTTTGGCGTCGACCGACGTAACCGTCCCGGCCTCGTCGGCGACGATCAAGCTGCCCGAGTCCTTGGCGGCGCGGTACTCCATGCCGGTTCCGACGATCGGCGTCTCCGGACGAAGCAGCGGCACCGCTTGGCGCTGCATGTTCGCGCCCATCAGCGCGCGATTGGCGTCGTCGTGTTCGAGAAACGGAATCAGCGCCGTCGCCACCGAGACGATCTGCTTGGGCGAAACGTCCATCAGCTGGACGCGCGACGCCGGCTCCTCGATGTACTCTTCGGCGTAGCGGCACACCACCGAATCGGTCATGATCTTCCCGCCGACGGGATCGACCGGCGTGTTAGCCTGCGCGATGATGTATTCGTCTTCGCGATCTGCCGTGAGGTACACGATTTCGTCGGTGACGATGCCTTCGCGCACCACTCGATACGGAGTTTCGATGAATCCGAAGCGATTGACCCGTCCGTAGGTCGCCAGCGAACCGATCAGACCGATGTTCGGCCCTTCGGGCGTTTCGATCGGACAGATGCGGCCGTAGTGAGAGTGGTGGACGTCGCGCACTTCGAAGCCGGCGCGCTCGCGCGACAGGCCCCCGGGCCCAAGCGCCGAGAGACGCCGTTTGTGGGTAAGCTCGGCCAGCGAGTTCGTTTGGTCCATGAACTGCGAAAGTTGCGAAGACCCGAAAAACTCTTTGATCGCGGCGACGACCGGGCGAATATTGATCAGCGCCTGCGGCGTGACGGTTTCGATGTCTTGCACGGTCATGCGCTCGCGCACGACGCGCTCGAGACGCAGCAAGCCGACGCGGAACTGATTTTGCAGCAGTTCGCCGACGGAACGCACGCGACGGTTTCCGAGGTGATCGATGTCGTCCTTGGCCACGATGCCGGTCGCGACTTTGATCAAGCGACGGATCACCGCAATCATATCGGCGCGCGTGAGATACCGCGTGCCGATCGTCGGCATCTCGAGCCCGGCATCGGCGTATTCGTCGATAACCACGCTGGGTTTGTCGACGCGTTGATCCGGATCCGGATTCTCGATGCGGTAGTGAAACTTTCCGTTGAGCTTGTAACGTCCGACGCCGGCCAGATCGTAGCGCTTTTCGTCAAAGAACAGCGACTCGAGAAGCTTCTCGGCGTTTTCCGCGTTTTCGGGCTCGCCGGGCCGCAGCTTCTTGTAGATTTCCTTCAGCGCGTCCTCACGCGTCTTGACGTCTTTATCCTTATCGATCGAGTTGCGAACCAGGGGGCTGTCGTCGAAGAGCTTCAGAATCGCCTCGTCGGTCTCCCAATTGTAACCGAGATCCGGACGCGAAAGCGCGCGGATGAAGGTCGACACGTAGATCTTGCGGTTCTTGTCGATGCGAACGCCGATCGTGCCCTCGGTCTCGTCGTTCTTGGTGCCGTTGTCGGTCTCGAACTCGATCCAGGCGCCGCGATTCGGAATGATGGTGGCGTTGAACGTGGGGCGAGCGTTGGTGTCGGAATCTTGGCTGTAATACACGCCCGGGGAACGCACCAGTTGGCTTACGATCACGCGCTCGGCGCCGTTGATCATGAAGGTGCCTTTGTCGGTCATGAGCGGAAAGTCGCCCATGAAGATCTCCTGGTCGGGAATGCCCTTGATTTCACCCGACTCGGCGGTAATCAGACGGACCCGCACGCGCAGCGGCGCGCTATAGGTCATGTCCCGCTCGCGGCACTCTTCAATTGTATACTTCGGCTCGCCGAGGCTGTGCTCGCCGAACTCGAGGATCAGGTTGCCGGTAAAATCCTTGATCGGCGAAATCGAAGCGAAGGCTTCAGCCAACCCCTCGGTCTTGAACCAATCGAAGCTCGCCTTTTGCAGCTCGATGAGGTTCGGGATTTCGAGGACGTGCGGAATTTTGGCAAACGCGTGACGGGCACGCCGAGGGCCCGGGTCGGGGGGTTGCTCCACCGTAAATGCGCCCGTCGGCATCGGGAAGGTGGCCGGCATCACTTTGGAAGCGCCGTTGGTCACGGCCGTGGACGCTCGCTTCGACTTGCTCTTGGTACCCGCGGAACTCTTCGCAGGACCCTTCGGAGCGGTCGTTTTCGCCATTCGTCTCTTTCTCTATGGGATACAAAATAATGAAGGAAATGCGGATTGTTGCGACGGAACCTGGGGCACACGAAAAAGACGAGCTCACGCTCTACCGCTTGGAGAGGTGACCCGCCTGATTTTCTTTTGTGGCCTATTCGCCCCGGGGCATAGGCTACGAGTCTAGCACCCGTCGCC
>JBAUZB010000201.1:0-3157 GCA_049585095.1 Candidatus Tumulicola sp.
CGCCGACACCAGCACGGCGGCGCGCAGCGCGTTCATTACGGAGTCATTGTCGAAATCGTGGGCAGCGCCTTCTGATTGCTGCCTTTCAACGCCGAGTTGACACCCGGCAACACGCCGGTTACGAAGGCGTTGTAGCGTTCGATGCCGGCGCGATAGTCGACGGCGATGCGGGCGAGCACATCGGTCACCGCCGGCGTGATGAGTCCTTGCGCCGCGAAGAACGCGCCGAGTTGGTCTTCCTGAAGTTTCGTCTCGTCCTCGGTGCCCTCGCCGCGCACGTTGGCGACGAGCGTATCGTAGAGCGTCTGGCGTGCCGTTTCCGCGTCCTGCAACTTCCTCGTCAACGCCGCGTCGTTGGCCTTTTTCGCGCCGCCGCTCGCGCTAGCGAGCGCCTTCTTGAGGTCGTCGAGATTATTGAGCATCGTGTCGACCTTCGAAAGGCGCGCCATCTGCCGCATCGCTTCGTTGAAAGTCTGTTGATACTCGGCCACCGTGAAGCGCGAACGCGGATCCGGCCCGACGGTGAAGCGCTGGACGTAGGTGTGGCCCGAGAGCGTCATTCGCACCGCGTAATTTCCGGGAACGACGCCCGGACCGGTCTGGGGGCCCTTGAGGAATTCCTGCGCGGCACCGTTCCACCGCACCGGCCCATTGACCGCGAAATCCCACGTGTAACGATTCAGCCCCACCTCGTTCGTGACGTATGGCACGTCCTTGCCGCCGGCTTTGTGCGTTCCCGACACGTTGCGGATCACGCGGCCGCTCGAGTCGAGAATTTCGAGTGAGGGCGCGCCCTTCTGCGGTTCCTTTTGATAGAAGGTGATGGTCACGCCGTACGGCGGGTTGTCGGCGGCGAAGTTCGTGTAGGTTCCCTCGTCGTTGGAGTGCAGCGACCACTCGAACGCGTCGCGCGGCTTGAAGACCTGCGTTCCGCTCGACACCGCCTGTTGCAACTCTTGCACCGGCCGCACGTCGTCCATGATGTACACACTGCGGCCGTGCGTCGCAATCACGAGATCGTCCTCGCGCGGCTGCATGCGAATGTCGTGCACCGATGCCATCGGCAGGTCGTTCTGGAACGATTGCCAGTGCGCGCCCCCGTCGAACGAAATGTAGATGCCTTCCTCGTTCCCGAGATAGACGAGGTTGCGGTCGCGAATGTCGGGGCGGATCGCGCGGGCCCATCGGTCGGGCGGCAATCCGTCGACGATCTTCGTCCAGTTCCGTCCGTAGTCGTGCGTCACGAAGGCCCACGGCGCGCTGTCGCCCATCTCGTGATCGTCTTCGATCGCGTAGGCGGTGCCGTCGACGAGCGTCGACGGCGCGACGGTCGCAAAGCGCCCGTTCTGCGGCGCGCCCGCGGGCGTCACGTTGCTCCAGTGTTTGCCGCCGTCGCGCGTGAGCTGCACCAACCCGTCGTCGGTGCCGACCCAAATCTCGCCTTTCGCGCGCTGCGACGCTTCAATGTCCAAAATCGTGTCGGTGTATTCGGCACCCGAAACATCGTTGTTGATGGGACCGCCGGCGGGATTCTGATGCGCCTTGTCGTTGCGCGTCAGATCCGGACTGATGACGCTCCACGAGCGGCCGCGATCGGTCGTTTGAAAGACGACGTTGCCGCCGTACCAGCCGATGAGTTTCCCGGTCGGGCTGCGCCACGGCGCGAACGCGATCGGCGACTCCCAGTTGAAGCGGTACTTGCTCGTCCCGAGCTCCCACGATTCCTTACCGGTTTGCAAGTAGGGCTGCGCCGACCATTGATCCTGCGTCACGCGATTGTATATGGTGAGCGAGCCGTTTTGCGAGTCCGACCAAATCCAGTTCGGATCGTCGGGTTCGGGAATCCCCCACGTTCCGTCGCCGCCCACCGTGTTGATCCAATTCTTGTTCTGGATGCCCGACGGATCGAGCGAGTTCGACGGGCCGCACCAGCCGTTGTTGTCTTGCAGCCCCGCGCAGACGGTGTATGGATTGTCGTTTCCCAAACCGACACGGTAGACTTGGCCGATCGGCATGTTGGCCGAGAAAAACCAGTTCTGGCCACCGTCGACCGTGAGCACGTAGCCGCCGTCTTGGCCGATGATGATGCGCTGCGGATCGTTCGGCGCGATCCAGATGGCGTGGAAATCGCTGTGCACGTCTTGGGCAACGGGTTTGAACGTTTGGCCGCCGTCGGTGCTCAGCATCACTTCGAACGACAGGGCGTAGACGCGATTAGGATTCTTCGGATCGACCTCGACGTGCGAGAAGTAGAAAAACCGCGCGTCCACGCGAGAATCGTCGCTGACCATCTTCCAGTCGGCGCCGCCGTCGTCCGACCGCCACAGAATGCCGCTCTTCGTTTCGATGACGGCGTAGACGCGATTGCCGTCGCTCGGCGCGACCGCCACGCCGATGCGGCCGAGCGCACCTTCTGGGAGCCCGTGGCCAGTCAGCTTCGTCCACGTCGCGCCGCCGTCGGTCGACTTATAGAGCCCATCCGCCTCGCCGCCGCTCATGAAGGTCCACGGCCGGCGCTGAAACTGCCAGACGCCGGCGAAGAGCACGCTCGGGTTTTGCGCGCTCACCGCGATATCGGAGACGCCGCTCTCGGGGCCGGCGTACAGGGTTTGCTTCCACGTCTTACCGCCGTCGTCGGTCACGTAGATGCCGCGTTCCGGCGAGTCGGCGAACGCATCACCCAGCGCTCCGACGATCACGTGATTGTGATTGCGTGGATCGACGACGATCCGCGAGATGTACTTGGTGCCCTTCAAGCCGACGTTCGTCCAGGTGTCGCCGCCGTCGCTCGTCTTGTACACGCCGTCACCGTCGGAGACGTCGTTGCGCGGGTTTGCCTCGCCCGTTCCGACCCAGACCGTTTGGTTGTCGGTGGGATCGATCGTCACCGCACCGATCGCGGCGGCGTGTTTGTCGAAAACTGGATCCCAGGTCTGGCCGCCGTTCGCCGATTTCCAGACGCCGCCGCCCGCGGCGCCGACGTAGTAGAGTTTCGGGTCGGTCGCCGAGCCCGCGACGGCCGCGACGCGGCCTCCCGATCCGGCCGGACCGATCTCCCGCCACTTCATGTTGCCGAAGGCCGGCCCGGGTGTCGGCGTCGGCGAGGGCGTCGGCGTTGGATTGGCCGGATGTGGCGGTTCGAGCGACGGCTTTGCAG
>JBAUZB010000202.1:0-2121 GCA_049585095.1 Candidatus Tumulicola sp.
GTTCAGATGGATGTGAACGGAGGCCTCACCGATAGCGACGGGGTGTCCGGAAACTGGGGACTGTACGGCGGTACCGTGACGCTCACGTATTACGGCACGCACACGATGACGATTACCGCCGACGGTAAACACATCCGAGGCGGAGGTTACAGCTTCACCCGAAAGTGCTGACGCTAGGTTCCGTAGCGGCGCTGCCGCAACGCGAAGGCGTCGAGCGCCGTCCGCAAGTGCGGTTCACCGAAGTCCGGCCAGTACGTGTTGGTCGCCCACAATTCAGCGTATGCGGCTTGAAACAGGAGAAAGTTCGAAAGACGAAGCTCTCCGCCGGTGCGAATGACGAGATCGGGGTCGGGAAGCCCGGCGGTATACAAGCGGCTTTGAACCGCGTGCTCGTCGATCGATTCCGCGTCGCGCAGGCCGCCGCTCACCTCGCGAGCCAAGGCGCGGACGGCGTCGCCGATCTCGCGGCGGCCGCCGTAATCGATGGCGAGATTGAGCGTGACGCCGTCGTTGTGGGCCGTCTCGGCAACGAGATCCTCGAGCGCGGACAAGGTACGCTCCGGAAGCCGCTCGTTGCGCCCGCACAAGAGCACCCGCACGCCTTCGCGTGCCAGCGCGCGCAGCTCGCCGCGTGCCGCCTGCGCGCACAGCTTCATGAGGAGATCGACCTCCGCCGCCGGCCGTCGCCAATTCTCTTCGGAAAACGCATATGCCGTCACGACGCGAACCTGCGCCCGGCGAGCCGCGCGCAGTGTCCGGCGCAATGCGGTAACGCCGCGCTGGTAGCCCAGCGCAATCGGCAAGCCGCGTTCGGTAGCCCAGCGGCGGTTGCCGTCCATGACGATGGCGACGTGGCGCGGGATCACGTCGTCGCCAACTTTCCGGTCGATACGGTTTGCTGCGAGCGTTCGTGCACGTCGCGCACGACCGATTCGAGTTCGTCGACGTAGGCGAGAAAACGTTGGCGACCGCGTTTGGTGATGCGGTAGAGCGTGAGGGGGCGCCCCTCGCCGCGTTGCTTTTCGGTCGTAACGATGCCAAGATCGGCCAGCGCGTGGACGTGCCGGTTGAGATTGCCGTCGGTCAAATCGCAAGCCGCCTGCAGATCGGTAAAACTCAGTCCGTCGGGATGAGCGATGAGGCAGGTGCAAATCGCCAGCCGGCCGCGCTCGTGAAAGATGCGCTCCAGGCCGGGATAGGAAAACGGCGCTTCGCGGTCGGTGGTCATGTGCTGCGTCCTTGCCAAATCAAGCCGCCGATGGCGATTTGCCCAACGCCGAAACCGAGCGGCATCACCCACCAGGCGAGCGCGGCTTGGGCCAGCGGCGTGATGAGAAAGACCACCGCCAGTGCGGCGAATGCAACGGTAATTCCAACCGTCGAGGTTGGAATCGCACCGCGTGAAGCAAACAGCCCGAGCGCGTAGAGCGCGAACCACGTTCCCGGCAACAAGGCATATGCACCGGCGTGAAGCAGGGCGAGCGTGAGGGCTCCGCCCAGCACGACGCTGGGTGCGATCGACCGTGCCGCAGATCGGAACTGACTCTGCGCGCCGGGGCCGCGATTCTGGAATACCCAGACGGCGACGGTGCCGTAGTTTAACGCTAGCGCCACCGCGAGGCAGATCATCCAGATGGCAACGTATGCTCGCAGCGCCTCGGGCGTATGCGGTAGCGGGGCCACCTGAAGCTGAACGTAGCCGGCGACCAGAGCGGCAAACCCACTCAAGACCGCGGCCGGCCCGGAATATCCCTCGAATCGCTGCACGTGAGCCAGCCGGTCGCGGACTTCCGCGAGATCCGAGAGCGCCTGCTGGAGATCCATCGTTCCCTTTACTTTGCGTTACAAAGCCACTATCCTTGTAGCACGGCAGGGCGACGGAGTGCAAGGTCTGCCGGGTACGACGGACCGGAAATCCACGGCCGCGGCCGGTCCCGTGTCGCTCTTCGAGGCCGGCACTAAAAATATCACGAGAGCCCGGCGACGTGCGCCGGGCTCTCGTTTCATTCGGTGGTAGTGTGGGAGTTTCTAAAAAGGTATTTCGTCGTCGAGCTCGTCACCGAATGCGTCGGCGCCGGCCGACGATGCCGGCGCGGCTGCGGTCGAGCCGCGGTTTCCGCC
>JBAUZB010000203.1:0-6401 GCA_049585095.1 Candidatus Tumulicola sp.
CCCTTCGGAATGGACTTTTGAAACCGCGCGCGGCCTACGGATATTTCCCGGCCGCCGGATTGAAGAACGACGTCATCGTTTACGATCCCGCCGAGCCGACCCAGGAAATCGCGCGATTCGAGTTCCCGCGCCAGATCGGCGGAGAACATTTGAGTTTAGCCGACTATCTTCACGAGCCGGTCGGCGGAGCGGCTATCGACGTGATCGCGTTGCAAGTCGTCACCGTCGGAGCACAAGCGTCGCAACGTACCGAAGCGTTGCAGGGCACCGGTGATTACGGCGAGTCGTATTTCCTGCACGGCTTTTCGGTTCAAGCGGCCGAAGCGCTCGCGGAATACACGCATCGGCGCATTCGTCGAGAGCTCGGCATTGCCGAAGACCGCGGGAAACGCTACTCGTGGGGATACGGCGCTTGCCCCGATCTCGCTCAGCACGGCCTCGTTTTCAGTTTGCTCCAGGCGTCCGAACGCATCGGCGTGACACTCACCGAAGCATTCCAAATGGTTCCCGAACAGTCCACTGCAGCAATCGTGATGCATCACCCACGCGCGAGCTATTTCAACGCCGCCGCTGTGCGCGAGCTCGCGCCTTCGTAACGCGCGGCGCGTTCGTAATGTGCCGGCGACGGTACATTGGGACGCCGGTAGGGGACCGCGAGGTGGCCGCTAATCCGCCGGGTATGTTGATGCGTCACCTGACCGCTTCGCTGGGCGGCGTTCGCGTTCTGCTTGTCGCCGCGTGTTCCGGTAGTGGACCCGCCGGAAAGACAATCAAAATCGGCATCGATCTTCCGCTGACCGGCGCCGATGCATCGGTGGGCCGGAGCACGCTCAACGGCATGCTGCTGGCCGTCGATCAAGCCAACGCCAAGGACTTGCCCGGAGGATTCAGGCTAAGGTATTTGAGGTAATCTCAGCATAGTACCCTGGGGTAACCAAGTACATGTTATCAGGCGATGTATAGGCATTAGTTTTGCGTCAGGCCTTATGCCGCGATAACATGCCAGCGCACTCATTTGAGTCGCGTCACGAATGATCTCTTCCGGAATGCTCTCTCACCGTCATAAGCGGTTCCGCCGCCACATCGCCACAGAATATCCCACTCGTCAATGAGCTTTTCCCCTTCGCGAAAAGGCAAGTCCTGGCACGACCTCGACGATAGTCTCGTCGTCAGATTGTAAGACTCAGCTACCGGACGCCCAAGGAGTTCGCGGAGGCTTTCAAAATCAACCAAGACTCACAGTAATCAGCTGCCTGAAATGCGCTCTCAGGTCAGGTCGTCGATTGCGATCGCACTTGGCGTGTGATGTGGGATAGGCCCTGAACGGACGTGTTGATTTCGCGTTTTGGTGGTGCGTCGATTTACACGCAGAGCGGGCGCTTTTCAGGAATGCCCGTGCGACGCGGAAAACGCATCGGCGTCGGACCCGTCTTGAGAACCAGGATGATGCGACGGTCGCCCTCGAGGGTGTGTTCGTTGCCGGCCTGGGCGCCGAGCATCAATGCGGCGTCGGCGAGCGCACTTCGTTCCGCCTGGTCCATCGTTCCACGCTGCAAGATGGCGATGCCGCCGGGCTCGATGAACGGCAGAAGCAGTTCGGCGACGGTCGGAGCGCTCGAGACCGCGCGTGCGGTCCCGCAGGCGAATGCGTCGCGCAACCGTTCGTGACGAGCCGCGACTTCGGCGCGCTCGGCGACGACTTCACCCGCGATTTCCAACGCGTCGAGGGCGCGTTGCAGGAAGTGTGCTTTCTTGCGGGTCGCTTCGATCAACGTGATCGATACGCCGGCGGCGAGCGCCACCGGAATTGCAGGCAGGCCGGCGCCCGATCCGACGTCGACCATGGGATCGGTAACAAACGGTACCACGGTGAGACTATCGGCAATGTGCGCCGTCAACTCGTGCGCGGTTTTTGCTCCCGTCAGATTGAACGCCCGATTGGCGTCCAAGATCAGTTCACCGTAGCGAGCCAGCGCCGCGACGAGGTGCGCGTCGACGCCCGCGGCGGCGAGAAGCGCCTCGAGCTCCACACTCACGGCGTTACGTCGAAACGGTTTGACGCGCGCGGTGGACGAACAGCCCGAGGATCGCAGCGTCGGCCGGCGTCACGCCGGGGATTCGAGCGGCGGATCCGAGCGTTCGCGGCCGCTGGAGGGTAAGTTTTTCTCGCGCCTCGCGCGATAGCGCGGCGATATGCGCGTAATCGAAGCCGTCCGGTATAACGATGCGCTCGGTTTTGGCGGCCTTCTCGATGGCCGTTTCCTGGCGCCGCACGTAGCCGGCGCACTTCAACTCGATGGCAACGCGCTCGCCGATGCCGGCCTCGAGCGGCGGATCGAATCGCTCGGCGACGTCGTCGAACTGCAGTTTCGGACGGCGCAGCGCGTCGGCGAGGCTTGCCGCCGCGTCGAATCGGTCGTCGCCGATGAACTTCATCCCGACGCGCGTGCGTTCGGCGCGTTCGATGCCGCTCCGCAGGGCGGTGCGCCGCTGCTCGAAGGCGTCCCAAGCGGCATCATCGACCAGGCCGGCGTCGCGCCCGATCGGGGTAAGGCGAACGTCGGCGTTGTCGTGGCGCAGCACCACCCGGTGCTCCGCTCGTGACGTGAGCATGCGATAGGGCTCGTCGACGCCCTTGCTGACGAGATCGTCGATCATGACGCCGATGTAGGCCTCGCTCCGTGCCAGCCGCAGCGGCGTCGCGCCAAGGGCGGCGCGAGCGGCGTTGCTTCCCGCGACCAACCCCTGCGCGGCAGCTTCTTCGTAACCCGACGTTCCGTTGAGCTGGCCGCAGTGATAGAGGCCAGGGATTCGGCGCGTTTCGAGCGTGTCGTGCAGTTCGGTGGGCGGTACCATGTCGTATTCCACGGCGTAACCGGCGCGCAGCATGGCACACGATTCCAAGCCCGGCAGCGTCCGCAGCATCGCCAGCTGAACATCGGCGGGCAGCGACGTCGAAAAGCCCCCGACGTAGAAGGTCGGTTCGTCCCAGCCTTCGGGTTCGATGAAGATTTGGTGCGATGGATTATGCGCGAATTTCACGACCTTGTCTTCGATCGACGGGCAGTAACGCGGACCGATACCGCGGATGAGGTCGAGTCCGTACAGCGGCGACCGATGCAAATTTTCCCGCACCAGCGCGTGCGTCCGCGCGGTGGTTTCGGTAACGAAACAGGGCAGCTGCGGACCCGAAAAACGTGATTCGCCCGTATAGGAAAACAGCAACGGCGTTTCGCTGGGACGTTGCAGTAACATCGACTGCGGGTCGATCGTGGCTCTGTCGATGCGCGGCGGCGTGCCGGTTTTCAAACGCCGCGTTGGAAATCCTAGCCGCCGCAGCGCGGATGCCAGCCCCACGGCGGGCGGCTCTCCAAACCGTCCCTCGGCGCGAACCACGTCGCCCTGAAACGACTTGCCGCCCAAGAACGTGCCGGTGGCGAGCACGACGCGGCGTGCGAAATACCGGGCGCCGCCGGCGCAGCCGACGCCGGCCACGGCGCCCGCTTCAACGATGAGATCCTCGACGAGACCGCGCACGATCTCAAGATGTGGTTGCCGGCGCATTTCGGCGACGGCTTCACGCGCATACGCCGGTTTGTCCATCTGCTGGCGAAGCGCGCGCACCGCCGGTCCCTTGCTCTCGTTCAGAAATCGTGCGTGGAGGCTACAGCGATCCGCCAATCGTCCCATCGCGCCGCCGAGGGCGTCGATCTCGCGCACCAGTTGGCCCTTCGCGCTTCCGCCGATCGAGGGGTTACAGGGCAGGGTGCAGATGGTGTCGGGATCCCCGGTGACGAGCAGCGTGGGCACCCCAATACGTGCGGCGGCCAGTGCGGCTTCGACGCCGGCGTGCCCGCCGCCGACCACGATCACGGCGGCATCGTCTTCGCGTAAACGGCTCATTGAATGGGTGGTAAGGTTCGGGCGCGCCTCCCATGGAGTCGGCGCGCCCGTTTCTTCATGCGGGCGTGGCCGGCGGAATCGCGGTCGCGCCGTGGGAGCGCAATCGGAAGGACAGCGCGATCATGAGGATGCCGAAAACGACTGCGTACGCGGCGATGATCCAGATGATCGCCAGCACTCCGGCTATCGGATGCCAGATCATCAAGATGCCGAACAGTATCGAGCAAATTCCGGCCAGAATCAACAGCCATTCGTTGGCAATCGATTTGCGCAGTTGAACGGCGGCCGCGATCTCGAGGATTCCGGTGATGAACGCCCATGCGGCGATCGTCACGTAGAGCGCGAACATCGTGATCCGGAGGTCGTAAACGGTGATGGCGGCGATCGCCAGGCCGACGATGCCTTCGAGCAGGAAAGGCCACCAGCGCTCGTGCGCCTGAGCCGCGCGCACTGCGGCGACGATGGCAAAAACGCCGTCGACGAATGCGTAGGCCGCAAATAAAATCACGATCACCACGAAGGTTATTGCGGGCCAAGCGAACGCGAGGATGCCGAAGATGACGGCCGCGATGCCGCGGATGAGCAGCGCCCACCAGTTGCGCGCGAGTACGTTGACCATGGCGAAGCTCCTTTGATGAGCTATTTTCCGATGCAAAAGCGGGCAAAAATCCCGTCGAGCACTTCTTCGGCAGCGACACGCTCGCTTACATGCCCGAGGGCGGAGAATGCGCGCTCCAGATCTCCGGCAATGAAGTCGGTCGGTTCGCCGCCGGCGAGGGTCTTGCGGGCGTCGGTCAAGGCTTCGAGCGCTTCGCCGACGGCGGCAAACTCCCGGAGTGCCGCCAAGTGCGGCCGTTCGAGATCGGGAGACTCGCCGCCCCATCCCACGTGGGCGACGGCGTCGCGGACGGCCCCGAGCGAAACCGGATTCCAAGTGCTGCCGATGATGGCGGCGGAATCACCGAACTCGCGGGCGCCGGCATCGCCCAGATCGGCCTTGTTGAAGAAGATCACCCGCATGCGGTTACGCGTGGCCGCAAGCAAGTGGCGGCTTTCCGTACCCAGAGGCGCCGAGCCGTCTATCACGACGATGGCGATTCGTGCCGATGCGAGGGCGCGTTGCGTCCGCTCGATGCCGGCCGCTTCCAGCCGGTCGGCGTGCTCCCGGATTCCGGCGGTGTCGACCAGCCGCACCCGCACGCCGCGGATCGCAACCGACTCTTCAATCGAATCCCGGGTGGTGCCCGCAATCTCGGAAACGATTGCACGATCTTCGCCGAGTAACGCATTGAGCAACGAGGATTTCCCGGCGTTGGGCGGCCCCACGATGGCTGCGGTCAGGCCTTCGCGCACCAGCCGTCCGCGTTCGCCGTCGGCGCGCAGGCGTTCCAAGTTGGCTACGATCGGCGCCAGAGCCGCGTCGAGCCGGGCCGGATCCGGCTCCGGGACCTCGTCGGGAAAATCGATCGCTGCCGCCAGCTCTTCGAGTACGCCGGCCAGCGCGCTGCGAAGCATCCGCACTTCGGCGGCGAGTCCTCCACCGAGATTCGCGAGTGCGGCGCGGGCCGCCGAACGGGACTCCGCGTCGATGACGTCGGCGATCGCTTCGGCTTCGTGCAGGTCCATTTTGCCGTTGAGGAAGGCTCGCCGCGTGAACTCTCCCGGGTCGGCGGGGCGCACGCCGCACGCAATCAAGGCGCGTACGATTTCGCGGGCGACGACCGGCGAGCCGTGCACCTGCAACTCCAGGAGATCCTCGCCGGTGTAGCTGGCGGGTGCCGAAAACAACAGCGCGATGCCGCGGTCCAGCGGGCGTCCGGTTTCGTCGAGAACCGTCGCCCGCGTCGCGACGCGCGGCTCGAGCGCCTCTTTGGAGCGTACCAACCGCGTGCACAGATCGCGTACGCTCCGACCGCTGATACGCACGATGGCGATCGCGCCTTTTCCCGGCGGCGTCGCGATCGCCGCGATGGTGTCGTCGTCAGCGCGCACGCTGAATTGCTTTTTAAACCGGAAAGATGACGACCCGCCGTTCGGGTTCTTCACCCTCCGATTCGGTGCGCACCAGTTCCGAGTCGGCGAGCGACAAGTGCACGATTTTCCGCTCCGAAGGGAGCATCGGTTCCAGCCGTTGGGGGCTGCCGTCTCGCACGCAGCGTTCGAGCATCGCCAATGCCAAGCTTCGCAGCTGCTCGGCACGGCGCGCGCGATACCCTTCGGCATCGATGGTGTAGTAACGCCGGTTGTTACGGACGCCGGCATTGAGGATGTTGTTGAAGACGAGATTCAACGCTTCCAGAGTGTTGCCGTGACGGCCGATCAGCATGCCGAGATTCGGTCCGCTCACTTCCAAGTACTCGCCTTCAGCGCGAGGGATGTAGTGGATGTCGACGTGTTGGAGTCCCATGAGGCCGAGGATTTCGCCCAGCAGTTCGCGCGCGGGCTTGGCCTCTTCGGGAAGCTCGAAGTGCTCGAGCGTGCTCGGCCCGGTATGATGC
>JBAUZB010000204.1:0-19312 GCA_049585095.1 Candidatus Tumulicola sp.
GCGGACGTCTCGCCACGTAGCCATGCGTGAGTGCTTCGACGCAAGCGCGCAGTCCCTGCCCGCTCGGAAGCCCTACCCGCGCGCGGCGGCTACGCGAGCTTTCGGTTGCGTTTGCGCGCGCAGTTGCCCGCAGGCGGCGGCGATGTCGCGGCCCATGTTACGCCGAACCGTGGTAGGAACTCCGGCGGCGGCGAGGATGCCCGCAAATTCCCAGATGCGAGCATCGGGCGTACCGGCAAACGGGGCGTCGGGAGTGGCGTTGTACGGGATCAGGTTCACGTGGTAGAGATGTCCTCGCATTCGCGCTGCCAACTGCCGCGCGCATTCGGCGCCGTCGTTGACCCCGGCGAGCATCACGTACTCGAAGAACACCTTTCGGTGCGTCTTTTCCACGTAGGCCCGGCAGGCTGCCATCAACGGCTCGATCCCGAACTTCCGGTTAACCGGCATGAACTGCGAACGCAGTTCGTCGTTTGGCGCGTGGAGCGAAATCGCCAAGTTGACTTGAAGGCCTTCTTCGGCGAAGCGCTCGATCTTGTCGACCAAACCGACCGTCGAAATCGTGATGTGCCGGTGACCCAAGCCGAAACCGTGCGGGTCGTTGAGCAACGCGACCGCGTCCATGACGCTGTCGTAGTTGTGAAACGGCTCGCCCATGCCCATGAAGACGACGTTGCTGATACGTTTGCCGCGTGAGGCCAGTTCGCGCGCAAAAAAGAGGGCTTGGTCGAAAATCTCGACGGCGTTGAGATTGCGCGTAAAACCGGCCTGGCCCGTCGAGCAAAAGGCACAGGCAAACGCGCACCCGGCCTGCGATGAAATGCAGATCGTCGTGCGCTCGCCGGAATGCTCCATGAGCACGGCTTCGACTTCGCTGTCATCGTGAAGGCGAAAGAGCGCTTTGGTCGTTTGGCCGTCGTTGGATCGCTGCAGCGCGTTGCGGGCCAGCGACGAAAACGCGAGCCCGCGGCCGGCGAGCTCGGCGCGCAACTCTCTCGGCAGCGTCGTGACCGACTCAACGTTCGGAAGAAACTCCTTGGCGGCGGCCCGGTACATTTGTCTCAACCGGTACGGCTTCAGATGGTACGCGCGCATCAATTCGTCCGCGCCGGAAAAACCGGCGCGCGAACTGACGTGCGCGAGCCAGACGGCGAGAGGATCGCGGATCACGCGGTCCATTGTAGCACGGCGACGACGGCCGCCGTGGCGTCAGGTCTCGCCGAACAAGCCCGCCTGTTGGGGCGGCGAACCTTCCGCCCGATCGGCATTCTCGTGCGGCGCTGGGGCGGCCGCGGCGCGCTCGTCGAGCTTGACGCGCACCGCTTTGAGATCGTGCCACACCAAACGCTTGACCGCCTCGATTTCGCCGCCGGTTTGCCGCAAAATGTAGGCCGGGTGAAACGTTGCCATGAGCGGTACGCCGTTCGGACCGGCATACCACCGGCCGCGCATTTTGGTGATCTGAAAATCGCGGCCGAGAAACGACTTTGCGGCTGGGGCCCCCAGCGCGAGGATAACGGCGGGCGCCACGATTTCAATCTGCTCGTCGAGAAACGGGCGGCAGTTTGCCATCTCGTCGAGTTCGGGCGCGCGATTGCGCGGACCACTCGGCCCTGCCAGCGTCGGCCGGCATTTGACCGTATTGCAGATATAGACGTCTTCCCGCGCCAAGCCGATGGCACCAAGCATGCGATCGAGTAGCTGACCCGCACGGCCGACGAACGGACGGCCGAGTAAGTCTTCGGTTTCGCCCGGACCTTCGCCGATCACCATCAACGCCGCAAGCGGATCGCCTTCGCCGTAGACGTTGTGACGGCGTTCGTAGCCGATCGCGCACTTGCGGCAGGCGGCGGCACCGGCCGCGGCGTGCTCGAGCAAGCGCGCGCGGCGCGCGCGTTCTTCAAGGCTCAACGACGTGGTTCGCGTCGCGTTTGTCGACGACGACCGCTTGCCCGAAGGCAACCACCTTGCACGAGCCGTCGTCCCCTTCGGATACGTAAAATTGCAGGCCCACGACCGCGTTTGCGCCGATCGCATCCGCGCGGCGGCGCAGCGCTTCGAGCGCGTCGCTACGCAACTGCTCGGCATCGCCAAGAAATTCGCCGGCGGCCAAACCGACGAGCATCCCCAGGCTGCGAAAGGTCGAACGCAAGCGATTGCGCGGCCGCGAAGCGACGCCCGAAACGTAGCCGAAGACGCGTACCGTGCGATAGCCGTCGACCTCGTCGAAGGTGACGAGATCGTCGCGTGCGATCACGATCGGCGGCAGGCCACCGCGAATCGGCGGTCGGAGAGGAGCGACATGCCGGAGATTTCCCCGTCGGTGCTGATCATCCGCCTCGACGCGATCGGCGATGCACTCGCGCTCACGCCGCTCCTTGCGGCGCTGCACGCGATGTCGATCCCGGTCGATGTGGTGTTGCGCCCGGGCAACGCCGGCGTGTTTTCGTCGCGCGCGGTGCGCTCCGTCGTCGTCGGCGATTTCGATCTGCGTTCTAACCGGCCGCCGAATCTTGCCGCCATCGAGCGGCTTGGCGAACGGCTGGCGACGCGGCGATACACGCATGCGCTGGTCGCGACCGAAGATCCCGGCGGATACCGGTTGGCACTGGCGTCACAGGCGCCGGCTCGCATCGGCTTTTCGAATGCGTGGGGAAAACCGGCGAAAGCGTTGTGGTTGCGCCGTTTTCTCACCCAAAGCATTTACCGCAGCGCGGGTCTCGACCGGCGGGCACCGCACGAATGTCAGGTGCTGTTTCGGCTCGGAGGCGCGCTCCTCGGCTCGACGGCGGAACCGACTCGCGATGCAGCGCAGCTGCGACCACTGGTACTTGAAAGCCAGCCGCGGCCCGACGACCGGATTGCCGTGCAGATCACCGACAAATGGGAACGCCTGGGAATCGCGTTCGAGCAGGTCGTCGATGTGGTGCGGCGCGTCGGCGCGTTCGGCCTGCCGCGGCTGATTGCCGCCACCGCCGAAAGCGCATATTCCGCCCGGATTGCGTCGGCGACGGGATTCGCCGTCGAATCGTTCGATGCGACGCAACCGTGGAAAGATGCCGTCGCCGCGGCGCCGGCACTGGTTGCGCCGGACTGCGGCGCGCTGCACCTGGCCGGCATGCTGGGTACGCCGGCCGTCGGCGTCTTTCCGGCGGAACCTCATTTCGCGCTGCAGGTCGCGCGTTGGGCACCGTGGGCGGCGCCGCACCGTATCGTCCGAGCCGATGAGGGTTGGCCCAGGCGCGTATCCGACGCCCTCGCAACGTTGCTCTGAAAGCTAGCGGCACGGCGTGAGGCGCCGGTAGATTTCGATGCCACCCATTCGCATGACGGGGGTGTAGCGACCCGACGCCACCAAGCCGCCGAGCGCCGCAGCGTATTCTTGCAACCGCGCCGACTCCGGGAACGCGCGATCGATCAGCACCAGGCACGCGCGCGTCGCGACGTTTGGGTCCTCCGGCAGAAGACGCGCGAACGGATCGTCCAATCCGAGATGCGTGTACGCCTCTTCTTGCGTCGCAACGCTGGCGTCGCGGGGGAGCGCGCGCAATGCGGCATCCAGCGCCCGGTCACGCGGTTGCACGAGCCGCAGGTTCAGTCCGGGATGCAAGGGATTGGCAACCAAAAACTCGGCGACGCAGAGCGCCACCGCCCAGTACAGCGCCGGTCGCGCGCGTCCGTGCTTTGCGAGGTCGACGACGCCTGCGGCGAACGCGACCAGCACGTAGCCGATCCACGCCCCGGCGTAATGCGTCCCCAGCGTGAATGCCGTACTCATACGCGACGCAAGCACTTCGAGCAACGCCGGAACGGCGAGCAGCGCGACGCGCGTCCGCAGCGGTACGAAGGCCAACGGAGCCAGCAGCAACACGAAAAATCCAGCGCGCCCGAGAACTCCCGCGGGAACCAGGGCGCGCCAATCAGCCGGCGTCCACGCATAGAATCGCACCGGTTGCCACGCCGCGTTGCCGTTGGCATGCGGTTGGATGGCGAGGAAGAACGCGGCGGCAACGGCGACCGCAACGATCGCGGTGGCGGCAGCGAAACGAGAGCGCCGCTGGTCGTGGCGATACGCAATCGCGCCGCAAGCGCCGGAAAAAGCGAGAAACAGCGCTTGATCTTCCTTAACCGCAAGCGTCAGCGCAGCGAAGAGCGCGGCAAAACCGAGCCGGCTCGCATCGAAAGCATAGAACGTCCAAGCAACCGCGGCCGGAGCAAAACTGTTCTCGTGGACGTCCCCAAAAATCAGGCCGGCAAGCGGCGGATACAGCCATACGACCAGTGCCGACAGACGCGCGGTGGAACGATCGGTACGCGCGCGAACGATCGCATAGACCGGCGGCGCGCACAGGCCACCGGCAATCGCCTGGAGTGCGATCAACGTCAGCGGCGACGGAGCGATCGCGACGGCGACGCCGAGCGCGTAGAGAATCGGCGAAAAGTGGAATGCCCAATGGCTGCCTTCGAGAGGATTGCAGAAGCATCCGAACGCGCTCGCGGCGGTTTGCTGGAAAATGCCGAAATCGACGAGATTGCGGTGAACCGAGAACTTGACGGCACCGAGCCACGCGAACAACACGGCGTAGGCTACGCATCCCCACCACAGCAGCCGGTCTCTCATCGGCGAGTTTGTTGCAGGTACGGCCAAATAAAGGCGTCGATATCGCCGTCGAGGACGCCCTGGGCATTCCCAACCGAAACGTCGGTGCGGTGATCTTTCACCATCTGATACGGCTGAAGCACGTACGAACGAATCTGCGAACCCCATTCGTTGGCTTGGCGCTCACCGCGAAGATCCTCAAGGCGTCGATCGCGCTCCTCGGCGGCTCGTTGCACCAGTTTAGCACGCAAAATATTCGTCGCGACTTCACGGTTTTGCGCTTGCGAGCGCTCTTGCTGCGACGCGACCACGATGCCGCTGGGAAGGTGAACGATCCGCACCGCCGACTCGGTTTTGTTGACGTATTGACCGCCGGCTCCGCCCGACTTGAACGTTTCGATGCGCAGTTCGTCGGGTTTGATCTCGACGTCGAGATCGTCGCCCGCTTCGATCTCCGGAATCACGTCGACGGCGGCAAACGAGGTGTGCCGCCGGTGCGCCGCGTCGAACGGCGAAAGCCGCACGAGCCGATGGACGCCGCGTTCGCTCTGCAGCATTCCGTACGCATTTCGACCGCGAATGAAAAACGTGATCGACTTGAGCCCGGCTTCTTCGCCCGGCGATTCGTCGACGACTTGGGTCGTGAAATTTTTCTCTTCGGCCCAGCGCAGGTACATACGCGTCAGCATCTGCGTCCAATCCGCGGCATCCACCCCGCCGGCACCGGCAAAAATGCTCACGATCGCGCCGTGAGCGTCGAACTCGCCGTTGAAGTTCGCGGCCATTTCGAGCCGCTCGATCGCGGACTGCGCGGCGTCGATACTGCGTTCGGCTTCCGGTTGGGCGGCCGGATCGCCGGCGAACACCTCGAGCACTTCCCGGGCATCGTGCAGCAGGCGTCCCACGCTCGTAAAGGCGTCGGTCTCGGCCTGCAATTCGGCCAGTTCTTTCATGACGCGTTGGGCCGCGGCCGGTTCGCTCCAGAAACCTTCGGCACGCGAACGCTCCGCTAGCTCGATTACCCGGCGGCTTTTGCCCGCGTAGTCAAAGACGCTCCTTGAGCGCTTCGAGGCGCTCGTCGAGACGGGCGATCGTGGTCAACTGCGTGTCGCTCATGGCGCAAGGCGCTTCTGACAATTCGACGGCGGCCCCTTGTCGCCGCGCGCGGTGGTCGTGAACGGCGTTCAACCACTACGACGGAGGTTGAATCGATGTCCATCCAGCCGCTCGAAGGGCCGCTCGGCCCAACTTCACTCTCGCCGCTCGCCGGCCTCGGCGCCGGCTCCAACGCACTTTCGCAAGAGCTCGCACCGGGAAACATGACGGGCGATGCCATTTCGCGCCTGGGGCCGCCGTGGCTGACCGGCGCGATGTCGGATCCGACGCAGACCGCGATGTTCGGTCCGCTCCCGGGCTTGCTGCAACAGCTGATGCAGATGCTGCAATACATGATGGGCGGTTTGTACGGAAGCGGCGGCGGCAATTGTCCTCCCTACGGAAACGGCAGCGGCAACTGCCCGTCATACGGCAACGAGCAGTACTTCAAGAACGCGACCGGGTCCAGCGAAGGCGATCCGCATCTGTCCTTCAACGGAAACAAATGGAACAGCATGGTGTCGCATCCGAATCTACTCGATTCCGACTCCATTCCGGGTGGATTTCGAATTTCTACGCAAGTTACGTCGCCGAACGAGCGCGGCGTCACGCGCAACCAATCGGCGACGATCGCGCTGAACAACGGCCAGACGACGGTTTCGATGAACGGCCAAGGGCAGGCGTCGATCAACGAATACGGCCAAAACATTCAGATATCCGCGGGTCAAACGTTGCAACTCGGCAACGGCGCGACGGTCACCTGCAATCAAAACGGCTCGCTTACGGTGGACGCTTGCAACGGCGCCGGTGGCCGCATCGACACGACGCTGACCGCCAAGGGCCGAGGCGTCGACGTCGACGTGACGGCGCACGACGTCGATCTCGGCGGTGCTTTGGTCAGAGGACAGGGACCCGTCGCGCAACCCGGCCCGATTCCGGGCGGGACTCTCGGTCCGGTTTCGGGTGGAACCTTCGGTCCGATTTCGGGCGGGAGCCTCGGTCCGGTTCCGAGCCCGGTCTTGGGTCCGATTGCCACTCCGTTTGCCGGCAATCCCATCGAGAACCCGTTCTCGATTGCCAACTCGCCGCTCTTCGATCCGTCGCAGTACCAGAATCCGTACGACCTGGCCGGACTTTAGCGTATCGCTCTCCCCAACAAGAAACGGGCTCGCCGATGCGGGCCCGTTTTCTTTGTTATCCTGCCCGCCGGTTCACGGCGAAGGAGTCGGCGACGGCGGTGCGAGCGCGTCGGCCGCCGAGCGCGGTGCGTCGCCCGGTCCGTGGTGGTCGCTGTGGGAACCGATCTTCCACAGCACCAGCGCCGCTTCCGCACGCGCGACCGGTTCCTGCGGACGGAACATCGCAATCGCGCCGAACGCGCGGCCGACGTTTCCGATCGCGTAGTTGGGAAGGTTCCACTGCGAAACCACCGTGCGGTCGAGTCCGCTGTCTTCGGCGATCGCGCCGCGGAAGATCGCGTTGATCTGCGATTTATCTTTCCAATTCGGGGTCGTCGACTGCCACCAGGTGACGTAGTACTTATCCACGCCGCCTCGATCGACGCTTTCCTTGATCGCGATCATCTGCTCGTGCGTGAGTTTGTCGTCGGGCTTGAACGTCTTGTCGGGGAAACCCACCGAGAAGCCGGCATCGTACATGCCTTGAATGTACGGAAAATCGGGATGCGTGGTCGGCACGTCGGGATAGGCCGACGTGCTGTTTTGCGACGGCCGAATGATCCGATCCGGATTGTCGGCCCAAATGGCATTGTTGGCGGTGACCAGCCAACGCACGAAGTCGCCGCGCGTGATCGTTCCGGTCGGATTGAAGCTGCCTACCGGCGTCCCAAACGTGCCGAGCTTCGCCAAGTCTTGAATCTGCTGGCTGCCGAAGGTGCCGTTGAGGTCGGTATAGGCAACGCTGTAAACCGACGCACTCGGTGCCGGCTGCCCCGCCATCGCGCTCGCGCCGGGCGACGCCGCCTCTGCCGATGCCGTCGGGCCTGCAGCCGCGCTCACTTCCACGCTTGCGCTGGCCTCCGGACTCGCGCTGGCTTCCGTGCTGCTGGAATTGGCCCCGCTGGAACACCCGGCCCCGACAGCTGCCGTGGCGATCAAAAACGCCGCCGCTTGTAACGAGGCGAACCTCTGCATAGTCGTTACCTCCGGCCTCAGTATCGGCCCCGTCGAGCCTTTTCTCCTGGCGCCCGCCGCGGCGGCGTATCTGGAAGCCAGAAGGTCGCAGCGAGCAACGCGGAACAGTTTCGGAGGACCGGCGTTGCTCGGTGGAGGTACCTACGATGTCTTCCGGCGCCCGCACGTTTCTTGCCATCGCATTTCTTGCTTCCACATTGCCAGGCTGTGCCGCGAACGAAGCCGCGCCCCCAGCGCGCGCAACCGAAGCTCGGGCGCTCGCCACGCCGTTGGCGGGCGCGCCTCTGCGATCGAAACGGCACGGTTGGATGTCGCCTGCGGCAACGATGCCGCAATCGTTGATCTACGTCGCGGACGGAAATGCAGTGGTCGTCTTTCCGGAGGCTGGCTTCAATCCGGCTCCGGTGGGCGAGATCACCGACGGCGTCACCAGCGCCTACGGTCTCTACGTCGACGGCCGCCGAAATCTCTACGTGGCCAACCGCACGTCCAGTCCCGGCATCGCCGTCTACCCGCCGGGCGCCACGGCTCCATCCATCGTCTATCCCGACAGCCGCGGTCCGCTGTACCCGGTGACCGACCGTACCGGCAGGGTGTACGCGGGCAACGGTGACGGCACCGTGGTTGAATTCCGCAGCGGTCATACGACTCCAGACCGGCTGCTTCACACGCCGGGCATCGAGGTAGATGGCATAAATCTCGACGCGGCGGACAACCTGTATGTCGCGTATCGGGGAAGCAATGGTGATGGCAGCATCGAGAAATTTCCTCCGAACTCGACGCAAGGGGAAGTTCTCGGAATGACGCTGGTTCAACCGCAAGGCCTCGAACTCGATAGCGCGGGAAATATCCTGGTGGTCGAAACCGGCGATAAGTTCGTCATCGACGAGTTTCCGCCGGGAAGCCAAACTCCGTCGCAGCAGTTGCACGTAGCGCACGGCGTCACGCAAATTGCGCTTCGCGAGTCCGAGCGCTACATCTACGTCTCGAACTACGAACCGGGAAAGATTAACGCCTACATGGGGCTGTACCCGCTCAGCGGCGTACACCCGAAAATCGAAGCCGACCTTGGTACCGTTCAGGGCATCGCCGCGAGTAACGAGGAGCATTTCTAACGGGCGTCGGCAGTCGCGACGGCGTGCGACGTCTTCGTCGAATAGGAGCAAGCACATGAACATGGTCCGTCTTTACAGTCGTGCCTTGAGCGTCGCTACGGTTGCGCTCGCGTTGGCGGCCTGCGCAGGTTCGCAAACGCCGCTCGCTGGGCCGGTGACGCCGTTGCACACGATGAATGTTGACAACGGGTCCGCGGCGGGTACCGAAACGGTGCTCTACAGTTTTACCGGCGGCAGCGACGGCGGGAACGCCGCTACCGGACTAGCCTTCGATCGCCACGGGAACCTCTACGGCACCACCGTCGTCGGCGGCACCTATCTGTGCGGCACGGTTTTCAAGCTGGCGCCCCAAGCCAGCCCTCCTTGGCTGGAAACGGTGCTCAACAATTTCAGCTGTTACGCCGACGGAAAAAATCCGCACGGCGGCGTGACCGTCGATCCTCACGGTAAACTCGACGGCACGACGGTCGCGGGCGGCTCGGGCGGCGCGTGCGCCAGCGACGGGTGCGGCGTCGTCTTTCAACTGTCGGGTACGACCGAGCGCGTGTTGCACAGCTTCACCGCCGGCAACGACGGCTTCGGGCCGGGTGGCGCCGTCATGCTCGACCCGACGGGTCATATGTACGGAACGACTCCTGACGGCGGCTCCTTTTCCGAAGGCACCGTTTACGAGGTTTCGCGCGTCGGAGGCGGCTGGCACGAGAAGGTGATTCACGCGTTTACCGGCGGCAAAGACGGCGCCGTTGGTTCGCTGGGGTCGTTATTGCGCGATGCGTCGGGAAAGCTGTACGGCGTAGCGGAACTCGGCGGCGCGCATAACGCGGGCACGGTGTTCGAGCTGACGCCGGCCGCGAAGCATCAGTGGACGCTCAAGACTCTCTACGCGTTCAAAGGTATGCCGGATGCGGCGTCTCCGTACGGCGGCTTGGTGGCCGATGCGTCGGGAAACCTGTACGGTACGACGTATTACGGCGGAGCTAACGGGCTGGGCTCGGTCTTCGAGCTGGTTGCGCGCGCCGGCGGCTATCACGAACGCGTACTGTACAGCTTCCAGGGAGGCAACGACGGCAGCTCCACGACCAGCACGCTGATCTTCGGAACGTCGGGCGATCTTTACGGCACGACGTCGGCCGGCGGCGGTACCTGCGATTGCGGCACCATCTTCAAAGTCAATCCCAACACCGGGCGCGAGACGGTACTGCATCGTTTCGGCAGCGGGACCGACGGCGCATACTCCTATTACGGACTGACCCAGGACGCGAGCGGAAACATGTATGGCACGACGGTCGCAGGCGGAAACTTCAACCAAGGAGCGGTCTTCGAGTTCACGCCTCGATAGAAATGCGAATCTCGTGGTCGTTATTGGGCCACTACGGAGATGTTTTGAAGATCGTCCCGACCCCGTTGGCACCGCCAAGCGAGGTCGTGCCGTAGAGCATTCCGCTGACGACGACCAGAGGCGCTCTCGGATCGGAACCTTCGGACATCGTCTTGAACGCGTGGACTACGTTCTCGCTTCCCGACGTGCTCACCGAAAAAACGGTACCGAGATTCGCCGTGCCGCCGCCTGCCGTCGTGCCGTACAGCTTCCCGTTGAGGGAGATCACATTTGCTTCCGGGTTCTCGCCGTCGCTACTACCGCCTTTGAAACTGTACAGCACGCTTTCGTTTCCGCCGGTGCTGTTCGTTGCGAAAACGGTACCGTCGCCGTTTTTACCGCCGACGTTCGTGGTGCCGTAAAACTTTTCGCCGACTTTCGCGAGACCCGCCTCCGGGTCGGCGCCGTCGTCGGTGCCTCCGAACGAGTGGAGTACCTGCTGTTTCCCGGATGCGTGCTTAAAAATGGTGCCGGCCCCGTTCTTGCCGCCGCTCGACGTCGTGCCGTAGAGCGCCGAGTTCACCACCAGCAGCCTGCCTAGAGGACTGGCTCCGTCGCTTCCGCCCTTGAAGCTGTGCACGACGTGCTCTACGCCGGCGGTCGTCACTTCGAAGATGGTCCCGCACCCTTGTTGACAGTTCGTGCTGCCGCCGCCGACGAGCGTCGTGCCGTAAAGGGCGCCCTTGTCGGCAACCAGCGCCGTGTACGGCTCGGCGCCGTCGTTTCCGCCCTTGAAACTGTAGAGCACGTGCTCGGTTCCGGATTTGTCGATTTTGAAAACCACACCAAAGCCGTGCGCGCCACCGCTGGTCGCCGTTCCGTAGAACGTTCCCGAGAGCATGACGAGTCCGGCGACGGGGAAGACGCCGTCGGGTCCGCTCCCGGTTCCAAAGCTGTATAGAACGCTTTCTTTTCCGGCGGTGCTGGTTACGAAAACGGTGCCGCTATCGGCCTGGCCGCCGACCTGCGTCGTGCCGTAGAGCTCGCCGTTCAGCACCGTCATGCCGGCCGCCGGCGACATGCCGTCGGGGATGCCCTTAAAACTGTAGAGCACTTTGAACGAACCGGTGTTCGGCAGCGCCGCATACGGCGGCGCAAAGGCTGCCGGCAGCGGGGAGGAACCTGCGGCATGTGAGCAGGCCGCGAGCATCGCGACCCCCAGGATACTCGAGACGATTCTGACGGTACGCATAGTAGATCGGCAGTTTCGGGTGCACCAAGCCCAAAACATGCAACCGCGCTCGACTTCGCGCGCGTATTCGCGCCCGACGCAAACGCCGTGGAACCGGGTGAGTTATGCGTGCCCGTTTGACAGCCCGCTGCTCCTGCTGTATGGTTCGTTCACTCGCTCACGAGGTTGAAATGCGCGATTTTCGGTTACGGTTCACGACGCTCGTTTTTATTGCTGCGATGGTCGCGTGCCACTCACCGGTGGTGCAGCAAACCCCTCCGTTGCCACCGGAAGATCGCGCCGGCAGTGCACGAACCTTGCCTCCGAATGCCGCGGGCTTTGACGTCGATCCTCAAACCTGCCTAGAGCGCCTGAACGATACGCTGGCCAAGCTGGAGTCGTGCATTCAGCGACCGTCGCTTTGGAACCACTTGGCTCATTTCCAGCGCATCGCCGACCAGCACCCCGACGCCGACGGTCACGGAAACCGCGACACCGGGACGCCCGGGTACGCGGCCTCCGTCGCCTACGTCGCCAAGCTCATGCGGCAGGCGGGTTACGACGTCACGATCCAGCAATACGTCTACAAGAAGTCCGAGTTGCTCGGCGCGCCCGAATTTCGCACGGCGAACCGAAGCTATACGATCGAGCGTGACTGGTTTGTCGCCCGGCGCTCCGGTAGCGGCACCTTGACCGCCGCGATCGAGCCACCCCGCGGGGCCGGGACCGGTTGTTTCCCAAGCGACTTCGCGGGCTTTACTCGCGGAAACGTTGCCCTCATGCAACGCGGTACGTGCGACTTCGACGCGCAAGTGGCGAACGCGCAGGCGGCCGGCGCCGCGGCCGCTATCCTTTACAACCGCCAAGCCGATCTCGCCGAAGCCGGCACTTCTGCCGCCGAAAGCGGTGCCTACGAGGCCCGGCTGATCGATCCCGCCGATATCCCCGTGATCGGCGTCGCGGCGTACGCCGTCGGCGCGGAGCTGTTGCGCCAATATCGCTCGGGCAGCGTGCCGACCGTGCGTATCGACGTCCGTATGCAACACAAGAGCGGTATCGACTACAACGTGATTGCCGACTCTGCGTTTGGCGATCCGAATCGCGTCGTCGTGATCGACGCGCACCTCGACTCCATCTACGGCGCCGGAATGCTCGACAACGCTTCGGGTTCCACGACGATTCTCGAGATTGCCCTCAACATGGCGAAGACGCCGACGCACAACCGGCTACGTTACATCTGGTTCGGCGGCGAGGAACTCGGCCTGCTTGGCTCGCGCTACTACACCAAGCATTTGACGCGTGCGGAGTTGAACCGAATCTTTTTCGACGTCGACGCCGACGTAACCGCCACACCAAACTTCGACATTCTGATTGCGGACCCCAAATTCGCCGCCAAGGTCGATCGCTTTCCTGCTAACGTCGTCCCCGAGTCGAAGGTCGGCAATGCGTATTTTGCCGACTTTTTCAAAACGGGCGGCGTCGTGTCGCGCCCCGCTATCTTCGGCAACGATGGGACCGACTCGTTGTCCTTCAGTCTTGTCGGCGTCCCCGATTCAGGCATCTTAACGCAACAGGATTGCTGCAAACACGTTTGGGAGACCAAACTCTGGGGTGGCTTTCGCGGCAACTATGAGGGCGTGATTCCGAGCTTCAACGGCGGTTGCGTGGATCACCCCCATCGCTGGTGCGACAACCTTTCCAACAACGATCCGTTTGTGTTTGAATTGGCGTCTAAGGCCACCGCATACGTGACGTTCAAAATTGCAAACCTGACAGGTGCTCGGTAAACCTCCGGACGTCACTTTGGCGCGGTTACGATGAACGTGCGCGCGGATGACGACCCGGCGTTAGTAACGCAACGCGCATCGCTCGCAGCGCTAGTTTTATACTTCTTACAGCTCGGTTTAACGGGCTTTGGAGGTCCGGTCGCGCTGGCAAGCTACATGCGGCGCGATCTCGTCGATCGGCACGGGTGGATTGCGGCCGACGAATTCGACGAAGGGCTGGCCATTGCAACGGCGTGTCCCGGTCCGTTGGCGTATCAGCTCGGAGTCTACTGCGGTTTTGTCTTGCATGGCTTTGCCGGCGCGTTTGTCGTCGCGTTCGCATTCGCGGCGGCACCATTTCTCATTGTCGTCGGGTTAGCGGCCCTGTACGTACGGTTCGGTTCCACCTGGGAACTGCGGGGTCTCTTTTACGGTGTCGGCCCGATCGTCATTGCGCTCATCGTCCGATCCTGTTGGGATCTCGGCCGGAAGACGCTTCGAAGCGAATGGCTGGCCTACGGCTTTGCCGTCATTGCGTGCGTAATCACCGTTACCGTCCAACGGGAACTCACGGCGATTTTCCTAGCGGCAGGAGCGCTCGGAATTGTGCTCTTCAACCGTCCGGTCAAGCTCGATGCATCGACACAGCGGCCGAGATCGGCGAGTGGCCCCACGATCAAGCTCTCGTCCTTCGCGTCCGTAGTTTCAAGTACTTATCAAACCGTCGCTCTGCCCAAAATTTTCTGGTTCTTTTTCAAGACTGGTTTTCTCGTTTTTGGAAGTGGTCTCGTCGTCGTTCCCTTTTTAAAGACGTACGTCGTCGACCAGTACCATTGGCTCTCAAACCAGGCGTTTCTCGATGCCGTCGCCATAGGCATCATCTCGCCGGGACCAGTCGTCATTACGGCCACGTTCGTCGGCTACCTCAATCACGGGTTGAGTGGAGCGGGTGCTGCGACTGCCGGGATCTTCGCGCCGTCAATAATTTTTGTGCTGCTCGGGACGCCGATCTTACGCCGATACCGGCGGAACGGTCGGGTGCAGGGATTCATCCGCGGCATTACGGTCGCCGTCGTTGGCGTCCTCGTCGGAACCTCATACTTGATCGCTCGCAGTTCAATTCATGATGTCTTGGGCCTTGCACTGCTGATTGGCGCGCTCGCGGTCGTTCTGTCGAAGTGGAGGGTGCCGGATCCGGCGTTGATTGGAGCAGGCGCCGCATGCGGGCTCATACTGGCATTCTTCCATCAAGGAGGTCTATGAAATGCTCCTTGCCTCGCAAGCGGCGCCGGGCGGCTGGGCCCCTAGAGTCCCTTTCCACTCTCGAGCGGCGCGTTGTTCGGCGTCATGATCCGCGCGATATCGCGAAACATTGCATTCGCAACGCCCGGCGCGGGATTGTTCGCCTGAACGTCGACCCACGCGACGATCGTTATCCCGGTTTCCGGAAAATAGAAATTCGCGGTGTTGTAGCCGGGCAGTCCGCCGGTATAGCCGTACCATCCCTTGCTGCAGCCGAGCGCGAGCCCGAAGCCCGCATCCGGAACCCCCGTCGAGATGCAATTCATGAGCGCCCGATGAGTGGCCGGTGCGCTCGTCTTGCCGGTGACGTAGAGTTTGATCCAGCGCTTCATGTCGGTCATGTCGGAGATCATCGCGCCGGCCGCTCCCATCAGCGAAATGGGAATCGTGTTACTGACGTCTTCCCAGTTGCGCTGCTTGTCGAGACCGTAGCCGCGCGCCCACGGATCCGGCATCGCCATCGTTTCGGGATAACTCGTCTGCACGAGGCCGAAGGGCTCGAGCAGCCGCTTGCGGATTTGGTCGCCGATGCCGTCGTGCGTAACGCTCTCGACGATCAGCCCGAGGATCAGATAGCCGGTGTTGGTGTAGTGATAACCTTTGTTCGGCGGGAAATATGGCTTCTGCGCGACGGCCCATCGAACCACGGTGCGCGGATCGAACGTCGTCTGCGGCGTGACCTTCATGTGCTCGAACGGCGGCGTGTCGTAGGCCTCGAAGAGACCGCTGCGCATGTCGCAGAGCTCTCGAATCGTGATGTTGCCGGCATTCGGGATCGTTACGCCCAGCGAGAAGCGGCTAATGGGTTCGTCGAGACCGAGTGTTTTCTCGTCGACGAGTTGCAGAATCACCGAGACGACGAAGGTTTTTGTGTTGCTGCCGATTCGAAAGTGATCGGCCGCAGTCAGGGGCCGGCGTTTCGCCATATCGGCGTAGCCGAAAGGGTGGATGTAGCTGTGTCCAGCAGCGTCCCAAACGCCGACGAGAACGCCGGGTACCGGCGTGCGGCCACCATAGAGCTTGCGGTCTTTTTCCACGGCCGCGACGATCGCGCGCCGAACCGCGGGATTCGCCACCGACGGTCCGACGGACGCGGCATGGCCGGCGTGAAGCGCAAGGATGCACGTAAAAACGAGAACGACCGCAGCCGTTACAATTCTCACCGCTGCCTCACTCCTATCAAAAGCGACGTTGCGCCGCCGTTCGCGGCGCCGCGAGTGCAACCTCTTTCGCCGGCGTGGCGGAGATGCTATGATAACCTCGGTGCGAGGGACCCATCCGGTCCGCGGAAAGGACAGAGTCCACCCTTAGTAGTGCCAACGTTGTAGCGAACGGATTTCCTGCCTGGGGGTTGCGGACGGTCAGGCGTATGCGAGAGGAAGTTCGTTATGCCCACAAAGCCTTTACCTGCGAATTTACGTCTGAACCAGCTCAAGCATCAGGCCAAAGACTTGTTAACTGCGCATCGCGCGCGAGCCTTAGATGCGATCCAGAGGATCAGAGAATTCCACCCGCGCTTTCACGACGTCACCAACAGTTCCATTTGCGATGCGCCGTTTAAATTGAGTGACGCTCAATTGACGATCGCGCGAGAATATGGGTTTCCATCCTGGCCGAGGCTTAAAACCCACATCGAGAACCCTGACCGCGACGATCTCCGCTTGTCGAAACACGAACGCATCAAAGACGCCGCGTTCAAAATAGCCGTCGATTTGCTCGACTCCGGCAATGCCACGGGCCTGCGAAGCTACTTACGCGATAACCCCGACATCGTGCGCCGGCGCGTTGCTTTTGATGGAGACAACTACTTCACCAGACCCACCCTACTGGAATTTGTCGCTGAGAATCCGACGCGCCATGGTACGTTACCCCAGAATATCGTAGAGATCGCGAAAATCATCCTAGACACGGGCGGAAGGGACGATCGGTCGAGCGTAGATGCTGCGTTGCCGCTCGTAAGCTCGAGTAGCGTGGCACGTACCAGTGGCGCGCAGCTTCCGCTCATTGACTTGCTCTGCCGTTACGGCGCGGATCCAAAGGCGGGGATCTATTCCGCGCTCCTCTACGGAGAATTCGAATCCGTGAACGCGTTACTTGCGTTAGGAGCGAAGATGGATCTGGTCGTGGCGGCGGCGATGGGACGCTACGATGACGCGAACGCTCGCCTGTCTGCAGCAAATGATGAGACTCGCCAAAAAGCTCTCGCCCTTGCGGCGCAGTATGGACACCTCGAGATCGTTCGTTTGCTCCTTGGCGCCGGCGTGGATCCGAATAGATATAGTCCGCCGGGATTTCACTCGCACGCTACACCGCTGCATCAAGCCGCGCTTGCCGGACACGACCGCGTCGTTCGGCTTCTCGTGGAAAGTGGGGCACGCGTCGATATCCAAGACATTCACTACAACGCCACGGCCCTTGGCTGGGCCGAGCATTCAGGCCACACCGAGATCGCGGCATATCTGCGCTCTCCGGCTCGCGGTGCCGGCTCTCCCGCGCATGACGAACATGGCTAGAAGGACATGAAAACGCTAAAGATTCGAGGCGCACTCTACTGCGCCGCTTTCCTTACATTGGGAGCTGCCGCGTTGGGTGCGTCGGCCTCGTGGCGCCCGCCGGGGGTCGTCTCCGATTGCGATTCGAAGCCCCTTACGCCGGCTTGCAGCGCGGTTCGCGGAGACCGTGCCGAGGGATGGCTCGCGCAGAGCCGCTCGCCGGTTTTGGCGCGTAACGGAATCGTCGTCACGAGCCAGCCGCTCGCGGCACAGGCCGGACTTCGAATTCTGATGGCGGGCGGAAACGCCGTCGATGCCGCGGTCGCGACCGCGGCGGCGCTCAGTGTTACCGAACCGATGAACGTCGGTATAGGCGGCGATCTCTTCGGGATCGTTTACATCGCGAAAGAACGCAAAGTACACGTGCTCAATGCGAGCGGAATCGCACCGACCGGAGCGACGCTTGCGCGATTCAACGCCCTCGGCTACAAGTACGATCCGCGTGACTGGGGTCCGGGTTCGGGCATGCCGGCGGGTGGAATTCTCGACGTAACCGTTCCAGGCGCCGCTTGGGGCTGGGACGAGATGCTCCGGCGCTACGGCACGATGAAATTCGACCGCGTGCTGGCACCCGCGATCGACTACGCCGAAAGCGGCTTTCCGGTTTCCGAGCGTATTGCGCACGAATGGGAATTGCCCAATGCGCTGCCGTTGAGAGGTTGCTGTACGCAACTCGATCCCGACTCAGTGAAGACGTGGTACGTCGACGGCGCGCCTCCGGTTACCGGCCAGATCTACCGCAATCCCGCGCTCGCGCACGCGCTGCGGCTCCTGCAGAAGCATGGACGCGACGTCTTCTACAAAGGCCAGATCGCGCGCGCGATCGTCGCCAAATCGAACGCCCTCGGAGGAACGATGACCGCGGCCGATCTTGCACGATACCGCGGCGAATGGGTCGAGCCGGTAAGCACGAGCTATCACGGTTATGACGTCATGGAATTGCCGCCGCCCGCGCAAGGGTTTGCAACGATCGAGGCCCTCAATATTCTCGCGAAGTGCGTTCCCGCCGTCCTGCCCGGGCAGTCGCTGGCGTCACTCGGCCCCGCAAACCCACTCTATTGGCACATGTTGGTCGCGGCGAAGAAGCTCGCCTACGCCGATCTCTATGCGTACGATGCCGACCCCGACTACGTCTCGGTACCGGTGGGCAAACTCTTGTCGAGCGAACACGCCTCTGCGTTGTGCGCGAAGATCGATCCGGTGCACGCGTCGGTGACCCGGCCGGGCGAGTCGGCCGGCGCCTCCGACACCATCGTGCTGTCGACTGCCGACCGCTGGGGCAACATGGTCTCGTGGGTCAACAGCAACTACGACGGGTTTGGCTCCGGAATCACCGTGCCGGGCTACGGAATCATTTTGCACGATCGCGGAGCCCTCTTCACCCTCGATCCGAAGAGCCCCAATGCGATCGCGCCGCACAAGCGCCCGTTCAACACGCTTATGGCGGGGTTCGTAATGCGTAACGGACGACCGTTCATGACGCTCGGACTGATGGGCGGCGACATGCAGGCGCAGGGGCACGAACAGGCCCTCATCGACATCATCGATCTCGGTGCGAACGTACAACAGGCGGGTGACATGGGACGCTTCCGGCATGATCAGATATCGGATCGGCTCTTGTTGGAATCGCCGCTGTACGACCGCGTGGGCGAACGCTTGAGGACCATGGGATACGACGCGCGGTCTTCGAACCGCAGACCGATGGGCGGCTACCAGGCGATCATGGTGCTGCCCAACGGCGCGTACGCAGCCGGTTCGGATTTCGGAAAAGACGGCGAGGCTGTCGGCTGGTAACGTTGAGTTACTCACGTTCGATGACCGATTGCGCGAGCGCAGTGCGATCGGCGATGAGATTGACCGCAGTGATGCGATCGTCCATTATGCTAAAACGGAACGCAACCCGCACTTCGCCTTCATGCATCCATACCGCTCCCGGTTCGCCGTCGATAAATACGGGTTGCGCAGCACGCGCACGCCTGGAGAACGTCTGGGCAACGGCATCCGCGCCCTCGATGCCAACCGGCAGACGATCGTTCTGCCAGTACGCCGCGCCCCCCATCGCCACTACTGCCGCATCCGCGCGAAGGGTCGCTCCCGGGTCGAGCAGCGCCAGCAGCGCGGAGAAACGTCCCGCCCGCGAGGCCGCGAGGAACGCGCGCACGAGTTCGTCGTGCCGTTGC
>JBAUZB010000205.1:0-49488 GCA_049585095.1 Candidatus Tumulicola sp.
GGATTCCACGGTCAGAACCGGCTCGCGCGGCTGGTGATGGGCAGCGTCGTCGGGAGCCTCGTGCGGGCGACCGGGCTGCCGGTCGTCGTCGTGCGCGCCGCTCCGGCCGACCCGGATGCTGGCGGAGCGGCATGACGCGGCAGCGACCAGGACCATGATATATTATTTTTAATAACACCTCATATTATCAGAATTGCAGAAAGAGATACGATGAGCACCTACCGAGCGCCGTTGCGCGACATGCAGTTTGCGTTGCGCGAACTTGCCGGCATCGAGGAAATCGCCAAACTCCCGGGCTGTGAGGACACGATGGACGTCCTCGATTCGATCCTCGAAGAAGCGGCGTCATTTGCCGGCGGCGTGCTCGACCCGCTCAATCGCGTGGCCGACAAAGAAGGCTGTACGTTTGCCGATGGTAAGGTCGCGACTCCGCGCGGTTTCAAAGAGGCATACCGTAAGTTTGCCGAGGCCGGTTGGATCGGATTGCCGGTTCCGGAGGAGTACGGCGGCCAAGGGTTACCGCAGATCTTGCTCGGCCCGACGTTGGAGATGTGGAATGCCGCCAACATCGGTTTCGCCAACGGACCGTTGCTCAACCAAGGCGCGATCGAAGCGATCGAGCTCAAAGGCTCGGAGGAACAGAAGAAGCGATTCATTCCGAATTTGGTTTCGGGAAAATGGACCGGCACGATGTGCCTCACCGAACCCCAAGCCGGCTCGGACCTGGCGCAAGTCCGCACCAAAGCGGTGCCCGACGGCGAGCGCTATCGCGTTACCGGGCAAAAGATTTTCATCACCTTCGGCGAGCACGATATGGCCGAGAACATCATCCACTTGGTGCTCGCGCGGTTGCCCGGCGCTCCCGAAGGCACGAAGGGCATTTCGCTCTTCATCGTTCCCAAATTTATGGTCAATGACGACGGTTCGCTCGGTGAAGCCAACGAAGTCGTATGCGCCGGCATCGAGCACAAGCTCGGCCTCAACGGCAATCCGACGTGTACGATGAGCCTCGGCGAGGGCGGGAAGGGCGCCGTCGCCTATCTGATCGGCGAAGCCAACCGCGGGCTCGAGTATATGTTCGTCATGATGAACGCCGCGCGATTCTCGGTTGGCGTGCAAGGCATCGCGCTCGCAGACCGTGCCTATCAGAGCGCGCTCGAATACGCTAAGGAACGGATACAGGGGCGCGATCTGAAACCGGGTTCGAAAGCACCCGAAGCGATCGTCAACCATCCCGACGTGCGCCGCATGCTGATGTGGCAGAAGGCCACGATCGAAGCGATGCGCGCACTCGCCTACGTAACGGCCGCGTCGCTCGATTTCGCCCAACGGCATCCCGACGAGAAGGTACGCAAGGAGCACCGGGCGTTCGTCGAGCTGATGATTCCGGTGGTCAAGGGGTGGTGCACCGAAAACGCCATCGATCTCTGCTCGACGGCGCTGCAAGTGTTCGGCGGAATGGGATACGTGGAAGAAACCGGCATCGCCCAGCAATATCGCGACGTGCGCATCATTACGATCTACGAAGGCACGACCGGCATTCAGGCGCTCGATCTGATCAGTCGAAAGCTGATTCGCGACATGGGTGCAACGGCAACGGCCGTGGGAAGCAAGATCGCACAAGTTGCCAAGGATTGCGCCGCCGGCGAGGACGCCGGCGTGAAGGCGATCGGGATCGCGCTCGGTGAGAGTTTGGCATCGCTCAACGACGTGTCGCAGTGGATCGGCATGAACGCGATGTCGGACTTGCGCAAAGCCTTCGCCTGCAGCGTCCCCTACCTCAAGCTGTGGGGAGTCGTCGCCGGTGGATGGCAGATGGCGCAGGCCGCGGCAATTGCCGCCGAAAAGATCGCGGCGGGCGACCCCGAGGCGGATTTCTATCGCGCCAAGCTCGCGACGGCGAGGTTCTATGCGACGCACGTCCTTTCGCAGAGCGCCTGGTTTGCGCGCCAAATCAAAGAAGGCTCGGGCGACGTCATGAGTTTGACCGAGTCGCAGTTCGACCTCGATCGCAAGACGGCGGTGACGGCGTAACCGTGGCGGAGATACGCGCGGAGTCGTTCGACGCAGGGGCGCCGGGGCAAACGATTCGGGTCCTCACGTTGGATAATCCGCCCGTGAACGCACTCTCGTTTGCCTTTTCGGCGCGGCTGCTCGCGGCGGTGGAGGCGGCCGAAAACGACGCGTCGATGCACGCCGTGGTGCTCGTTGGGGCGAACGGCCTTTTCAGCGGAGGCGCCGACGTCAACGACTTCAACGCCGAACCGCCGCCGGATGCGAAAACGATCCGCGACGTCATCGCGGCGATCGAACGCAGCGCGAAAATCTACGTTGCGGCGATCGACGGCAATGCGCTCGGCGGCGGACTGGAGCTGTCGCTGGCGTGCGACTACCGCGTGGCAACGCGGCGTTCGAAGGTCGGACTGCCGGAGATCAAGCTCGGGCTGCTGCCGGGAGCCGGCGGAACGCAGCGTCTCCCGCGTTTGATCGGAGCGCAGGCGGCGCTCGAATTCATGCTCAAAGGGCGCAGCCATTCGGCCGAAAAAGCCGGCCAGCTCGGCATCGTGGATGGCGTCGTCGAAGACGATGCAGCCGGCGCTGCGGTTGCGCTGGCGAAGCGGGCGGAATCGCAGAAACGGCGGATTTCACAGCGTACGGCGTTCATCGGCAAAGGGATTCCGGCGCAGGCCGCGCCGTTCGTCGTATCGCAGGCACACAAGATGTTGCCTCCCGAGAACAACGGGGGGTTCGCCGCGCACAAGCTGGTCGACGCGGTCGAAGCCGCCGTCGAGCTGCCGTTCGAATTCGGTCTCGCACGCGAAGCCCGGCTGTTCGAGGAACTCGCGCGTTCGGCACCATCGTTGGCATTGCGGCACGTGTTCTTCGCCGAACGCGAGCTGTCGAAGATTCCGGGCGTCGCCGGCGTTGCATCGCGTCCGGTAACCAAAGCCGGCGTCATCGGTGCCGGCACGATGGGCACCGGTATCGCGATTACGTTCGCGCAAGCCGGGATCCCGGTGGTGGTGGCCGATCCGAGCGACGACGCGGTCGACAAGGCGCGCCAAACCGTCATGGGCATGTTCATGTACCAGGTGCAGAAAGGTAAACTCACCCAGGAACAAGCCTGGCAGCGCGGCCAGTCGATACGGTTCACCGACGACTACGGCGAGTTGTCCGACGCCGACGTAATCGTCGAGGCCGTGTTCGAAGACATGGCGGTAAAGAAGAGCGTCTTCGATACGATTCGCGACCTCGTAAAGCCCGAGGCGATTCTGGCTTCGAATACGTCGACGCTCGACGTGGATGCGATGGCATCGGTCACACTCAGACCCGAAAACTTCCTCGGCCTGCACTTCTTCGTGCCGGCGAACATCATGCCGTTGCTCGAGATCGTCCGCGGTGCGAAGACGTCGCCGGAAACCCTTGCGACGGCGTTACGCCTGGGTAAAACGCTGCAGAAGAAGGCGGTGGTATCGGCCAACGCGTTCGGCTTCATCGGCAATCGGATGATCTTCGACTATGCGCGGGTGGCAATCGCACTCGCCGAAGAAGGCGTACCGCCGGTGCGGGTGGACGGCGTGATGAAAGCCTTCGGATTTCCGATGGGTCCGTTCGCCATGTCCGATCTCTCCGGCATCGATGTCGCTTGGCACGTCGCGAAGGCGCGCGGCGACGACGGGAAAGGACGCACCGAGGTTCTCGACCGTTTGGTTGAAATGCAACGTCTCGGTCAGAAGACGATGGCGGGATTTTTCACCTACGACCGCGCGGTCGGCAAAGGGCGGGAACCGATTCCCGATCCGGCGATCGACGCAGTATTCGCCGAAGAAGCGCGCAAAGCGGGCGTCGCGCCGCGGCCGGCAAGCGACGACGAGATTCGCGACCGGTTGGTCTATGCGCTAGTGAACCGCGGTGCGTACTTGCTGGAAGAAGGCGTGGCGCTGCGTCCGGGTGACATCGACATCGTCTACGTTTACGGTTACGGTTTTCCGCCGCACCGCGGCGGCCCGATGTGGTACGCCGACGCCGTTGGTGTCGATGCCGTGTACGCTCGCGTCGTGCAGTTTCGCGAGGAGTTCGGCGCGCAATGGACGCCGGCGCCGCTGCTTGCGGAAATTGCGGCACGTGGGGGCTCCTTCGCGCAACACGCCGCCGCCAAGGAACCCGTGAATGCCTGACGCGGCGATCGTTTCGGCGGCGCGCACGCCGATCGGCCGCGCGTTCCGCGGTGCCTTCAATCAGACGCCCGGCGCGACGCTGGCGGGGCACGTCGTCAAACATGCGATGGAACGCGCCGGCGTCGATCCGGCCGAAGTCGACGACGTCGTGATCGGCTGTGGCTTGCCCGAAGGCGCGACCGGGAATAACATTGGGCGTACGACGGCGCTGCGCGCCGGCTGCCCGGTGACGGTTGCGGGCCAAACCGTGAGCCGCTATTGTGCCTCGGGCCTGGACGCGATCGCTGCCGGCGCCGAGCGCATCATCGCCGACGGCGCGCGCGTGATCGTGGCGGGCGGCGTCGAGTCGGTGAGTATGGTTCAAAACCATCTCAACATGAAATTCTACACCGAGGAGTGGCTGTTGCGTCACGTGCCCGACGTGTACATGCCGATGCTTTACACCGCGGACAACGTCGCGAAGAAATACGCAGTCTCGCGCGAGCGCCAAGACGAGTACGCGTTCGCGAGCCAGCAGCGTACGGCGGCGGCTCAGGCGGCCGGCCGCTTCGATTCCGAGATCGTCGCGCTGCCGTCCTGGAAATACGTCGCGGACCGGGAAAGCGGCTCGGTTTCGGAGCAGCACGTCCTGCTCGCAGCCGACGAAGGCAATCGTCCCGACACCACCCTCGAAGCGCTGCGGAAGCTGCCCGGCGCCGTTCCGGGTATTGCGGACACGAGCATTACGGCCGGCAACAGCTCGCAGCTTTCCGACGGCGCCGCCGCCGTGGTGGTGATGGATGCCGACCTCGCCCGCGACCGCGGACTCACGCCGCTGGGATTGTATCGCGGCTTCGCGGTGGCCGGTTGCGATCCGGGCGAGATGGGCATCGGGCCGGTGTACGCGGTGCCGAAGCTGCTGGCGCGGCATCGCTTGACGATCGATGACATCGGCCTATGGGAACTGAACGAAGCCTTTGCGGTGCAAACGGTGTATTGCCGCGACGCGCTCGGCATTCCCGAGGAACGCTTCAACGTCGACGGCGGCGCAATTTCCATCGGTCACCCTTACGGTATGAGCGGAACCCGGCTGGCGATGCACGCACTTATCGAAGGCAAGCGCCGCGGCGTCAAGTACGTCGTGGTGACGATGTGCGTGGGTGGCGGAATGGGCGCGGCCGGCCTCTTCGAAGTCGTGTAGTTTAGGCGAGCGGAGCGCCCTCGGAGCGGCGCGAAGTGCCTTCCATGGAGCACGCGCGCGAGCCAATCCGTGTACCTGTCGGTCCGTTTCCGACCGGAACGGTCACGCTGCTCTTCAGCGACATCGAGGGGAGCACGCAGCATTGGCAGCGTCAGCGCGAAGCGATGGCCTTGGCGCTGCGCCGGCATGACGACCTCGTGCGCACGGCAATCGAAGCGCACGGTGGTCACGTCTTCAAGACGGTCGGCGACGCATTCTGTGCAGCCTTCTGGCGCGCGCCGGATGCGGTCGCGGCGGCGCTGGATGCGCAGCGCGCTCTTATCGCGCAAGATTTCTCCGCAGTCGGTGGATTGCTCGTGCGGATGGCTCTGCACAGCGGTACCGCCGACGAGCGCGATGGCGACTACTTCGGACCGGCGCCCAATCGCACATCGCGGCTTTTGGACATTGTGTACGGTGGCCAGGTAGTGACCTCTAATGCAACCGCGCAACTGTTGCGCGGGGTGATGCCGGAGAAAATCGAGTTGCGCGATCTGGGTGAACACCGCCTGAAAGACCTCGTAGAGCCGGAACAGGTTTGGCAGTTGCTCGCGCCGGGCCTTCCCGAAACTTTCCCGCCGCTTCGCTCGCTGGGGTCGCTGCCGAATAACTTGCCGCGGCAAGTAACGCCGCTGATCGGGCGTCGCGAGGTTGTGTCAGAGATCGAGGCGCTGGTCGGCGAGTTCCCGCTGGTTACGCTGGTAGGAACCGGTGGCGTCGGCAAGACGCGGGTCGCCCTTCAAGTCGGCGCCGAACTGCTGGGCGGCTCGGCCGGCGGCGTGTGGTTTGTTGACCTTGCACGGTTAAGCGACCGCACGCTGGTGACGGCAGCGGTCGCGTCGGTGTTAGGACTGACCCAGCAGCTCGACCGCCCCGTGCTCGACACGCTGCTGCACTATCTCAAGCGTAAGGACTTGCTGCTCGTGCTCGACAACTGCGAGCATCTTATCGACGAAGTCGCGCGGATCGCCGAGGCGATCCTGCACGACTGCCCGCAGGTACGCCTCCTTGCGACGAGTCGCGAGCCGCTGCGCATCTCAGGCGAGCACGTGTATCGCATGCCATCGTTGGCGGTTCCAACCGATAAGACGCTGCTGACGACGAGGGAAGCGCTCGGGTACGGCGCGGTCGCGCTCTTTACGGAACGCGCCACTGCATCCGACGCGCGGTTCCGACTGACCGACGTCAATGCGCCGATCGTAACGGAGATTTGCCGGCAGCTCGATGGGATTGCGCTGGCGATCGAGTTAGCAGCGGCGCGCGTGAAAGTGTTGGCACTCCCTCAACTTGCGCAGGAGCTCGAGGAACGCTTTCGCGTGCTCACCGGCGGCAGCCGCACTGCGCTTCCGCGGCAGCAAACGCTCCGCGCCCTGATCGACTGGAGTTACGATCTGCTCTCCGAGCCGGAGCGCACGCTATTCCGGCGCCTTGCGGTGTTCGCCGGCGGATTCACCCTTGATATCGCCACCTCTGCGTGCGCGAGCGGCGCAATCGCGGGCAGCGAGATATTCGATTCGCTGACATCGTTGGTTGATAAGTCCCTCTTACAAGCCGACCCTGCCGGAGAGAAAACGCGATTCCGGTTACTGGAATCAATGCGCGCATACGCACGCGAGAAATTGATCGAGCACGACGAACTCGAATCGGTGGCACGCGCTCACGGAACCGCTTATTTGAACCTGGCGGAGGAGTTGGAAGTTGCGTGGGACACGACGCCCGACGCCACGTGGAGGACGCGCGCCGAACCTGAGCTGGAAAATTGGCGCGCCGCACTGCGATGGGCATTCGATATTTCCGGCGATCTCGACCTTGCGCAGCGTCTCGCGGCTGCGTTGCTACCGGTATGGTTCACGATGGCACCTGCGGAAGGCCTGCGTTGGGTTCAGACTGGATTGGAGGTCGTCCACGCCGAGACGCCGGCCCGGGATAGAGCGCGCCTAGAGCTGTCGGCAGCGAACCTATCCATGCTCACCCACCGCTATAAGAGTGCATTATCGGAGGCTGAGCTAGCGCTTAAACAGTTCACGGAGCTTGGCGATCGGCACAGCATTGCTTTGGCGCAAATGTTTACGGGCGCAGCGCGCGGGCTGCTTGGGGAGACTGCCGAGGGTGACGCGCTGTTGCGTAAGGCGCTGACCGAGTTTCGTCAATTGGGCGCGCACCGGGGCATGGGGGCGGCGTTGATTTATCTCGCTAACCTACACCTGAGCGCGGGCGAGGTGGAAACGTCGCGCGGGCTTTTTGCCGACGCGCTTGAGGTTTGGAAGTCAATCGGTGCCGCGCGACCTTCGGCTCACGTTGCGCTGAATCTCGCCGAATTGGAGTTCCAGGCCGGCGACGCTAAAGCAGCAGTACGATTGGTTAGCGAAGGACTCGAAATACAGCGCGCGCTGAACGACACCGATTCGGTCGCGTTCGGTCTCTGTAATTTGGCTGCCTACCTCGTGTCGCTTTGCCGCTGGGACGATGCTGCGTCGCATGCGCGCGAAGCCCTTGCGCTCGCTCAAGAGCGGCAAATCGCTGCTTCCGCCGTCGCGGCGCTACAGCATCTGGCGGCGGTTGCTGCGTTGCGACCGGGTACCGACATCCCCGTTGTGCTGGATGACCGCCGCCGCGCCGCTCGGCTCATAGGTTTCGTCGACTCGCGCATCGCCGAATTTGAAATACGGCGCGAGTTTACCGAACAGAAGGAGCATTCGCTCCTAGTGATTGCCATCGAAGGCGCACTCGGTTCGGAGGCGGCTGATCTTATGGAGGAGGGCCGCAGCTGGACTGAAGCGCGCGCTGCCGACGAGGCATTGCTGATCTAGCGAGCTCGCACGTCGAGCTTCCGATCTCGAGTTGTAATACGCTTGCTTAACGGCTCGCTTGTCCGGATACCTAGGGCAGCTCCACGCTAGGGTTGGGAATCCGATTTAAAGCGTCAGCTTGAAGCCGGTTCCGAAGCCGTGCAAGCCGCCGGCCGAGGTCGTACCGAAGAACGAACCGTCCGTGAACAGGACCCTATCGGTTGGGGCTGCACCGTTGGCGCCGCCCCCGAAAGCATAGAGCCGCCGGTACTGCGAACCTGAAGGGTCGAGACGGAAGATGGTACCACAGCCGTAGGTGCACCCGGCAGTTCCCCCACCAAGAGACGTCGTTCCGTAGAGCTTACCGCCTGAATAGAGCAGAGCACCTTCGGGCTCAGATCCATCGTTGCCCTCGCCGAACTTGTGCAGCACTTGCTCGACGCCCGTCGCAATATCTATGCTGAAGACGGCTCCCTCGCGGGCCGGACCAAAGTTCCCGCCGCCGCGGGAGGTCGTGCCGTAGAGGGAGCCGTTGATCCAGGCTAATGCGCTGAGTGGCTTACAGCCGTCAGGGGCGTTGGCAAAACTGTGCAGGATGCGTTCCTGGCCCGTCAGGCTAATGTTGTAAACGGTTCCGCAATAGGCGTTTCTTCCGCCGAGGTCCGTGGTGCCGTAAAATGTCCCGTTTGCGTAGATGAGGCCAGCGTAGGGACTTGCCCCGTCATCGGCAGCACCGAAGCTATGCAACACGCGCTCGGCTCCCGTCGTCAGGTCGATGCTGAAGACCGTGCCGCAACTTCCGTCCTGGGAGCCTCCTATGGTCTTGCACAAGTCGCGTTTGTGCGTGCCGCCACCAATCGTGGTTCCGTAGAGTACGCCATCCATATCGAGGACGCGCGCATAAGGATGAGCGCCGTCGCTGCCATTACCGAAGCTATGGATAATGCTTTCGGTGTAGCCCGATCCCGATGGATGCAGCTTAAAGACCGTCCCTCCTTTATACTGCCCGCCGTAGTACGTGGTGCCGAAGATATCCCCGCCCGCAACCATGTGCACGGAAGCATACGGAACGGCTCCATTTGGGCCCGTAAACGTTACCAGCACCGTCTCTTTGTACGTGGACTTTCCCATCTGAGGTGTCAACTTGTAAATAACGCCGCATCCCTTTCCATTGCCGTAAGCACATTTGCTGTCCCCACCCGCAAACGCGCTACCGTACAGTGCAGCGGCGGTGCCGACCAAACCACGACGGCCGCCGGGAGTCCCAAGCGGATCGTATCCAGACTTGCCGCCCTTGAAATCAAAGAAGGGGACCACATGTAGCAGATACGGACCGCCATCGAGGGTAGCAAATGGCGCAGCTGGACTCGTTACCGGCGCGAAAGCGGCGTCGCGACTGCACGACGTCATTGCGACGATACACACGCTGAGGACGAGGCGAACCAACGTCATGCGAAAATCCCTCCTGGGGCGCTAAACGGCCATTGACGGCGAACGCATAGATGCGTCGACCGCAGATAATTACAGGTATCGACGCGGCGCGGTTGGCAACCTGTTCAGACTGCCGGTGCCTCATCGTAGGCGCGGCCTTCCGTCCAGGCTCGGCCTTCCACCCCACGCGTTCATGCCCATTGGCGAGGATTCCGAGGGAAATCAACTCGTTATCCATCAACGCAAACCTTAACCGGCGAGGCCGGCGCGCGCCCCCTTGATATACTCCAAGCCGGAATCATCAGATGGCGATTCGAATGGGGAGTCATATGGCGGATCCCGGCTAATACCGGTTCATCTATCTACACGTGTGCCAACGCGAAGCGGACGGAATACTTTCATAATTTTAGGTTGAACAATGATTTCAGCTCTTGCCTTCTGCGCCGCGCTTGCCGGATCATCGGCCGATTCGCGCGCGCAAAAGCTCGTCGCGTCGATGACGCAGGCCGAGCTCCTCCAGCTCGTGCAAGGGCATTTGGCCCGGCCGTTTCGGGATCCCACGCCGGCGGGTGCGATCGGCTCGGCAGGCTTCGTACCGGGCATTGCTCGACTGAGCATTCCGTCACTCCAAGAAACGGACGCGATCCTCGGCATCGCCAACCCCGGCAATGTTCGCCCAGGCGATGTTGCGACCGCGATGCCGTCCGGATTGGCGCTAGCTTCTACCTGGGATCCGCAGATTGCTTACGACAGCGCGGTGATCGTCGGCGATGAAGCTTGGCACAAGGGCTTCAACGTGCTCCTCGGCCCCGGCCTTGACCTCGCGCGCGATCCGCGCAACGGTCGGAACTTCGAATATCTCGGGGAGGACCCGTTGCTAGCCGGAACGCTAGCGGCCGCGTCTATCTGCGGCACTCAAAGCCGGCATGTGATCGCTACAGCAAAGCATTTTGCGCTGAACGACCAAGAAACCGGGCGAAACGTCTTGTCTGCCGACATCGGGGTATCGGCGATGCGCGAGAGCGATCTTCTCGCCTTTGAGATCGCCATTGAAACTGGGCAACCCGGAGCCGTAATGTGTGCGTACAATCGCATAAACGGCGTCTACGCATGTAATGACGAGCACCTGTTGCGCGACGTACTGAAGCGCGACTGGAGATTCAAGGGTTGGGTTATGTCCGACTGGGGTGCCGTAAACAATCCCGCTGCCGTCACGAATGGACTCGACCAGGAGTCGGCAGTCGAGCTTGACGCCAATTTCAACGGCTCTGGGTACTTTAGCGCCGTCCCCGTGTTGCTTCTTGCGAAGATGAATGAGCGCATTTTGCGGTCGATGCTTGCGGTCGGCTTATTCGCGCAGCCGCCGCAAGAATCGCCCATCGATTATGACGCGCACGCGCAAGTCGCGCTCCGTGAGGCCGAGCGCGGTATTGTGTTGCTCAAGAACGACGGCACGTTACCGATCGCTGCCGCGACCCAGCGCGTCGCCGTGATCGGCGGTCACGCCGATGCGGGCGTGCTCTCCGGCGGGGGCTCGGCCCAAGTCACGCCGGTCGGAGGCGCGGCTGCGGTCTTGCTCGCGGGAAACGAACCATCGCCGTCAGGCCCAGTCGTGTACGACCCGTCATCGCCGCTCAAGGCGATCCGCGCCGGCGCGCCATCCGCACAGGTTGGATTTGCGGATGGGAGCAATCCAAGCAGTGCGGCGGCGTTGGCGAAGCAAGCTGATGTTGCTATCGTCTTTGCAACGCGGTGGAACTCTGAAGCCGTTGACGATCCGGACTTGACGCTGCCGAACGGGCAAGACGCACTCATAGAGGCGATTGCCGCGGCAAATCCTCATACGATCGTCGTGCTGGAGACCGGTAATCCCGTAACGATGCCGTGGCTCGATCGCGTGAGCGGGGTGCTCGAATGCTGGTATCCTGGACAAAAAGGCGGTGAGGCTATTGCGAACGTGCTATCCGGCAAGGTCGATCCGAGCGGGCGGCTTCCAATAACGTTTCCGGCAAGCGAGGAGCAGCTCGCCCGCCCGACGCTACCGGGGCTTGACGAACTGCTCGCGCTCAGCGCCTCTGGAAAACACGGCACACTAGCACCTTTTTCCGTCACGTATTCGGAAGGCGGCGACGTCGGATACCGTCGCTACGTGAAGCAGAGCCTTAAACCGCTTTTTGCGTTCGGCTACGGCCTCTCGTATACGACCTTTCGGAACAGCGGCTTTCGCATTGAAAAGGAACAGCCGCTCACCGTGCAGTTCGACGTGACCAACACCGGCGATCGACCTGGAATTGACACGCCGCAAGTCTATCTCACGCAAAAAGCCGGCGTTCCGGAGATGCGGCTCATTGGGTTCTCAAGTGTGACGCTTGCGCCCGGGCAGACGCAGACGCTCACGCTCGTCGCCGATCCTCGCCTGCTCGCAGACTTCGACGCCGCGGCGGACGTATGGCGGATTCGTGCCGGGCAGTATGAAGTCGCGCTCGGTTCTGCATCCGACAATCTCGAAATGAGCGCGTCAACGACCGTCGCCGCACAAATCCTTCCGCCGTAGCGACTACGCAAGCGCGAGTGCGACCACCGACGTTAGCTGGACTTTGGTGAGTAGGCGATGCAATAGCCGTTGGGGCTGATCGAGCCCGTGACGATCTTACACGAGCCGTTGGCGGTCGAGGTTTTGCCGGCGATGTAGAAGGTGCAGCCGGAACATTTCTTGCTGCCGTTGGGCTTGTTTTGATATTTGTATTGCGCTTGCGATCCTTTGGCTTGCGCCGGCGCGCTTTGCGCCGAGTAGAGCAAGCCGGCGAGTGCCGGCAACACGATCGCACGCCGTACGAAATCGCGACGCGTAAGCTTGGTTTCGATGTGCTTCATTAGTCGTAACCTCCCGAATGCGGATTTACCCAGGGAAGCAAAAAGGTACCTTCAAGGTCCGGCCGCTACTTTTCAGTCGATCTTAACCGCTTCGGCGCGATCCTCGCGTATGCTCGGGAGAGCGCAGCCAACGGAGCAACCGCAGCACGGATGATCGTCCCCGCCGGAAAAGTTCTAGGAATCGTCCTCGCCGCAGGCTGGTTCATCGGTGCAGCCCCGGCGATACCAGCGCAACTCGCGACGCCGCGCCTGCCCGAACTTGCGAGGGTCGGCGCCCTTGCGGGCGACGTGGCGATCGTCCGGGGCGACGACGCCCGGTACGGCGCCGCTTCGATCGGCGCGACGCTTCTGCCGGGCGATTCGATTTCGACGGCCAATGGATCGCAGACCGAGATTCGGTTTGAGGATGGTTCGACGCTGCAACTGAGTCAAGAGACGCAAGTACGCTTGGTGAGGCTCGATCCGCGATCGTGCGAAGTGCAGCTCGTAGACGGGAGTGCCGAACTGGCGGAGTTACCGGGTCCGGGCGCCACCCAGCAAATCGACACGCCTTCGGCAACCATCCGGCCGAACCGGAGCGGCGACTACCGCGTTTCGGTTCTGCCGAACGGTCAAACGCTGGTCGGGGTCCGCAGCGGATCCGCGACGGTCGTCAGTGGCGGCGGAACGCAAACGCTCACGCCGGATAGCCGCGAGCTCATCGTTCTTTAATCCGGGCACAATGCGGGGACCGCTGCCAGTGGGGTTCAATTAGCCTGGGGAAGAGGGATGCGAACGAAACGCGCGGCCGGTCTGCTCGGGTGTCTGCTCGTCTGGGCTACGCTCGGCCCCGCCGTTGACGCACGTGCCGCCGCCCTGGATTCGAAGACCGGTGATGCCGGCACCGCGGCGGTGCACGTCGCCCGCGTCAGCATCATCCAAACCGGAGCTTTCTTCATAACGCCGCGCGATGCCGCAACGCCGGTGGCCGCCAGGGTCAATGCACCGCTGATGCCGGGCGATGCATTTGAGAGCGACGACGCCGGCGCACGCGCCGAAATTCAACTCGACGGTCTCTCCGAGCTACGCTTCGACGGCCGTGCCGCCGGGCGAATCGACGGCAACGGCGCCGGCGGCCGGCGCATCGAAGTAACGGGTGGCTCCTTCGAACTATCCATTTTGCGCGGCGGCGATACCGTAACCGAAATCTCCACACCGACCATCGCGCTGCGCACCCGCTATGCCGGAGCGTATCGCATCTCCATGGGTGACGACGGCTCGGCAACCGTCACGCCGCGCAGCGGACAATGCGACGTGGTTATGCCGCATAAGACGGTGACGGTTCTGCCGGGCGCCACGCTCGTGGTGCACGGCGCAGCTGACAGCGCTTCGTCGCATTCGGCAACGGCTCGCGACGCCTTCGACGAATTCAGCGCGAGCCGCGACTCGACGCTTCTGGCCGCGCTTACCGATGACGTAGCGCTGCCGGCGAGTATCGCGGGCTACGACGATTTCGATGCTGTTGGGCGCTGGGCGAGCTTACCAGCCTACGGACGCGTGTGGGTTCCACAGCAGAGTTCTGCATGGGCGCCGTACCGCCATGGTGCGTGGAGCTATCAGAACCCATACGGCTGGACGTGGATCGGCGCAGAGCCCTGGGCGTGGGTGCCGTATCACTACGGACGATGGCTGTATTCGTCCGGATATGGCTGGTGCTGGTATCCGCCGCCCGCCGGCTTCGATCCGATTTGGGCCCCGGCGCTCGTCGGCTTCTTCGGATTGGGCACCGGACCGCTGGGGTTCTCGCAGTTCGGCTGGGTGCCGCTGGCGCCGTTCGAGCCGTACGTTGCGTGGAATCCCCAGCGCTACTATCCGCCGCCCGCGCCGCCGCCGCGACGGCACCGAAACGACTCGCCACGCATGCATCCGTTGACCGCCGCATTCCGCAACGCGCGGTTCGGCGGAGCGACCGTCATCGATGTGACGGCGTGGAGCGACGGGAATTTCGCACACGCAACCGCAGCCGATGCCGGCCGAGTCGGCGGCGCGCCGGTGGTTTCCGGTGCGCCTCCGGTAACGCACGGCGCGATCGCGGAGAAGACGGCGCCGATCGCCGTCCCGCGGTCACCGAGCTCGACGAACGCGCTTCCTACGCTGCGCGCGTCGCCGGCGAACGCCTTATCGACGATACCGGTGACCCGGCCGGCAAATCCCGCGCCACGCGGAACGACGATCGTTCCCGCTCGAACGCCGCCGTCCGCGAACGGACCCACCCCTGCGCACACGGTTCATTCGAGTTCGGCGCACCCGCCCGCGTAGGTGCGGCCATGCCGCTGGCAGAACCGTAGCGTCTGAGGAGTTTGCCAAACTCCTGGATTCCCGTGCATTTCTCGAGCAAAGGACTTTCACAAACATGAAGACGGTTCGTTTAGTGTCGCGCGTCGTCGCGCTGTTCCTCATCGCAGGCATTCCGGCGGTCACGTTGGCGCAAAACGCCCCGGCTACGGCGAAGGTAGCCGCCGCGATGATGTCCAGCCAACACGTGGCGATGCCCCATCCGCTTAAGGTGACCACCTGCAATCCCCAGCGCAACACCTACATGGCCGGAGGCTACACTCCGGCGTACTACCCCGGCGGCCCGTACTGGGGCTGGCCTAGCGTCTACGGCGGGTACAGCTATTATCAGTATCCGGTCGAGCGCGATCCAACCCTCAGCATCGACTATTCAAATGCGACGAACGTCGTGATGAAGGATATCGAGTTCGGTCTGATTGCGCGCAACCAGTTGGTTGCCGAAGTGCGCGACGTCGGTACGTTTTCGCCCGGCGCCGAAATCAAGCACCAGTTCGGCTTGAACCCGAACGTGTTTCCGCTCGGTACGTCCATCGTGGAGTGCGTGCCGCTGAAGATTACGTTCGTCGACGGCACCAAGTGGAGGAACCCGCACTTGCCGGCTCTACACAAAAACATCTACGGAAAGCCGCATTACTAGTATCGTCATCCCCGCGCTCCGTCGCGGATCCTAGGCGCTGAGAATGCGCGGCCGAAAGGTCGCGCATTCGTTTTTTTCGAAGAGCCGAGAATGGCACAAGATCTGTCCGCCCTCCAAGCCACCGACAACGTCTGGGAAATGGCTCAGCATCAGCTCGACGAAGTTGCCGCACTGATCGGTCTCAACGCGTCGATTCACGGTTACCTCCGCCAGCCGAAACGCATACTCGAAGTATCGGTGCCCGCTCGCATGGACAACGGCGAGTTCCGCGTATTCACCGGGTATCGCGTGCAGCACAACATGGCGCGCGGTCCCGGCAAAGGCGGGATTCGATTCCACCCCGACGTGACGCTTGACGAAGTCAAGGCATTGGCGATGTGGATGACCTGGAAGTGCGCGCTGGTCAACATTCCGTTCGGCGGAGCGAAGGGCGGCGTCATCTGCGATCCCAAGCACATGTCGACGCAGGAACTCGAAAATCTCACGCGCCGTTTCACCAGTGAAATCTCCATCATCATCGGACCCGAAAAAGACATTCCTGCGCCCGATGTGTACACCACGCCGCAAATCATGGCGTGGATCATGGACACGTTCTCGATGCAGCAGGGCTTTTCGATACCCGGAGTCGTCACCGGCAAGCCGATCTCCATCGGCGGATCGCTCGGACGCGACAAGGCGACGGCGCGCGGTTGCCTGTACGCTACCGATGAAGCGATGGCGGTACTCGAGAGACCGATCGAGGGCGCCCGCGTTGCGATTCAAGGCTTCGGCAACGCCGGCATGTATGCCGCGCAGCTGATGGATCAGCGCGGCTATAGCGTGGTCGCGGTATCCGACTCGCAAGGCGGCGTCGCGAATCCGAAAGGGCTCGACGTACGCAAAGTCACCGCGCACAAGTTTGAAACCGGATCGATCGTCGGGTTTACCGGCGGCGAGCGGATCGGCAACCGCGAAGTCCTCGAATACGATTGCGACGTGCTCGTGCCGGCGGCATTGGAAAAGGTCATCACCCGCGAGAATGCGCCGCGCATCAAGGCGCGGGTCGTCGCCGAAGCCGCCAACGGACCGACGATGCCGGATGCCGACGACATCCTTTTCGATCGCGGAATCGTCGTGCTGCCGGACATTTTGGCCAATGCGGGCGGCGTAACGGTCTCATATTTCGAATGGGTGCAAGACCTGCAGGCCAATTTCTGGGAAGAAGACGAAATCAACGAGCGGCTGAAGCGGATTATCACGCGCGCCTTCCGCGAGGCGCACGAGCAGGCGACGCGCTACGGCGTCTCGATGCGGAAAGGCGCCTATGCGGTCGCCGTCGAGCGCGTCGCAGAAGCCACCAAACTGCGCGGCCTGTACCCCTAAGGGCTCGTCGCCCGACGAGCGTGCGATGGCGCAGTTGGGACTGTTTGGCGACCACCGCCACACGCTGCTCGACGATGCCACCGGAACCATCACGTACTTGCCCGGATGGATCGACGCGCCCACCGCGTCGGCATGGTTCGAAGCGTTACGGTCGAGCGTAGCGTGGCGCAGCGAGCGCCGCCGTATGTACGATCGCGACGTCGACGTGCCGCGATTGGTTGCCGGATATCGGCTCGATGCTGAGGACCTACCGCCGGAACTGGCGCGGGCCGCACGCCGTGCCGGCGCGGCCAGCGGCGGCGTCGTATTCACCAACGCCGGATTGAATCTGTATCGCGACGGACGCGACAGCGTCGCACCGCACAACGATCATCTCTACGAAATCGTCGCCGGCTTTCCGATCGCGCTGGTTTCTCTCGGTGCGGTTCGGCGAATGACGATCCGCAGCAAGGCGCGGCCGCGCCGGATACTCGACCTCGACCTCGAGCACGGCAGCGTGATCGTGATGAGTTACGAAACCCAAAAGCACTACGATCACGGCATCCCAAAGGTCGGGGCGGCCGTCGGCGCGCGGATAAGCCTGGCGTTTCGCGTCCGGCCGGCGTGATGCCCGAACCGTGGGAGGCCGAAGTTCGCATCGACGTGGCGCTGGCGAGCCGCGTCATCGCGCGGCAGTTTCCAGCCCTCGCCGAGCGCGCCGTCGAACCGTTCGGCGAAGGATGGGACAATGCGGCCTTTTTGGTCGGGGGAGCGTACGTTTTTCGGTTCCCGCGCCGCGAGGTTGCGGTGCCGCTCATCGAGACCGAGTTGCGCGTGCTGCCGGCGATTGCAGCGCACCTGCCGTTGCCGATTCCCGTCCCACGTTTCGCAGGCGTTCCCGACGGCGAGTATCGGTGGCCCTTTGCCGGTTACAAGCTTCTTGGAGGCCGTACGTTGTCGTCCGAATCTCTTGACGATGACGAGTATGCGGGAGTGGCGGCCACCTGCGGAGCCTTTCTGCGCGCGCTGCATGCGTGCGACGCCGCCCGGCTGCCGCCGCCGGGAGTCGACGTCGATCGGATCGGGCGGCTCGATCACCCCCGGTGCATGCCAAAGGTTTCCGCGCGTTTGCGCGAGTTACACGCCGCCGGCTTGTTGCATCACATCGCACCGCTGGAACGGCAGTTGAAGTCGGTCGCGCCGCGCGGTCCTCGCGGCGACCGGCGAACGCTGGTGCACGGGGATTTGTATGCCCGGCACATTCTCGTCGACGGCGACCACCGGGCTGCCGGCGTCATCGATTGGGGCGACGTGCATTTCGGCGATCCGGCGCTCGATCTCGCGATCGCGTTCTCGGTCCTTCCGCCGGCGACGCGCTCGGCGTTCGTCGATGCGTACGGCGAGATCGACGCCGAAACGTGGAGCCTGGCGCAGTATCGCGCCATCTACAGCTCCACGCTCGTTGCGCACTACGGTCATCGCATCGGCGACGCCGAGCTGGTGCGCGCCGGTCTCGCCGGTTTATCGCGCGCTCTCGAGTGACCTTGTTGGGCGACTCGGCGTTAGCACCAGTAGCCGTTCACCCAATAGTAGCCGCGGTGCTCGTGTCTCCAGTGTCCCCCGCACCAACGTCCGGCATGGTGGGCGTAGTGCCCGTGAACCCAGACGTAACGCGAGCCGTTCCACTGGTAATACCCCGGCACCCAAGCGTATCCCGCGCCGGGGCTGGCGGGCACCGTTTCGACGATTGCGGCCGGAGGTGACGTCGAAACGTAAACGTACGCAGCGATTGCGGGAATCGAAACGAGGCCCAAGACCACGGCCAACGCAGAAGATTTGATCGCGGCGAGCATTTCGAAAAACCTTTCTGTATGAAAAAAGCGATATTTCGCCGGCGGACGCGGGTGCGGACGCCGCTTACCCTGCGAAGTACCCAGCGCCTGCCGCTGCAAAACACCGCCGCGACTCGAAATTCAGCGACGAGCGGAGGCTTGCTCTCGGGGCGGCTTGAAATCCGAACGTTCATCGTGAAATGGTTGCGCTGGGCCATCGTCGTCGTCGTCGCGGGCGCCGCGGTGTCGTGCGGCGGCCGGCAAAACGCGCTGGGTCCCGCCGCTCAAACGGGGTCCGACCGATTCGCAGAACGCGCGCCGTTCGCACGCCGGCTGGCGGGTTTCGAGCCGGAACAGCTCTGGGGCGTCGCGGGCCGAGACGACTGGGAGCCGGTGAACGCGGCGGATCCCTCCTCCGACTGGGTCTACCAGATGACGACCAAGCAACGGCCCAACTTTCTGTTGTTTCGGTCGTCCGACGACGGCGGCGTGACCTGGAACCGATCGCGGCACATCTGCCGGCGCGGCATCAAACCGCACTTTCAGTTCGACCCGCAGATAGTCGTTGCTCCGGACGGAACGATCGACGTCGTGTGCCTCGATAATTTCTTCCCGGGTGTCGTGTTCACGCAATCCCGCGACCGCGGCCGTACCTGGAGCGCGCCGGTTCGGCTCGACGGTTTCCACCGTTACAGCGACAAGCCGACGCTCGCCATTTCAGCATCGGGAACCGACGTCTACGTGTCGTTCAACGTGTTCGATGCACTCTACGTGGCGGTATCGCACGACGCCGGAACGACGTGGATGCGCCCGGTGCGGGCGACGACGCTTCAACTTTGGTACTATTCCTACGCCGGTGCGGTCGCGCGCGACGGTTCCGTCTGGTTTGGCATCGACGGCGAATCGGGGAGCGACCAAACCGGCGACGGACATATCGCGCTGGCGCGGTCGAGCGACGGCGGCGCGACCTGGAACGTCATTCCGATGGCGTTGACCCACGAAGGCGCTCCCTGCACCGAAAGAAATTGTTACCCGGATTTCTTTACCGGCGAGGATTGCGTTGCGGTCGACGCGGCCGGGACGATCGTGTTCGCGTACGCTAAAAATCAGAGGAAGCAGGGGCCGAATCGAATCTACGTCCGGACTTCACGCGACGGGAATACCTGGAGCGATCCGATTGCCATCACGTCACAAGGCAACGCTACCAGCCCAGCGGTCGCGGCCGGACCTCGTCCCGGAGACTTCCGGCTCGCTTGGCAGGACGATCGCAACGGCGCGCACGCCTGGAACACGTGGTATGCGCGCAGTCTCGACGGCGGCCGGACGTGGGGGCGCAACGTGCGGCTTTCCGATCGAGGCTCCGGTGCGCCGTACAAAAATGCGAACGGCTACGACTTCCCCTTTGGGGACTACTTTGGGCTCAGTGTGGATTCCAACGGCGTGAACCACGTCATTTGGGGTGAGGGCTCGGCGGTCTACGTTCCCGGCGGGACGTGGTTTACGCGGGGCGAGTAACGAATCGTCGCCGCGACGGCTCCCGGCTTACGGGGCGGGAGGCGGCGAAGGCGTAGATTCCGTCATCTCCGGGTGAAACACCGCGGCACCGGCACACAGCAGTCTGCCGTGCAGGTCGAACTGCGCGACTTGATCGCCGCGCGCGGTGGTAGCCGTTTGCGAGACTGCAACCGTCACGTCCGGCGGAAGCGCGACGCGGTTGTACAGGAGATCGGTTTGGCGGATCATCGCATCGATCGAGTGATCGTTGAGATTGTCGTCGAACCATTGGCAGTTCACAACCGGCCCGGGAAGAGCGGCGAACTCGTAAACGATGGTCTCCGCCGGTGCCGGAGTCACGGCACTCCCCGCGGCGGCCGCACACGCTGCGGCAACCAGTGATATAAAAACCGTCGAGCGCTTCATGGTGCGATTATACCCCACGTCGCGGCGGTTCGTCGCGTCACCAGCCGCCCGACGCTCCGCCGCCGCCGAAACTGCCGCCGCCGGCCGAAAATCCGCCGCCGCCGCCGAAGCCTCCCCCGCCGAACGACGACGCGCTTCCCGCGAGAAACCCGCTGCTGCCCCAGAACCACCAGCGGCGCATGTCGGCACGGGCACGCGTCGATCCTTCGCGCAACACCAGATAGCCATAGCGAATGCTGCCGATCACTTGCATCACCATGACGAAGATCAGAAACGCGAAGAACAGCCCGACGACCAAAAAGAGAACGATGACGACGGCACCGCTTACCGGAGTCGAGGCCGCTTCGGGCGGCGGCGTTACGCCCTTGTACGAGGGCGTAATCGTGGTCAGCATCGCGGCAACGCCGCCGGCAACGGCGCCGTCGGTATCGCCCGCCTTCATCCGCGGCACGACGTCGTCGGCGATAATGCGATGCGCGTCGGCGTCGGGCAGCGCGCTTTCGAGCCCGTAGCCGACCTCGATGCGAACCTTGTGGTCTTGCATGAACAGAAAGAGCACCGCACCGTCGTCGTGCCCGCGCCGGCCGATCTTCCAGCGATCGGCGGTTTGGCCGGTCCACGTTTCTAACGGAACGTCGCCGGTGGTCTGTCCGATCCACACGAGGATTTGGTGCCCGGTTGCCGTTTCGTAGGCCGTAAGCTCGTTTTCGAGTGACGTTCGCGCCGCACTCGACAATGCGCCGGCGGAATCGGTAACGTGGCGATCCGGAGTCGGCGGCACCTTGAAGTCGTCAGCGGCCGCCGGTAACGCGCATGCGAATACGAGCGTCAGGCAGAGCCACGCAACGCGCGCGGGCGTCATGGCGTTTCCTCGCCCGCCGCTACGGCGAAGTGCGCGCGCAACGCTTCGCCGACTCGGCCGACCGCGTGCACGATGCCGTCGGTAAGGGCGCCGCGCGTAAAATAGGGGCGGCTCTCTTGGATCAACTGGTTCCAAAAAGCGTCGCCCACGCAGGCGTGCAGGGCGCGGTCGCCGACGACGGCAAACCGCCGCGCTTTGGGCGCAACCAAGACCAGAGCGGCATTTGCGGGATCGTGGCGGTGCAGCCCGGTGCGCTCGAACTCGTGCTTGGCGCGTTCGAACGCATCCACGCTTTTATCCGGAATCACCCGAACCGCGATGCGTCCGGTGGTTCCCCGTTCGGCGACGGCGATGGCGTGCGCGACGACGGCCCGATCTTGCTGCGTCATCATTGTCCGAAGTTGACCGCCGGCGGCGTTTGCGCGCCCGGCTGCGACTGGAAATACGGTTTTTCGGGGAAGCGGCCGCCGAACATGCCGGCCACGAACACGGTCGGGAACGTATCGCGTTTGGTATTGAAGGCGCGCGCAACGTCGTTGTATTTCTTGCGTTCGAAGGCGATCCGGTTTTCGGTGCCTTCGAGTTGCGCCTGCAGCGTTTGGAAATTCTCGGTGGCCTTGAGTTGCGGATAGTTTTCGGATACCGCCAGCAAGCGCGACAGCACCGATCCGAGCTGATCCTGAGCGTGCGCGTACTGGGCGAAATCCTGCGGGTTGTTGACGGCGTTTTGCACGACCTGCGGCGAGATCTGACCGACGCTCGCGCGCGCCTTGGCGACCGCTTCGTAGGTGCTCGACTCGAAATTCGCCGCCCCCTTGACGGTGGCAACGAGATTCGGAATGAGGTCGGCGCGGCGCTGATAGACGTTTTGGACTTGCGCCCATTGCGCGTCGACGGCCTGGCTCAGCGTGACCAGCGAGTTATACGTCGCGCCGACGAAGAGTGCGATAAGAACGACGATGCCGACGATCACGACCGGGCCGAGGTACGAGCGGCGTTGCTGCATGCTATCTCCTAAATGCTCCACTGCCACGCGTTCCAAAACGGCGTAACCGCGTGAGCCGGGCGGTAATTCTTGAGATCGGTGTTGACGACGTCGAGTTCGCGTTGGTACCAGAGAACCAGAAAGGGTAGGCCTTCGGCGGCGATTTCCTGGATGCGGGCGTAGGCGGCTCGGCGCACGGCCGGATCGTAGCTCGCGAGCGCGGTTCGCTCTGCGGCATCGAGCGCCGGGCTGCAGAAATGGTAGACGTTCCAGCCGGCCGGGGGTGCCATCGAACAGAGTATGAGGATGGAGTCGTCGGGATCGGTGCCGTTGGCCCAGTTTTCAAAGATGACGTCGAACTTACCGGACTGCTCGATTCCGCCCATGGATTTGGTGGCGTAGAGCTGCCCGGACGGGTAGTTCTTGATGGTCACGTCGACTCCGGCTTGGCGCCACTGCGCTTGAATCAGCGCCTCGGCGGCCGCGGCGGTCCCGGAGCCGGTGAAGCTCACCAAGGTGAGTGCCAAGGGCACGCCGCGGCGCTCGCGGATGCCGCCGGGTTGGGTGCGGCGCCATCCCGCGGCGTCGAGCATTCGCTGCGCGAGCCCGAGGTCGTAGGCGTAATGTCTGGCATGCGGATCGTAGGCCCAGAAAAACGGCGGCTGATCGGTGTCACCGGCGATGGTGATACCGTGCGTGACTTTGTCGATGAGGGATCGCCGGTCGGTGGCATACGCCAGGGCTTGGCGCATGCGGACGTCGCCGAGCGCGGGGACCGCCGCGTTGAAGCCGATGTCGGCATAGCGAGTAAACGGCGACAAGACCACGCGCGTTCCGGGAACGTTACGCAGACTTTCCGCCATCGTTTCCGGTGCCCGAAAGAAAAAGTCGAGCTGGTGCGACTGGAGCATCGCGAGCATCGTATTGTCGCTGGGAATGATGCGGTAGTCGATGCGCGCGAGCTTCGGCGGTCCGCGCCAGTAACGCTCGTTGGCGACGAACTCGATCGCGGTGCCGCGCTCGTAGCGCGCGATTCGGAACGGTCCGGTGCCGACGGGCAGATCGTTATAGGCGACGTGGTTGATGTCGGGGTATTGTGCGAGCAGATGCTTGGGGAGAATGCAATCGGGGTGATTTGCCATCGTAAAGAACGACGCGACGAACGGAGCGAAGCGGTGCTTCAAATGCACCGCAATCGTATACGGACCTCGTCGCTCGATGTTCGAGACGACGTCGTATCCGATGCGCGTGGTGACGGCGTTGCGCGGGTTGAGCATTTGGTGCCAGGTATAGATCACGTCGTCGGCGCCGAACGGAGCGCCGTCTTGCCAGAGTACGCCGCGGCGCAAGCGATACACGATCGTCAAACCGTCGCGGCTGATGTCGCCGTTGGCGACGGTGGGCTCGCGCACCGCGAGTTCCGGCTCGAGCCGGTTGCGATCGCTCCAATTGAAGAGATAGCCCGCCCAAAACATCGAGAGATCGGTGTCGACGGTTTGCGTCCCGAGCAGGACGTCGAGCGTGTCCGGGTCTTGCCGGCCTGCCATGCGCAACACGCCGGGCATCGTCCAGGAGTTGCGCTGTCCGGGATGCTGCAAGTTCCCGACCCGAGTGCAGCCGGGACCGGCCGCTAGCGATGCGAGCAGGGCGACGAAAACGAACGAAACCGGGCGGAGTGCGCGAGCCTGACGAGCGGAGCGTGGCCTCAATGGCGATCCCGACGCACCGCCGGTGCGCGCGCGCGCATTTCGTCGACGAGTTCGACGATACCGTCGGCAGCCGCATCGAAGAACGCGCGGCCCTTTTCGGCCGAAGCCTTCGTCGGGTCGCCCATGACGCCGCTCTCGCTCAGCGCGCTCCAGTGTTCCATCATCACGAGCGGGCCGTCGCCGGCGATGAGATCGCCCCAGTAGTTTTTCGTGGGGCGGTGGGAGAGTTCGCGAACGGCTTGCGTCATGTCGACGAGTTCCGGCGCGATCGCGAGGTAGAGCGACGTTTCAAATTCGCATGCGTGGTTCATGCCGCCGATTTTGTCGGATTCGCGCAGCGACTCGGCGACGGCGCGCACGCCGGGCGCTGCCCAGTAGTTGACCGCCGCCGCCAGCACGCCGGCCTCGACGACCGCCAAACGTGCGATGATGTCGACGAACGGCGTGTTGCTGCCGTGCCCGTTCACGATGAGAATTTTCTGAAATCCGTGCCGGGCGAGACTGCGGCAGACGTCAACCCCGTAGTCGATGAGCGTATGCGCTCCGATGGTGATGGCGCCGGGAAAGTCCATGTGGTGCGGGCTGTAGCCGTGGTTGATCGCCGGTACGAGGATCGCTCGGTCGGGCGCCCGCGATGCTGCGGCTTCGCACACCGCGGTGCACAGCCGCAAGTCGGTGTCGATCGGGAGGTGGCGTCCGTGATCTTCCAGCGTCGCGATCGGCACGATTGCGACGCGGCCCGAGGCCGCAGCTTCTTTGACCTCCGGCCAGGTCAACTCGCCGTACCGATATTTCAGTCGGGGACTCCTCCGTCGGCCTTGATGACCTGTTGCGCCGGCCGCGACGGCTGACGCCGTAAGAAATACGATTCGCCGTAGGGAGCGTCGATCGTTTGGAACCGGTCGGGGCGCTGCCCGAAGTTGAAGACGTCGACGATCGAATTGGCGCGAACGTCGGTCGAACCCAGCGAGGCCGTGCCGAAATTTTGTTCGATGAACTTCAGAACGCTGCCGAACTCGTACTGCGTTTTGGATACGTAGTGCCGTTTGGCGAACGGCGAAACGACGATCATCGGTACGCGCATGCCGAGACTGGTATAGTCCAACTGCGGTGGCGGCACGTTGTCGTAGAAGCCGCCCCAGTCGTCCCAGAGGACCACGATCGCGGTGTTTTTCCAATATTGGCTTGTCCCGACGGCATTGACGACGGAGGTCACCCACGACGGTCCGGTGTTGGAGCCCGAAGCCGGATGATCGGAATTGACGACGTAGGGAATGACCCAGGACACCTGCGGCAACGTCCCTCGCGCAACGTCCTTCAAGATGTTGGTGTCGGGAATGCTGACGTTATTCCAATCCGTCCCATAGCGTACGCTCTTGATCGGATCGAACCCGTTCCACGCTTCACCGGAGACGTCGAAGTATGGAGAGTTCGAGTCGTACGATTGAACGTAATATTTCCAGGAGATGCCGGCTGCATCGAGGACGTCGGCCATGGTCTTATACTGCGTCAAACACGGGAACGGGCCACCGTCGAATACGACTCGTCCGTTGGTAAAGATGACCGCCGTCTTGGTGCCGGGAGTCGAATCGCAACCCCACGGCAGCTGCGTCGGCGTATCGGTGAGCGACTCGTGCGAGTTGAGGCGGGTCGTCCCCGCAACGATCTCTTGATGAGCGACGAAGCTGTCGGTGGTTCCGGTAGAAAACATGTGATCGCCCAGTACGTAGCGCTTGGCCATGTCCCAATACGGTTGAACCTCGCGGCGGACGACGTAGGCATAGGGATAGGTTCCGGCGGGTTGGCCCCCCGAGCCGCCCGTCGTTCCGTTCGACATCGCGGCGAATCCGTCCATTTTCCCGCCATCGTATTCCACCTCGAAGCCGCGATGATCGTGCTGAATGTCGTGACCTCCCTCGATGATGCCGGTCGTCTCGAGGGTGATGTGGTGGAGCGTTACCACCGTTCCGCCCTTGCAAAACGTCTCGTGATATTGCTTATTGACGTATTCTTTGCATGCGCCCGACGTGCTGGTGTCGGCGCCGGGAAATTGCCGAAAGAGGTTGTTGAAGCTGCGGTTTTCCTGAAGCATGACGATCACGTGCTGGATCTTGGACTGCGGCGCCGATGACGGGTGCGTCACCGGGATCGGCGGCGAGTTCAACGTAGAACTGCAGCCGGCCGATAGGATCGCGGCGGCGACGGCGATGGCGGGCAGTCGGCTCATGTCGGGCTCCAATTCAAGAAAGCATATTCGAGCCGGCGACTAGTCGGGTGCGGCGCCATTTTTCCGGACGATCGCGTCGGTGCGCGTTTCCCCGCGCTGATGCAGGAAGTACGATTCTCCGAAGGGCGCGGTGAACGGTTGGAATTTACTCGGCGGTGCGGAGAAATCGAAGACGTCGCCGATCGAGTTGGCACGGACGTCGGTCGTGCCGAGCGATCCGGTGCCGAACGTCTGCTCGATGAACTTGAGGACGCTGCCGAACTCGTATTGGGTCTTGGAAACGTAGTGGCGCTTGGCAAACGGCGAGATGACGATCATCGGCACTCGCATTCCGAGGCTGGTATAGTCCAACTGCGGCGGCGGCACGTTGTCGTAGTAACCGCCCCAGTCGTCCCACATCACGACGATCGCCGTGTTCTTCCAGTAGGCGCTCTTCCCGACCGCGTTGACGACCGTGGTTACCCACGACGGACCTTTGTTGTTGCCGCTGGCAGGGTGGTCGGAATCAGGGAGCAATGGGATCACCCACGATACCTGCGGTAACGTGCCCTTTTTGATGTCGGTGAGAATCTTGGTGTTCGGTTCGCTGACGTTTTTCCAATCGGAGCCGTAGCGTACGCCTTTGATCGCGTCGTACGCGTTCCATACGGCGCCGGAAAAGTCGTCGAGCAGCCCTGCGACGTAGAATTTCCACGTGACGCCGCCGGCGTCGAGAACGTCGGCCATCGTCTTATATTGCGTGAGGCACGGGAACGGGCCGCCGTTGGGCTCGACTCGTCCGCTCGTCAGAATGACGCCGGTGGTCGTGCTCGGGTCGGAGTTGTCGCAACCCCAGGGAATCGATGACGGCGTATCGGTGAGCGATTCGTGCGAATTCAGCGCCGTGGTGCCGGCGATGATCTGCTGATGCGCTACGAAACTGTCGGTCGTCGCCGTCGAGAACATGTGATCGGCTAGCGTGTAGCGGGATGCCATGTCCCAATAGGGCTGGACTTCGCGGCGAACGACGTACGCGTACGGATAATAGAGTGCCGGACCGTTTCCGCCTGCGGTCCCGAAAGCGATCGTATCGAAACCGTCCATCTTGCCGCCGTCGTATTCGGCTTCAAACGTGTTATGGCCGTGCTCGATGTCGATTCCGCCCAAACAGCGACACGTTTCCAGCGTGATCGGCTTCATCTTTACGGTGTGTGGGGGGTCGGTGCAAATCTCTTTGTGTCCCGGCGGCTTGTACGGCTTACAGGCTCCCGTCGTGCTCGTGTCCGCTCCGGGAAACGTCATAAAGATATTGTTGAAGCTGCGATTTTCTTGGAACAGCACGATAACGTGCGAAATCGCGGGGGCCGGATTGGGCGAACCGGTGGGCAGGGGCGCGGGCGAGGTTAGGGTAGAGCTGCACGCCGACGAAAGAAAAATGGCGGCGGCAGCGAGCGCGCGAAAGCGATTCACGAAAACCTCCGGTTAACGTCGAGGCGGGGGAACCTGGAAGACGCTTTTTCCACATTTTGCGCGAGCGCCTTCCCGCGTGCAGGAAAATAGACCCTGGTTATTGCAGAACAAGCCGCCTAAAGGAGATTTTGGATGCGCTTTTTCACCTCATCGCTCGCGCTCGCGTTCCTCGCACTGGCACTGACTGCATGTGCCGGTAAATCGTCGTCGAATTCGGATCAATCGAACGCGACGGCCAGTGCCGAAGCAACGGCAGCGGCGAGCTCGTCTCCGGACAGCATGGCTTCCGATTCGTCGATGGCTTCCGGCGAGGCAAGCTCGGCGCCCAATACCGCTGCCGTAAGCGGCGACATTCCCGCTTATCCCGGCGCCACGACGCAAGCGTCCGGCAGCACGTCGGGCATGGCGGCGCAGAACGCGAGCGGAAAGATCCTGACGACCGGCGACTCATTCGACAAAGTCTATGCGTTTTACCAAAAGAATATGCCCGCCGGCTCCGAGCGAGCGCACCTGACGTCGCCGGGTCCCAGCGCGCTGTTTGTCGTCGTGGGCGCCGACAAGTCGCAAGCGTCGGTGTCCATTGCGACCAACGAGGGCAAGACCGTCATTACCATTGCCCACGTGAAGATGCAGTCGAAGTAGGGTTACTTTTGGACGGCGTGCCACGCACCGTTTTCGCCGCCTTGCCATTCAACGGACCATCCGCCGCCGCAGGGGATCACCGGATTCTGCAGTTGAGCGGGATCGATTCCGAACGCCATGAGAACGTGATTCGACGCTTCGCGCATTTCACGCGTCCAGCGTTCGGCTTCGGGCGTGGCCGCGGTGGGGATCGCGCGGGCGGCGCGCGCGATTCCGTTTAGTCCGTCGGCAACCGAGTTCGCTATCGCTTTGTAATCGATCATCGTTGTCCTCCGCATGGAAGAGTCGCCGCGAACCTCGGTATGTCCTCGCCGCAAAGCAAAGACGCCCGAACCCGCTCGGACGTCTTTGGCGCGGACGAATCGAATGCGGCTTATGCCGCCGTCGATGCCGCGGTGCGCACCCGGCGCGCGGTTACGAGGTCTTCGAGCGCGCCGACGACCATCGGGTCGTAGAGCCTTCCGGCGTTGGCAGACAGGTGTGCCAGCGCGTCGTGCAGGCCGTGAGACGCCTGGGATGATGCGGCGGAAGCCATCGTATCGAAGACGTCGGCGACCGAAAGAATGCGAACCTCGAGCGGAATGTCCGGCGCGCGCAACGCGTCGGGAAAACCGGATCCGTTGAGGCGCTCGTGATGCGAGCGAATCCAGCCGGCGTATCGCTGGAGCGCCGGAATCGCACGCAGCATCCGTTCTCCGCGCGCGGCATGCTCGCCGAGTGCGTCGTGAGATAGCCCGACGTTTCCGACGTCGACGACAAGGCCGGCGACCGTGACGTGGTGCACGCGGTCGTCCTCGAGCCCGAGGTGCTTGGCGATGCGACCGGCAAGAGGGCCCACACCCGAGAGATGAGTGAATAGCGCCGGATCGGCTACCCGGATCATCTCATGCATTGCATCGACCAAGTCCTCGGGCGTCGTCCCACGGACTGAGGGTTGCTCCCACACGATTTCCCGCGTGCGCTCGCGCAGCGAATCCAAACGCGCCAGTACCGTGCGCCGTTCGCTTTCCGGAGCGCGGGCTGCGACCTCGGCGCTCGCACGATCGATGAGGCCAATAATTTCATCGGGCTTGGCCGCGTGCATTTCGCGGCGAACCCAATCGACGATCGCCCAGCGATCTTCGAACCGCACTTCGTCGCGGACGATCGGGAGCAGCTCGGCGAAAGCGGCGCGTTCTGCAGGATAACGAGTCACTCAGCTAGTCCTTACGGCATGTACGGCGGGACGAGAGAGAGGATCACGTCTTGTGCGATCGCGACTAGGTGATGCAGTAAGGCGAGCGTCATTTCGGAAAACTCCTAGAGCGGTGTCGTGCCTATCGTACGGCGCGAACGGGACACGTCGCATGACACCAAGATGCTATCGCCGCTGCGAGCCTACGCGCGGAACTGCTGGGCGGCGAAAGGCCGGAACGACCGAGGGCTTGCCTCTACAGTAGGCCGAGGCGACGGGCGATTGCAACTGCCTCGATGGTGTTACCCGCGCCGAGTTTGCCGATGATCGAGCGGCGCTGATTCTTGATCGTGTGGAGCGAGCGACCGGTGAGATTGGCGATGCGTGGCGCGTCCATTCCCGACGCAAGATACGACAGCACCGAGAGTTCGGTGCGCGAGAGCGGCGTGCGTTCGCGATCGAGGCCGCACGCATCCGCCATCATTGCAATGCCTCCCAATCCGGCGGTTCGCATCGTTTCGGCGTACGCCGCGATATCCCGATGCGCCACAAATCGCCGCGCGGCAGCGACGAAGACGTCGCCGATTGCGGTCCGCGCTTCGGCCTGCAGGCGGCTCGAGGCTGCGTGTGCCCGGCCCAGCAGCACTTCGGCCATGGCGGCAAACGATGCGGCCATTTCGAAGTGCGCCGACGTAAACGGGTCGGAAGAAGCCGATGGAGTGCCGGCCAGGTTGCGGAGCAACTCGGCACCGCGGTCGGTATTTCCCGCCGCGCACGCGCAGAACGATCCCAGGCCGAGTGGAAGGCGCTGCATGTGCGGCGGAGCGGCGGATGCGAAGGCGGCGACGCGGTCGGCGGCCGAAAGCAGCTCGCCGTCCCACGCATCCACGATCGCGCGGCAAACCGCATAGGTCTCCATCCCGAGCCAATCGTGGCCAATTTTGCGCAATGCGTCGTCGTAGGCCGCGGCTCGTCCCGCACGTCCCGACAACACTTCGATTTCGAAGGCGGCGACGAGGTCCGACGCGCGTTCGTTGGGATCTCCGACGAGCGCTTGCATCGAGACCAATCGCCCGACGTGCACCGCCGCTAAGTCAAGGTTGCCGCGCAGCACGGCGATGCCGTAGCGAATTTTGAGTGCACGCGCTTGGAGCAAAACCGATGCGGCCGCGCGAGCGGCGTCCTCCCCGCGCGCCGCCAGCCCTTCGGCTTCGTCGAGCGCGCTGCCACGGACGGCGACCAAGGCCGCGTGGATCGCGGCAGTCGCGACCAGCGACGGACTTCCGCTGCGCGTCGCAACCTGCATGGCGGCGGTCAATCGCGTCTTCTCGCCCAGCAGATTGCCGAGCAGGCACTCGCGATACACCGCGATCGAAGGCTCGTCGGATTCGATCGTCAACAGCACCGGAACGGCGGCAGCGCCGCGCCCACCGTAGGCCATCGACCGCGACAGCCGCAGCGCGACGGCCGGCGAATGGCGCGCTACCTCGGGGAGGATGGGTTCGGCGATCGCCGCGGCCTCCTCGAATTGAGACGCGAAAACCAGCAGAAAGGATCGCGCCGCCGCGGCCGCCGTGCGCGGCACCTCGCGATGTGCCGCCATGCGCTCCAGGGCGCTGCGGTCGTAGTTATCGTAGAGCGACGCGAGCAGGTCCCAGCTGCGCCCCGCGAGCGCGTGCGGCGCCTCGGATGAAAGCAGCGCGAAAACTGCCGACGGATCGGCTTGTTCCAGCGCCATCCGTTCGGCAACGGTAGTTCGTTCGGCAGCATCCACGGCTTTGAGCAACGCCGCGACGATGATTTCGTGCAAACCGGTAGCCGACTCGGGAAAGCCGAGCCGCCGTACCAGCGCGAAATGTTCGGAAGTCGGACGGATTCCATGAGCGCTGGCGAGGGCAGCTTCGAGGAGCAACGTTCGTTCCGAACCGGAAAGCTCGGCAAGCGCGGAACCGGCAATCGTCGAGATACCCTCGGCCAATTGTCCGAGCACGCGCTTCGGCGCGTAGCCCCGGCGCAGCAATGACGCGGCCAGCGATGCGGCGATGGGCCAGCCGCCGAAATTCGAAACGATTGCCGCGACCAGCGCCGGCGCGTGCCCGAGCCCACTGAATAGCTCGGAGACGTGCTCGGTTCGAAGCGCCAGCGTATCCGGCCCGAAGGGCATGCCGATGAGGCCGCGAGACATCCACGAGCCCACCGGGAGCCCGGCCATGGACCGGCCCACGAGCACCAGGTGCACGTCTTGCGCTTCGGCGAGTGCTTCCAACAATTGCGTGCCGGCGGGATCGAGGCGTTGAACGTCGTCGACGATCAGACGGCTCGCCGCGGGGACCGCCGTCAGAACGGATTGGACGACGCCGTCGGCATCGGAAGCCAGCCGTGCCGCGATGCTGCCGGCGTCGGCCGGAGCCAAACCGAAGGCCCCCAAAACCGCAACGTGAAACGAGCCCGGGCGGCCTCCCGACGGTGCTTCGACGTATTGCGCGTCTGGAAACGCCGCGCGCACGGCGGTTGTCTTGCCCCAGCCGGGGCCGGCCTCCACTAATAGAACGCGCTCGTGGAACGACGCCGCCCGCAGCGCTCGGACCGCCCCGGATTCAATCCTGAATCGCTGCTCCAGGTCATCCTCCGATGTTCCCGCCTTCTTGGGGAACCGGTACTCTCCCTGGAGCCGTCTATTTCCGTCCGACGTATTGGAATGTTGCCGCGGATGTGCGAGATTCCTTAGATGCGCGATCGGGAACTGCGCGCTACCGCGGCTTGGTTATCCGCCGCTGACGTCGATCAGCAACTCGGTGGCAAACGCGATCAGAAAGCCAAGGGTCATGGTCGTCGTTACCAACGCGGTGAGCCCGGTGCGGCGTAACATCGCCCACAGCTCGCCGATGACGAAGACCAGTGCTCCGACGGCCGTTGCCAGGAAGAACACCGAAAGCACCGGCGAGTAGAACTGGTAGCCGACGATCGTCCCCAAGAACGTCGGGCCGCCGGCGATCAATCCGGCGACGCCGATTTGGAACCACGAGGGCACGAAGCGGCCGACCAGCGGCGCCGCGACGCCGAAGCCTTCGGTGGCGTTGTGCAAGGCAAAGCCGACGATGAGCGCGACCGCGATCGCGGTCGCGCCCGACGCCGCCGAAGCGCCGATCGCCAGCCCCTCGCCGAAGTTGTGTGCGCCAATGCCGATCGCGATGATCGTCGACAGCATCATCGGGCTCTCCGCGTGTTGCGCCGCCGTTCGCGTCAGGTGCGTGGCCATGCTGCCCAGTCCGACCAGTCCCAGCAGCAGTCCGGCGACGAAGACGACGATCGTGAGGGCTGGAAACGCAGACGTGCCGGCATGCCACGCGTTCACGCCCCGCGCGATCGGACCGATGGCGTTTTGCGCAATCTCGATCACGAGGTAGAGGAGAATTCCGATCGCCAGCGCGTTGAGCAGGGCGATCGTCTGCTGCGACGCCCGGCGGGCGCGGGCTATCGGGAGCCCAAGGAAAATTGTAAATCCGGCGATGGCTCCCAAGACCACCGTCATGCCGAAAGACAGCGGTTTTCCGGCCGACGCGTTCATCGCCGGCGTCATCGCGCGGTACATCGAAGCCAACGTATTCGGGGTTCCGATATAGTGAATCGCGGTGACGAGCCCGTCGGGCATGCCTTGTCCGTCTTCCACGTGATCCAGCACGTGGCAGTGCAGCAGCCACGTTCCGGGACGTGCGTCGGCTTTCACGATCACGTCGACGCGCTGGCCCGGCCCCAGCAGCACGGTGTCTTCCACGTCCGGAACGGCCACCGGTTGCGCGTCGCGCGCGACGATCTGCTGGTAGTGGCCGTGCGTGTGCATCGTGTGAAAATTTTCGGCCGAAATGTCGATCCATCGAATGCGGAAGCGCTCGCCGGATCGGACGTCGAGCGTCTGCGTGAGCGGGTACTCTTTACCGTTGATCGTAAATTCGTCTTCGGCGGCGCTTTGAATCTGCCACGACGATATCATCTCGAGAAAATCGCCGCTGACGCCGCGCTCGACCGGTAACGGATGTGCCGGTTCGACGATGACGGCACCGTAAAGCCCGGAGTTGAGCATCGCTTCCTGGTCGTGCGAATGATAGATGAACGTCCCCGGCGTGTCCGCGACGAAGCGATACACGAAACGTCCGCCGCGCGCGACGAGCGGCTGCGAAATCCCAGCCACTCCATCCATCGAAACCGGAATGTCGTGAATGCCGTGCAGGTGAACGGTATCCGGAGTCGCGTCGTCGTTGGCGTAGTCGATGACGACCGTGTCGCCTTGGTTCACCACCAGTGCGGGCCCGGGCACGACGCCGTTGTACGTGTTTGCCATGACCGTCATGCCCGGTTTGAGCGTCCAGGGCGCGGCGCGCTCGATGATGTGAAACGTCTTGGTGCGTCCGCGAACGTCGGGAATCGCTTGGTAGGCACCGTCCGGGCGGCGAAAAACGTGCGATTCGCCGGGGGCCGGGGTGACCGTCGGGATCGGCCCGCGGATCGGCTGCAATCCCAACGTCGTCGAGTTGGCCGCCGGTGCCTCGTCGGCATCGGCGAGGGCCATCGCCGGCGACGCGCAGACCGCCAGGACCGCCAACACGATGAGGCCCGGGAAAAGGCGAATCGCATGGCGCCGGCGCTCTGTATTAGGCACACCTAATATTGAGGCTAGCCGCGCCTAAAGCCCTGCTTACGCGATCGGGGCGCGGGAGCGTCCCCGGGGCGCGACGGGAGAGGTGTGGCGAATACCGAATCGACTTGCCGCTCATGAGCGAACGATGGGTTTCGTTCGACTGCTTCGGCACGCTAGTCGACTGGCATACCGGCTTTCGGGCTATTCTCCAGCGCGGTGGTGCCCGGCGGCCGCACGAGTTGGTTGCGGCCTTTCATCGTCACGAGCCGGCCGTCGAAGCCGAATCGTATCGCGCATACCGCGACGTGACGCGGATCGCGCTCGAGCGCGCGATGGCGGAGCTGCACCTCGAGCCGGCGTTACCGGCGACGATCATCGCCGACGGCTGGCCGACTCTGCCGGTGTTTGCCGACACGACGCCCGCGCTGGAACGGCTTCGCGCCGAAGGCTGGCTCTTGGCGGTATTGACCAACTGCGACGTCGATCTCTTTGCCGAAACGGCGCGCTCACTGGGCGTCGCCGTGGATCGCGTGATCACCGCGCAAGAGGTGCGCAGCTATAAGCCGGCGCTGGCGCATTTCCACCGGTTCCGCGAAACGATCGGCGAGGCCCCGTGGATTCACGTCGCGTGCAGCTGGTTTCACGATATCGTGCCCGGGCGCACCGTGGGCGTTCCGCGAATTTGGATCGATCGCGACCACACCGGAGACGATCCATCCATCGCGACGCGCGTCTTGCCCAATCTGGAAGATCTCGCGTCGGTCGTGCGGTTCGTCATGCGATGACGGTCGGCATTCTCGTCGGCGGAGGTCCGGCACCCGGAATCAACGGCGTCATCGCGTCGGCGGCAAGCGAAGCGATGAACTGCGGACTGCGCGTCGTCGGTATCTACGACGGCTATCGCGATCTCGCCGCCGGAAAACCGCCGGAAACGTTGGAGCTAACGCGCGACGAAATCGCGCGCATCGGCAACAGCGGCGGCTCGATCCTACGCACGTCGCGAACCAATCCCGCTGTAGACGAAGCGACCCTCGAGCGTTGCATCGCCGGCTTGGTCGCCCTCGACATCCGGTACCTGCTCTGCATCGGCGGCGACGACACGACTTTCGGCGCCGCCAAAATCGCCGAACGCACCGGCGGCCGCATCGGCGTCGCGACCGTGCCCAAAACGATCGACAACGACCTGCCGCTGCCGGATAATGCGCCGACGTTCGGCTTCGAAACGGCGCGCTCCGTCGGTGCGGAGATCATCGAAAGCCTGATCGAGGACGCGATGACGACCTCGCGATGGTATCTGGTGGTCAGCATGGGGCGAAAGTCCGGCGCGCTCGCGCTGGGCATGTGCAAGGCAGCGGGTGCGACGCTTGCCGTGATTCCGGAAGAGTTTCCGCAAGAGACCGATCTCCGCGCGGTGATCGACACGATTGCCGGGGCGATCGTCAAGCGGCGCGCGCTGGGGGGCGACCACGGGGTTGCAATTGTGGCTGAAGGGATTGCCGAGCGCGTGCCCGTCGACGCGCTGGCCGCGGCGCTCGACGTAGCCGAGCGCGATGCATTCGGTCACGTGCGCCTCGCCGACATCCCGATCGGAACCGTGCTGCGCGACGGCGTGCGTAAGCGACTCGACGAACTCGGTACGCATACCACCGTAACGGCGAAGGACATCGGGTACGAGTTGCGCTGTGCCAAACCGGTGCCGTTCGACCTGGACTATACGCGGACGCTGGGTTACGGCGCGGTGCGCTACTTGATCGAAGGCGGCAGCGGCGCGCTGATCGCGCTGAGCGGAGGACGCGTCGTGCCGGTGCGCTTGGAGGAGCTCCTCGATCCGGCAACCGGCCGGATTCGCACGCGGCTGGTCGACGTCACCACCGAAGCCTATCGGGTCGCGCGCGACAACATGATTCGGCTCGAGCCGCACGACTTCGAGGGCGCGGCGTTGGCGGGCATCGCCGCGCAAACCAAACTCGCGCCGGAAGAATTCCGGCGGCAGTTCCGGCGAGTGGCCGACCTTTGACCCGGCGTTTCCGATGAAGGGCGTGCTGGCGCTGGTGTTGGTGCTGGCTCAGTCCCCCGCTGTTGCACCGTCGCCGCAGCCTTCGCCGCTAAAACAGATTATCGACATCAAAGTGCGCGGGCTGTGCGCCACGCTGGGAAGCAGCATCCAAATAGCACTCGTCGGTTTGATGAAGAACGATCAGGTGATCGAGACCGGAAGGCGCGGCTTCGTGAAGCTGGCCTGGGATCAGGCGCGCGGATCGAAGGCGCTCGAGGTCGACCGGCTGGTCCTCAAGAACGCGGTCGCCGCGATGGTGCACAATCTGTATGCGATCGATCAGGTGCTCGACGACCCGGCGCGTTTTCCATCGAACCCGGTAACCGAGCAAGAACGCACCGCCGATGCCATGAAGGCGGCGCTGCTCGCGGTCGAAGAGCGTCAAAAAGTGCAGCTCAACATCCTCAACGGTACCGTCGAAACCGAAGCACTCAGCAGCATGCAGCACGACCTCCCCGACTTTACGCCGACGTCGAATCAGCCGAACCAACCGTCGGTTCCGACGGCCGCGCCGGCGGGGATTACCGATGCTGGGTTGCAACAGCCCAAACCGGCGGCGACCGCCGTCCCGCTCACGTTCGCCGGCACGCCGAACTCCGGTTCGGACGCGCATCCGGGTCATTCGACGATCGATTACGGTGTTGCGTCCACGTCGACGAATGCGACCTTCGCGACGGCGATGGCGAACGTCCAGGCCGGCAGCGCTGCGCTCGAGACCCGCGCCTCGGCGGTCATCATTCCGGTTGCGCAAGAGTGCCGGTTGCCGGCGCCGGAGGGCTCGCCGAGTCCCTAACCGCTAACGCCTCTGTGTGTTCGCGGAACATGAGCGGCGCGGTCTTTTGTCCGCCGCTTACATAGGATTTCCAGTTCGCGAGACGGATAGGATGAGCGCAATGATGCGTTGTGCCGCGATTGCCTTCGTGATTGCCGCAATCGCCCTCGCCGGTACGGCTACCGCGGTCGCCTCGACCACCGGCAGCCTGCGCGGTCGCGTCGTGGACGCGTCGAACAACGCGCCGATCGTCGGCGCCACCGTGACTGCAGTGGCGCCGACGCAGACGGCGAGCACCACGACCGACGCCTCGGGCGCTTTTTCGTTCCTCGCGCTTAATCCGGATACGTACACGCTGCACGTTGAGAAACCCGGATACGCCCCGGCGTCCCAGCCGGGTGCAAGCGTCTTTGCGGATCAGTCGAGCACCTTCGTGATCGGCATGTCGCCGGCGCTCAAGACCATCGCGCACGTAGCGGCGCGCAGCACCGGCAGTTTGGTGCACCCCGGCACGACGAGCGACGTATACTCGGTAAACGCGGCCGGCCAAAAAGCTGCGCAGTCGGTCGCAGGCTCAGGTTCGTTGAATCAGGCGTATGGCGCCATTGCCAGCGTCCCCGGGGTCGCGGTTCCTTCGGGTCAGCAGGGCTGGTATCAGAGCGTATACATTCGCGGCGGCGACTACGATCAGGTCGCCTACGAGTTCGACGGCGTTCCGGTCGTGCGCCAATCCGACTTCGCGCCGATCGTCACGCTTTCGGCGCTAGGCCAGCAAGAAGTGCAGGTTTACACCGGCGGCACGCCGGCGACGTCGAACTCGTCGGGTCTGGCGGGCTACATCAATCAAGTCATCAAGACGGGAACGAGCCCCGGCTACGCGACCGCCGACGGCGCTGTCGGCGGCCCGCAGTTCTATCATTTCGCGTCGGCCGAGACCGGCGGCGCGTCGCCCGACCGCCTCTTCTCGTACTACGTCGGTTTGGCCGGGGCGAATCAGACGTACCGGTACGTCGATCAGTTCAACGGCGAAAGCGATCCGCAATACTTCTATCCCCTTTCGATCGTTTCGAACAATGCGGTGTACTTCGTCCCCGACGGAAGCTGCACGCTCAAGCACGGCCCGGGATCGTGCGTCGGCGATCCGAACTACGGCGCGTTGTATTCTCCGGGTGCTTCGTACTTTCAGGCAGCCGGGTTCGATCGCGAAACCGTCATGAATTTCCACTTCGGCATTCCGCATCGCGTCGATTCCGGTCGCGACGACGTGCAGCTGCTCTACGTCACCGGAAATATCGAAACCCAGTTTTACAGCTCCTATAACGACGTGTTCAGCGGCGGCGTATATCCGGGTGGGATTCCATACTTAGACTCAACGTACTACCGTGGAGCGCTCGACCGGGCGCCGAATCCGGCGCAACTGTATACCGGTCCGTTCCCGAGCAGTCCGACGAATCGCACGTTCAACAATACTACGGTGAACGGAACGCCGACGACTTTGTCGTTGGTCGGACCGAATCAACGCGACGGCAACAACGTCGGTTTTTCGGTGGAGAAGGTGCAGTACCAACGAAACTTCGACAACCACTCATATTTGCGTTTGTTGGGATATAGTGAGTGGTCGGACTGGCTGATCAACGGGCCCAACGGAGCCCAGCTCGATTTTGCCGCCGATCCGGCCGAATACGACGTGCTCGCCTGGATTTACGGGGCCGGCGCGATTTATTCGAATCAACTTGGGTCGAAAAATCTCTTCACGGCAAGCCTCGCCTATAATGCGCAAACCTTAGCGACCTACGACGCCGAGTTCGCCAGCGGTGGCGCGAACTCTCGCGGGGCGACCGGCCTCGGCACGGTCATCTCGAGCTACGTCGGGAACAATGGTGACTGCTACAACTTCGTCACCGGCGCACAATGGAGCTGTTTCGACGCTGGAAGCCAAGGCGGGCTGTTCAATCACGCCAACCCGGGTTGTCCGCTTCCGCATAACTACCCATACATCTGTTTGACGCCGAATACGGCACCGTCCGGTTCGCCCGCCGCCAAAGCGGACGCTCACTGGATCATGACCGAAAATGGAAACGCGGCGCAGTTCGACGGCGTTCGGCCGTATTTCAGCTCGCTGGCGCTAACCGACGTGTGGACGCCCAACGACCGCCTGCTGGTGAACCTCGGCGGCCGCGTCGATAACTTCCGGTACACGTTCGACAACACCGTCGCCGGTTTTCCGGCGCGCGCGTTCTGGTTCAACGCCTTCAATAACGAAAATTGCGGCGCGCCGGCACAGGATCCGGTCTCGCGATGGAACGGCACCTCCTTCGGCCCGTGCCCCGCCGGATATACGCCGATGACCCAGCCGGGTGTGGGGCTCGCAAACGACGTTCCCAGCAGCACCTCGTATTGGACGTTCTCGCCGCGCCTCGCCGGCACGTATACGCTGAACTCCGACAACGTCTTGCGCGCTTCGGCCGGCCGCTACGTTCGGGCGGCGGCGACGTCGTCGCAGGAAATCAACGACCGCCAGCAAGATTTGCCGGATCAGATCTCGGGCTTTTACAAACTCGGATACACGACGCCCTACCATCAGAACCTGCCGGACTCGTCGTGGAACTACGATTTCTCCTGGGAGCATCATTTTCGCGGAACGAATCTCTCGTTCAAAGTTTCGCCGTTCTATCGCGCGACGAGCAACCAGGTGCAATACTTCGCGATCGACCCGGCCACCGGGATCGTGGCCGGAATCAACGTTGGAAAGCAGGAGTCGAGCGGCGTGGAACTTTCGTTCCAGGGCGGCGACTTCGCCAAGAACGGCCTATCGTTCTTGCTGTCCTACACCTACACGAATAGCCGGATCAAATATGCGCCGGTGTCCAACGGGGTCACGGTGCTCGACAGCTTGAACGCGTCGATCGAGCAGTACAACTCATATACGCGCGCGTGCGCGGGCGCGGCGGCGGATTCGAAGATTTGCGGCGGCGGATTGTATGCCGGCAACGCCAAGCCGATCTTCGTCAATCCGGGCGGCGTGCACGTCGCCAACCCGTACTACAGCGGAGGCTTGCAGCCGCTGATCGACCAAAACTCGTGGTTCACGACCTACGACGTGATTCCGACGGCATTCAGTTCGGCAAACGGGTTCGCCGTGCCCAACGTCGCAACGCTAGTGCTCAATTACAAACACGATCGCTTCACCGTCACCCCCAACCTTACGTACAGCTCGGGATCGTACTACGGGTCGCCGCTCAGCTGGGGTGGCTACGTGCCGCAGTCGTGCACTCAAAATCCGGCACTCAACCCGGTAGCTCCGGGCGCGAGCTGCGACGGCTCCTACAAGAACGCCGCCGGCACGACGATCGCACCGGGCGTGATCTTTCTTCCGGATCCGTATACCCATCAATTCGACACGCTGGGTGCACTGCGCCAACCCTGGCAGCTCACCCTCAACCTGCAGGCCAGCTACGAGGTCAACGCGCACGCAACGATCACAATGACCGCATCGAATCTCTACAACATGTGTTTCCAGCGCGGCTACGCCTGGGACGATTCGAACATCTGCATGTACTCGAATTTGCCATCCAACATCCTGGCGCCGGCGGGCAACTTCTTACAGAATCCGCCGGTGCAGCTGAAATATCCCTACGGCCCGTGGTCGAATCAAACCGAAGTTGGATACACGGCGGTGAAACAGCCGTTCCAACTGACGGTCGATTTGAATCTGCGCCTCTAGCGTGAAACGCAAAGCGCTGCTGGGTGCGCTCGGCGCGGCAGCGGGCGCAGCCGCTGCGGCGCCGCTGCAGTCGCTCGCCGATCTCGATCGGGCGGATCTCGTTTTGCGCGGCGGCGTCGTCTACACCGGCCGCCGCGACGGCCGAGTCGCCGAAGCGATGGCCGTCGGCGGAAACCGGATTCTTGCCGTCGGCTCGCGCGCGACCATCGACGGATACATCGGCCGGTCGACGCGCGTGGTGAATCTTCGCGGCGGCATGGTGCTGCCGGGTATCGTCGACACGCACACGCATTTCGCGAGCGGAAGCGTGGCCCGTCTGCAAGTTGCGCTGGACGATGCGATGACTCCGGCCGACGTGGTGAAGCGGATCGCGGCCTACGCCCGTTCGCATGCGGACCAACCGTGGATTCTCGGCGGCAACTGGCAATACGATGCGTTTGGGCCGACCGGTTTGCCGACCAAGGAACTCCTCGATGCTGCGGTTTCGGACCGCCCGGCGGCGCTGGATTCCTTCGACGGCCATTCGTTATGGGCCAATTCGAGAGCATTGTCGCTTGCGGGCATTACGCGTGCGACCCCCGACCCGACCCAAAACGGCGTTGCGCTCGGCACCATCGTCCGCGATCCGGCGACCGGCGAGCCCACCGGGGTGCTCAAGGAGGGCGCGCAGCAACTCGTGCGGCGGGTCATTCCGGCGCCGTCGCGTGCGTCCGTCATGTCGGCGCTGCGCGGTGGAATGGAAGCGGCAAACGCGCGCGGCGTTACCGGCGTGATCAACGCGAGCGGAGACCTCGACGAAATGGCGTTGTACGAAACGCTCCATCAGCGAGGGCTCTTGACGCTGCGCACCACGACGGCGTATTCCGCGCCCCCCGGTACGCGACACACGCTCTCGGTGGAGGAGATGGAGGCGTTTGAGGCGGCGCGCCAGCGCTACGGCGGCGACTGGGTACGTGCCGGTATCGTCAAGTTCTTCATGGACGGCGTCGTGGAGACGTATACCGCGGATATGCTGCGGCCCTACGTCGGGACGACGGCACGCGGCGAGCCGTACTATCCCGCCGCCCGGTACGCCGCTATGCTGACCGAACTCGACCGGCGCGGATTCGTCGTGATGACGCACGCCATCGGCGACGCCGCGGTGCGGGCGTCGCTCGACGGCTATCAGGCCGTCATCGCCGCGAACGGGATGCGCGATCGCCGCTGGCGGATCGAACACATCGAAGTCTGCGACCCGAGCGACGTCTCGCGCTTCGCGCAACTCGGCGTCATCGCGTCGATGCAGCCGTATCACTTCTGTTGTCCCGCTCCGGACGGCAGCGACACGTGGGATCGGCATCTCGGCGCGGAGCGCTGGCCCGACGGCTTCGTGTGGCGCGACATCGCCGACGCCGGCGCCGTTATGGTGCACGGCAGTGACTGGCCGGTGGTGACGATCGATCCCTTGATCGGCATCTACTCGGCGCTCACGCGTGAAGATCCCCAGGGCAATCCGAAAGACGGATGGTTTCCCAAGCAGCGGCTAACGCTCGACGAAGCCATTGCCGGCTACACGCGCAACGCCGCATACGCTGCGTTCATGGAAGACCGGACCGGCACGCTGGAAGCCGGCAAGTTTGCCGACGCCGTCGTGCTCGACAGCGACTTGCGCGTAATCCCGCCGCCCGAGGTGCTCACGACGAAAATCGGCATGACGTTGATTGACGGAAAGATCGTCTACGAAGGCGACCGCATCCCGGATCGCACCGCCGAGTTACCGAAACGCGCCGGCGGCGCGTGCGCCTGCCGCCGGCTGGCCGCGGCGCCCGTTTAGCGTTCTACGGCGTGAATCGTACGACCGTGTTGTGATAGGCGTCGGCGACGTAGACGTTTCCCAGCGCGTCGACCGCGACGCCTGCCGGACCGCTGAATCCCGAACCCAGCGCGACGATGGTGCCGTCCGGCTCGACTTCCTTGATCGCGTTGTTCCCGGAATCTGCCACGAAGAGATCGCCCTTGCCGTCGACGGCGAGGCCCTCAGGATGGTTGAACCCAGATCCGACGGTGGTGGTCACTCCCTTTGACGTGATCTTTATGACGGTGTTCGCGAACGTATTCGCGATATAGACGTTGTGCGCCGCGTCGACTGCAATCCCGTTGGGCGCGTCGAACACTTTGCCGATGCGACTGATCTGGCCGCGTACCGAGATCTTTTTAGCGACGTTGTTCCCGGTATCGGCGACGTAGACGTTGCCGACCGCATCGATGGCGATGCCTTGCGGCTGATAGAACCCGGAACCAACCTTGACGTACGGTCCTTTGGGCGGAATCTTGCGAACCGGCGCGATGCGCATCAACCCGCAGGCCACGTAGACGTTATCGGCCGCGTCCACGACGATCCCGTAGGGCAGTTTCAGTTCGGTCGCGATCGTCGTGATCGTACCGCCGGCCGTGACTTTTTTGACGGCTTGGTTCCCGGCATCGGTCACGAACACGTTCCCTGCGGCATCGACGGCGACGCCGCGCGGCAGGATGAATCCGGAACCGATCGTAGTGAGGGTTCCGGTTCGAGCGACGCTCTTGACCGCATTGTTGCGCGTATCCCCGACGTAAACGTTTCCGTGTGCGTCGACGGCGGCACCGGCGGGCGCGCCGAATCCGGAACCGACCGGAACGATCGTTCCGGTTTTCGAGACTTCGGCGATCGCGTTGTGACCGGTGTCGGCGACGTAGACGTTCCCGGTCGCGTCGACGGCCACCGCTGCGGGATTCTTGAAACCGGAGCCGACTTGCGTCTTGATGCCCCGTGGCGTTATTTTACGAACGAGTTGGTCGCCGGCGTCGGCAATGAAGACGGTGCCGCCAATTGAGACCGCGATGCCTTGCGGGTCGCTGAAGTTCTTGCCGAGCGTTTTGATCGTACCGTCGGTTGCAACTCGATCGACCATGTTGTTGCCGCTGTCGGCGACGTAGACGTTGCCGGCGCCGTCGACGGCAACCCCGGAGGGAGCTTTGAAGCCCGAGCCGACGGCAACGATGTTCCCGGTCGTGGTGATTTCCTTGATGGCGTTGTTTCCGGTATCGGCGACGTAGACGTTGCCGGCCGCGTCGACCGCGACGCCGCCGGGTGCGTTGAATCCGGAGCCGAGTGTCGTGATCTTACCGTCGAGGGTGACCTTTTTGATTGCGTTATTGCCGCTGTCGGCGACGTACACCGCGCCGAGCGCGTCCACGGCAACACCCTTGGGAGCGACAAAACCGCCGCCGATCGTGCCGGTCACGTCGCGCGGATGCAGCCGTTGCCTGGATGCGGTGCCGTCAGGGCCCGCCGGCGTCGGCGAAACGAACGACCCCGAAGCACATGCCGCGAGTGCGAGCACTGCGCCGAGTATCGCGGTTGCGCGCAGGGGCCGCACGCAAAAGGAAACGAAGGGATGATTCATTACGGGGTACACCTCACAAACCGGATGGCCTTTCGGCGCGCGCTGGCAGAAACCTGGCGGCGCCGCTGGGGAAAACTTGGCAAGATCGGGCAAGCGAAGGCCGGGGGCGGGTAACGCGGCGCGGACGCGAACCCGTTCTACGGTGCAAGCGCGACGATAAGCGCGACGGTAAGAAGGAGAGCTCGATTCAATGAACGTCAAGAAGGTCGCATTCGTGATGTATCCGGTCACCGACATGGCGCGTGCGGTCACGTTTTACCGCGACGTATTAGGTTTCGCGAAATCCGGCCTCGAGAGCGATTACTGGGTGGAATTCGATGTCGACGGCGTTACCTTTGGAATCGGGAACTTCGAACAGGTCGGAAAGCCGGGCAGCGCACAATCGTTGGCGATCGAAGTGAGCGACATGGCGGCGGCGCGCGCGGAGCTCGCCGAGCACGGCGTCGAATCCACCGAGCCGTTCGAGACCGCATTGTGTTACATCTCGATGGTGGGCGACCCCGACGGCAATCAAATTTGGCTGCATCGAGCCAAGGCGTAGCGTCGTCGATGCGCACGAGTGGGATCGTCGTCCACGCGCAGCGCTTTGCCGTGGCGGCGGCGATCTGGCTTGCCGCCGGTGCCGCGACGCCGCCCCCGGCGGGCGGACTGGCCGAACTCAATCGTCTGGTCGGAACGTGGCAGAGTTCCGGAACGTTCGTCGACAGTGCCTACGGTAAAGCCGGGTCGGCAAACGCGACGACGACGTGTGCCTGGTCCGGCGACGGATTATTCTTGATCTGCCAGCAGCGGGTGGTGATGAACGGCAAGCCGGACGACGGCGTTGCGATCTACTCGTACGACGCCTCCACCCAGAAGTATCACTTCTACAACGTCGGCGTCGCGCGAGCCAACGGCACGGAAATCGCCGTGAGCCGGAACACCATTACGTATAGCGACTCGTTCGTCGATGCGGGCAAGCACGCTTCGACCAGGACGCTCAACGTGTGGGATTCACCCCAGCGCTATCACTGGCGCACCGAGTACTCGCTCGACGGCGGCGCACACTGGAATCTCATCGGATCGGGGACGTCGACGCGAATAAAGTAAGCAGCTTGACGGCAGCGCTATTCGCTGTCGATGGGGGCCGTCGACACCGGTTCGTGCATGATCTGCTCGAGCGAACGGTCCGCCGGAATGGCTTGGAACGCACGCGGCTTCTGCGCGAAGTCAAACATGTTGCCGATGGACGTGGCGCGTTTGTCGGTCGTGCCCAGCGAACCGAGGTCGAACGTGTCTTCGATAAATTTCAGGATGCTGCCGAACTCGTACTTCGTGTGCGAAATCGTTCCGGCGGCAACGTAGGGCGAGACCACGATCATCGGGACGCGAAATCCCAACCCGCCCGCGTGATCGAGAAACGGCGGCGGCTCGTGGTCGTAGAAGCCGCCCCAGTCGTCCCACACGACGATCACGGCGGTCGAGTTCCAGTACGAACTCTTGCCGATCGCATTGACCACGCTGGCTACCCACGACGGCCCCTCGTCGGGCGCGCCTTTGCCGTTCGGGTGATCCGAGTGCGGCTGGTCGGGAATCACCCACGAAACGGCGGGGAGCTTCCCGTTTCTCACGTCGGTGATGACGTTTTTCTCAGGCGTCGAGATGTTCGTCGCCCATTCGGGGCCATGCCGAACGGCATCGATGGCGGCGAAGGCGTTCCACAACGTTCCGGCCGTGGCGTTCACGTACGGCGGTGCGTAGTATTTCCACGAAACTTTCTTCTCGTCGAGCAGATCGCGAAGCGTTCCGGTCGGATAGGTTAAACACGGAAACGGTCCCGACGTATTGATCGGGATCGGGTAGCTGCCGTTCCATTGCGTGATCGGCGTGGTCGTCCCCGCCGGCGCGTCGCATCCCCAGTTCTTGAAGTTCGACGGATAGTCGATGAGGCTGCCGGTCAAGGTGCCGAAGGTACCGGCCGTCGTACCCGCGATTAAATCTTGATGCGCGGTGAAGCTGCCGCTGCCTTGAGTTTGAAACATGTGATCGGCGAGAGCGTACTGCTGCGCCAGCGTCCAGTACGTTTTGATTTTCGATGGATTCACGTATTGATACGGGTAGTTGCCGGCCGGATTGTTTCCGTCGATGCCTTCGAGGTTGAATCCGTCCATCTTGCCGTTGTCGTATGCGGCCAAAAACGCTTTGGACGCGTGGTTGACGTCGAGTGCGCCGGCGAGATTCGCTTTGACGAGCGTAACCGTTTGACCCTTGGAATTCTTACCGCTGGTTGCGCCGTCGGCTCCGGGAAACGTTGCGAAAAGGTTGTCGAAGCTGCGGTTTTCTTGGATCACGAGGACGATGTGCTGGAGATGGTTGCTGCTGCGGTTGCGAGTCGGCGCCGAATCCCCGTTTGGCGGCGTGAACGCCGTGCCGGTGCCCCCGGCCGTGCAACCGTTGAGAAGCAATCCGGCGGCTATGAACGCCGCTGCCGGCGCTCGCGAAGACATCACGGCGATTGTTTCCATGGGGCGATTGGCACGCGAGTTTCTTATTCGAGCGACGACGCTGTTCCCGCCGCTGTGCTATTAGTAACCGAAGTCATCGCCGACGCTATTGGTCGTCGGTCGCGCGGCGGTCGAGCGGCTCCTTTTCGAAGTCGGCCGGCGCAAGGTGCGTGCGAATCGGAACGAACGCGCGCGGCGGCTGCGAGAAATTGAAGCAATCCTTTTCGGGTGAGTTCGCGCGTGCGTCGCTGGCCGCCAAGCGCGCCAGGCCGAAGCGATCCTCGATGAACTTGAGCATGCTGCCGTGCTCGTATTGAACGTGTGAAACGTGTCCCTTTTTTGCATATGCGGAGATCACGATCAGCGGTACGCGCAGGCCGAGCCCGTCGTAATCTTCGAGCGGCGGCGCGACGTGATCGTACCAGCCGCCGTAATCGTCCCAGAACACGAAGATCGCGGTCGAGTCCCAGTACTGCGACTTGCCGACGGCGTTGACCAGCGACGCGACCCAATGCGGACCGTGATCGGAATCGCAGCTCGCATGGTCGGAGTTTTCGCACGTCGGCGTCACCCAGCTGACCGCCGGCAGATTGCCGCCGGAGACGTCTTTGAAAAACCGTGTCTGCGGGCTGATGACGTGCGTTTTCCAGTCTGGCCCGTTGCGAATGTGATCGATGGCCTGATAGGCGTTCCAAATCCCGCTCGACGGATTGTCGACGTTGGACGTGTAGTAGCGCCACGAAAGGCCGGCGGCGTCGAGTTCGTCGCCGAGCGTTTGGCTATCGAAGCACGGCGAGATGGAGTTTCCGTACGTTCGGTGTGCCGTGATCGTCGGAATCAAGTCCTTTGGACCGCCGCCGCAGCCCCACAGGCTGGTCGGATAGTCGACCGTCGAATTCGCCTGGGCGCCGATGATGTACTGGTGCGAAACGAAGCTGCTGCCGTCGAAGTTCGACGCGAACATTCGGTCGGCGAGGACGTACTGTTTCGCCAGCGCAACATACGGTTTGGTTTCGGTCGACGGAACGTAGCCGTACTGCGAGTCCGGCTTCGGGCACTTTGGCGGTCCACCGCCCACGCCGCAGCTCATGGCTTCCTTGTCGAAGCCGTCCATCTTGCAGTCGGTGCCGGGAAGGCTGCCTTGACCGTCGCAGGCGGCGAAGAAACTCTGCGAATCGTGGTCGATGTCCCAGGGAGCTTCGAGGCCGAAGGGCTTGAGCGGAATCTGTTGCCCGGAGCTGGCGTAACCGTACGACTGCGTGTCGGCTCCGGGAAACCCCTGGAAAAGATTGTCGAAGCTGCGGTTCTCTTGAACGACGATCACGACGTGTGCGATCTTACCGGCTGCGGGTTGACGCTGGTTGCGCAATGCGGCACCGGACTGCGCGAAATCGTTCGCCTGCGGCAGGGTCGCCGAGGCGGGGTTCCCGCACGCGGCGAGTGCCAGCGCCAGCGCCATCCCGGCGGCGCAACGGTACGCGATATCGCCGTCGCGTCTAATCATCGTCGGGCGGGCGCCGATCCGACGGCGCGTTTTCGAAGTCGCGCGGTTTGAGATGAGTGGGGATCGGCGCGAACGCGCGCGGCGGTTTCGAAAAATCGAAGCAATCGTCTTCCGGCGACGCGGCTCGGACGTCGGTGGCGGCGAGCCGCCGCAGGCCGAACTGGTTCTCGACGAACTTCAGAATGCTTCCGTGCTCGAATTGCACATGCGACACGTACCCCTTTTTCGCGTATGCCGAAATGACGAGCAGCGGTACGCGTATGCCGAGCCCGTCGTAGTCGGCAAGCGGCGGTGGAACGTGGTCGTACCAGCCGCCATAGTCGTCCCAAAACACGAAGATGGCCGTCGATTTCCAGTACGGCGAGTTGCCGACGGCGTTGACCAGCGACGCAACCCAGTGCGGACCCTGCTTCGAGCCGCAGCCGGAATGGTCGGAGTTGCCGCAAGTCGGCGTTATCCAACTCACCGCCGGCAGATTGCCGCCGGTCACGTCCTTGAAAAAGCGTGTCTGAGGCGAAGCCACGTTCGTTTTCCAGTCGGGACCGTAGCGAATGTGTTCGATCGCCTGATAGGCGCTCCAAATAGCGCTCGACCGGTTTCCCAAACTCGACGTGTAGTATTTCCACGATTTCCCTGCCGTATCGAGTTCGTCGCCGAGCGTCTGATTTTGGAAGCACGCCTGAATTCGCGATCCATCGGTGCGCTGCGCCGTCAGCGTTCCGATGGTGTCGGTCGGGCCGCCGTCGCAGCCCCAAACCGGAGTCGACGGGAAATCGACGCTGGAACTAGCCTGACCCGCGATGATGTACTGGTGCGAAACGAAACTGCTCCCGTCGAAGTTCGAGGCAAACATCTTGTCGGCGAGTACGTATTGTTCGGCCATCGCAAAGTACGGTTGGGTCTCGTTCGGTGGAACGTAACCGTACTGCGGGTGGGAGTTCGGACAGCGCGGACCCGCGGGGAGGCCGCAGTTGACGAACTCCTGATCGAATCCGTCCATCTTGCAGTCGGTGCCCGGGAAACTGCCTTGACCGTCGCAGGCTTCGAAGAACTCGTGGGCGTTGTGCTCGATGTCCCACGCGGCCTCGAGGCCGATCGGCGCAAGCGAGACTTTTTGGCCGGAGCTGGTATACCCGTAGGACTGCGTGTCGGCTCCGGGATAGCCGGCAAAAAGATCGTCGAAGCTGCGGTTCTCCTGAACGATGATAACCACGTGCGAAATCTTTCCGCTCGGGTGCCGGCGCCCTTCGGCAAAATCAACCGGGAGCGGGACCGCGTTGGCCGCCGG
>JBAUZB010000206.1:0-5466 GCA_049585095.1 Candidatus Tumulicola sp.
GCGTAGGAGCCGCCGACGGTCGCCCGGTTTGGGACGGCGCCGTGTGGCTGCAGGCAGCGGCCGCTAGAAGGCCGGCGGCGAGCAACGCGATTCGGTGTTGCACAGCCCGGCAGGGTTCTGGACCGGCGCGATGGTTCCGCTCAGGATGGCTCGCGCGACGCGTCGAAAACGGCAGGCCGTCATGAACGCCACGCGCAGCGACCCCCCCGTGCTGAGCATCGTGGTGCCGATGTTCAACGAGCAAGGAAACGTCGAGCCGCTACTCCAGCGGATCGCGGCGGCCCTCGACTGCCTGCCCGGCTCTCCATCGTACGAAATCGTGCTGGTGAACGACGGCAGTTCGGATGCGACGGCCGACGCCATCCGTGCCGCGATGCAGCAACGGCCGCATCTCGTTCTCGTCAACCTCTCACGCAACTTCGGCCACCAACTCGCAGCCACGGCCGGCATCGAGCTGGCCGCCGGTGCCGCCGTGATCTTGATGGATGGGGATTTACAGGATCCACCCGAGCTGATCGCAGCGTTCGTCGCGAAGTGGCGTGAAGGATTCGACGTCGTTTATGCGGTTCGGCGCTCACGCAAAGGCGAAAGCGCGTTCAAACTCTTCACCGCCGGCTTCTTCTATCGCACGATCAAACGGCTCACGAAAGTCTCCATTCCGGTCGACACCGGCGACTTTCGCTTGATGAGCCGGCGCGTCGTCGAAGCGCTGCGGCGTTCGCCCGAACGGCACCGCTTTCTTCGAGGCATGGTCAGTTGGGTAGGCTTCCGGCAAACGGGCGTCGAGTACGATCGCGACGTTCGCTTTACCGGAGAGACGAAGTACCCGCTTCCCAAGATGATCCGCTTTGCGATCGACGGGATCACCTCGTTTTCCGATATTCCGCTGCGTTTTGCGTCGTACTTCGGATTTTTCGTCAGCGCCATTGCATTCGTCTACGCCCTGGTGGTGGTGATCGCAAAACTTTTTGGGGTTTACCCGCCGGGGTACACGCCGGGTTGGGCGTCGACCATCGTCGCGGTCGTGTTTCTCGGAGGCGTGCAACTCATCAGCCTCGGAATCCTCGGCGAATATCTGGGCCGCATTTACGAAGAGGTGAAGGGCCGGCCGCTGTATTTGATCAGCGACATCGAGCGCTCTTGATCCATCAGCCGGTCGTCGATCGGTTCGCCATTCCGGTACCGCTCGATCCGTGGTCGGCCGCGGTCTTCGTCGCCGCGTTCGTCGCCGCCGCCGCCATCACGTCGCGGCGCCCCGCCTATGGATTGTGCGGACTGATCGTCGCCATGCCGTTCGCGCTGTACCGCGAGTTCGCTGGCACGACCGTGACGATTCCGAAAGCGGTGCTGCTTGGCGTGCTGGTGGGATTGACGACCTATGCCGGCTCGCTGGGGGCTCTTCGCCGTCGACCGATGCCGCTGTTGCTCGGAGCACTCGGCATCTACGTCGCAATCACCGCGCTCTCGGCGCTGGATGCCGCACACCCCGCGGCGACCGCGCGTGAGACCTTGAAGTTTGCCGAATATGGTGCGCTGCTCATCGCCGGTTATCTGTGTTACCGCTTGGATCCCGACGACCCGGCGGTCACCGGAGCAATCGCGGTGGCCGCGATTGCGGTCGCGCTTTCGGCGCTGGCTCAGGAATTCGCCGGGGCTCCCTCAGGTTTGTACGTCGGGAAGGCGATCGTGCCGCGCATCGCCGGCGTTCTCGAGGGGCCGAATCAACTCGCGGGATACTTTCAAGTTGCAATCGCCGCGCTCGGAGCGTGGACGCTGACGCGACGCTCGATGTTGACCGACGGCGCTCTCGCGGCGGCAACCTGCGCCGACGTGCTGACGTTTTCGCGAGCCGGTCTTTTCGGACTCGCCGTCGTCGGGCTGGTGCTGATCTGCGCGGGCGGACGCGCGGCACTGCGCGCGCTGCGCCCGGCCTATCTTGGGATTGCCGCCGGTCTGGGCGTCGTCGGCTGGTGGGCGATGTACGCCCACACGGTAAACGTGCTGCGCGTTTCACTCGAAGAAAGTACGTATGCCGGCGGCGTCGGGGACCGCGGCGAGTTGTGGCGCGCGGCCTGGCGCATGTGGCGCGACCGGCCACTGCTCGGGGTGGGCGCGGGAAACTACGAGTTGGAACTTCCGGCGTACGGCGCGCCGGGATTGCGCACGCATGCGAACAGCTGGTTTCTTCAGTCGCTGGCGGAGGGCGGAATCGCCCTGTTTGCCGCGACGATCGGCCTGATCGCAGCGATCCTCGTAACCTTCGCACGGCGGCTGCGCGCGGGGTCGCCGTGGGTGCTGGCGGCGTTCGCCGCCGGCGTCGCACTCGCGGTGCACCAGGTCGCCGACTATCTCGTCTTCTATCCGAAAGTCGGCGGACCGTGGTGGCTGCTGATCGGAATCGCGGCCGCAACGATTGCGCGCGACGATCGCGGTTCGGAAGCGGTGCCGTCCTGAACGAAGGCGCGCCGCGCCGCAGTGCCGGTGCCAACCACGAGCCGAAAGCGCTGCGATATGCCCTCGTGATTCCGGCGTCGTTTCTGGTGGCCGCCATCGGCATGCGCCTCTTGGTCGCGCGCGCGCCGGCGCAACTGATGGTCGATCTGGTACAGCCGCTTGCGGTCGTTACGAATTGGAACGCGTTCGGCGCCGCCGTACTCGGCGTCTTCACGGCGGCCATCGCGCCGGCAGCCGCAGCCTACGCGCGTATCGTCAAGCGCGGTACGCTGGCCGCGGGTTTGAATTCGCCGCTCGCCGTCGCCGGAATCGTCGCCTTCGCGCTTGCGTGCGCGTGGACCGCACCGGTTCTGTTTTCCAGCGATGTCTACGCTTATGCCGCCTATGGTGAGCTCGCCCGTCTCGGCGCAGACCCCTACGCGCACGCGCTGCTTCCAAGCCGAAACGCGATTTTCGATGCGGCCGTCGTGCAATGGGGCAATCCTCCGCCGGCGTGCGTGTATGGACCGGCCTTTGTGTGGATTGCCGCCGCCATCGTCGGCGTAGCCGCGCCGTTCGGCACCGCCGTAGCGCTCGACGGCTTGCGCGCACTTGCGTGCGTCGCGCTGATCGCGTGCGCCCTCGCCGCGTGGTCGGCTTACCCGGGAGCGCGCGCGGCGCGCCTCGTCGCGGCTGCCACGATCGCCTTGAACCCGATCGTCATTTGGAGTGCCGTCGAAGGCCACAACGACGCGTTGGCTTTGGCGATCGCGCTCGCCGGATTTGCTTTGGCCCGGCGCGGACGGACGGCAGCCGGCGCGTTCGTCGCTGCCTTATCCGGCGTCGTGAAGCTGCCTGGAATCGTCGCGGGATTTCCACTGGCGCTTCTCGACCGGCGAGCCCGGATCGGTGCCGCCGCCGGCGCCGTCGCCGCACTCGCAACCTCGATTCCGCTTTTCCAGGCGGTCGCAACACGGGTCGCGCCGCACGCGCACTATGCTCCGCAAGCTTCCTTCCAGGCGGCCGTCGAATCCCTCGCGCTTCCGGTTTTCGGCAGCGGCGGAGCGATGGCGGCGGCGTGGATCTGCGCGGCCGCGGCGGCAATCGCATGTGCATCGTTCGGAATCGTGCGGCTGCGCTTGCGCGAACCCGAAGGCTGGACGTACCTCGCATCCGCGGGCTGGCTGCTGGTACCCAACCCGTATCCGTGGTATGCCGTTTGGCTGGCGGCCATCGCCGCCGCCGCTCCCGGCACGCGGGGCGCGTTCGTCTTACTGGGACTGACGTTCACGTCGCTGCTTCGGTACGTGCCCGACGCCGTCGCCGCTCCGGCGCCGCTCGTTTCGTTGGCGCTCGGCGCCGTGGCCGTGCTGCCGCTCGCGCTGCTGCTTCTTCCGCGAAAGCCCTCTGTTATAATCAACCGCCCATGACGATTGCCGACCCCGCGCGCGCCGGCAGCCATCCGCCGGCGGCGCCGCCCTCAGGAGTCAACGACGCGCTGTTACGCCGGCTTGCGACTTCGAGCCGGCCGCTCGCCACGGCGATCGAACGCCTGCAAGCGATGCGCTCGCCGTTTGGAGCCAAGCCCGGAGTCTACGCACTCCAGGAAACGACTGCCGACGCGCGTCCGGCGCTCCTTGCGGCAATGCACCGCGCGATGGGCGGAACGGTTCTGGTCGTCGTTCCGACGCCCGACGTCGCCGAGCGCGCCTTTGCCGACCTTCTCTATTACCTCGGTGAGGACGAGCCGCAGACGGCGGTCTTGCTCGGCGCCCGCGATGAGGCGCTCGGCGCGATCCAAAGTCCGTCCGAGCGCAGCGCGCGAATGACCGTGCTCGCCGATCTCATCGACGGGACTCCGCGCATCGTGCTGGCGCCGATTCGCGCGGTGCGCCAGTACCTGATGCCGCGCGCACTTTTCGATGAGTTGCGATTTTGTTTGCGGCCCGGCGACGAAGCCGGCTGGGAAGCCACGCAAGAGCGTTTGTACCGTCTCGGTTACGAGCGCTCCGACCTCGTCAGCGCGGTTGGAGAGTATGCGGTGCGCGGCGGCATTCTCGACGTCTATCCGGCCACCGCGGGCGCGCCGATGCGCGTGGAGTTCTTCGGCGACACCGTCGAAAGCGTTCGGCGTTTCGAAGTGGAGTCGCAGCGGAGCAACGCGAGCGTGGCGTCGGTCGAAGTGGTTCCCTGGACCGAAATCCCGCGCGACGAGCACTTTCGCGCGCGAATTCTCGAGCGCTTCGACGGTTCCGACGGCGCGCGGCACGAGTTGGCCACCCATTTGAACTCACGGGAAGAGGTGCCCGAAACGTGGCTGCCGCTGGCTTTCGACCAACGCGCGACGATCTTCGACTACGTGCCCGCCGGCACGCTGTTGGTGCTCGACGAGCCCGCCACGATTTCGACGGTGGCCACCGCACTCGACGAAGAACGCACGCGGGAACAGCACGTGCTGCAGGCAGCCCTTGGATCGGGCGAGCTTTCCGTCGACGAAACGGAGGTCGGTGAAGCACTCCTCGCCGACGTTGCGGCAGTGCATCCATCGCTCGAAGAACTCGGGAGAGCGATGGCGCGCTTTCCGACGCTGGCGGTTTCCGGTGCCATCGAAAACGCGACCGCCTCGAGTTGGATTGCGCCCCCGATCGAGACCTTCGCTCTCGCATGCCGGCCCGCCGAACATTTCAACCGTCAGATCGAGCTCTTTTCACGCAGCGTGCGCGACGCGGTTGCCGCCGGCGAAACCACCGTCGTCGTCAGCGCCGCGGTCGCCCGCACGACCGACCTCTTGCAAGCCGCCGGCGTTCCGACGGCGCCTCGACCGACGCCCGGCGCCGCCACCGTCGACCACGGAAGCATCGAGGCGGGGTTCGCCGTTCCGAGCCTTCGATTGCGCGTGCTGGGCGATCGCGAGATTTACGGCACGCCGGCCAAGCGCGTCAAAATGCGTGCCGTCAAGGAAGGCGTGCCGGTCACGCTGGCCGACTTGCGCGTCGGCGACCACGTGGTGCACGCGGTTCACGGTCTCGGGCA
>JBAUZB010000207.1:0-13197 GCA_049585095.1 Candidatus Tumulicola sp.
CTGCCGGTTGAGCGCGCTGACCCGCTGCGCAATGCGCCGGCGATCGACTTCGAGTTTGGTTTCGCCCGGTCCGCGGGTTCCGATGCCGCCGCCCAACCGCGACAGGTCGGCACCGGCGCCGATGAGATTCGACTGCCGGTAGCGCAACTGTGCCAGCTCGACTTGGAGTTGGCCTTCACGACTGCGCGCATGTCGCGCAAACACGTCGAGAATCAGCATCGTGCGATCCACGATCGGAAGCGGTATTATCTTTTCGAGATTCTTGCGCTGGCGCGGCCGCAGGTCGTTGAATATCAACACCACGCCGGCGTCCAGCTCCTTCGCGCGATCGGCAATTTCTCGCGACTTGCCGCTGCCGACTAACGTCGCCGGATCGACCGCGTCGCGACGCTGGACGACGCGATCCACGACGCGCGCGCCCGCAGCTTCGGCGAGGGCTTCGAACTCGGCCAGTTCGGCTTCGAGCGGCCGCCGGTCGCCGGCAATCTCGACTGCGACGACGAGCGCGCGTACGGCTACGTTGCGATCGGCGCTAAGCGTTCGACGAGCCAGCGGATTCCCTCGTTGTACTGCGGTCCCGGCCGCTCGATGATTGCGGCCGGATCGACGGTGTAGACGTGATGGAGACGTACCGCGTGCAGGCTGCGCCACGGTTCTCGGTCGAGCGCCGCGTCGAGATGAATCGCGGGGTCGGTCACCAACACGTCGGGTTGCGCGCGCAAAAGCGCTTCGGCGCTGTACTGACCGTAGGCGGCGCGTAAATCGCCGGCCGCGTTCGTTCCGCCCGCTAACGCGATGAGGGCGGCGATGTACGAGGCCGCCCCGGCGGTCCAAATCGGTCCACTCCCGAGAACGACGAACACCGATGGTTTGCGCGCGAAACCGTGCGTGCGCGCGTGAAGCCGCATGGTGGTGCGCTGCAGTTGCGCGACCACGGCATCAGCCTGCCGGGTGCGGCCGGATAGCGCCCCGATCGCGTGCAGGTTGGCGAAGATGTCTCCAAATGCGTCGTCGTGCAACAACACGACGACGATCCCGGCGCGCCGCAGCGGATCGACGAGCCGGGCTTGCGATGCAATGCCGATCGCCACGTCGGGACGCAGCTTCACGATGCGTTCGGCATCGACGCTGGTGAAGTCGGCGACTCGCGGAAGGGTTGCCGCCCGCGGATCGTCGGTAAACGACGAGACGGCAACCAGTTGGGAACCGGCTCCGATTGCGTAGAGATCGTCGGCAACGAACGGCATCATTGCGACGATCCGCGACCGCGGCGAGCCGGACGCATTTTGGCGCGGTGAAGCCGGCGCGCACGCGACCGAGAGCGTCAGCGCGACCAGAAGCGCCACCCGGAAGACTGGTTTCACCGCGACAGCCTTCCAACACCCAGGAAGGCCCGCCTGCCGGTGCCAATGTTGATTCGACTAGGGTTTGCGCGCGGGAAGCCGGTTCGAAGCCGGCACGGTCGCGCCACTGTAAGCGGGGAGCCGCCTAAACGTCACTGTCCGAGCAGGACGGGAAGACCTAGGCACCGGGCTACGATCCGCGAGTCAGGATACCGTCGCAAACCACACTGCATCTTCCGCCTCGCGTAAAGGGAAGGGATTGCGATGCTATCACTCATTGCGGCTGCCGTCGCGGCGGTTTCGGCGTCACCCACGCCGTCACCGTCGCCGTCGCCGGTTCCTCAAATCGCGCACGTCGTTACCAGCGATCGCTCCGACGAATCGTTGACGCGCGCCACCCGCGTTACGTACGTCGTGACGCAAGAGCAAATTCTGCGCAACGGTTACCGCACGATCGGCGACGCGATCGGAACGGTCCCCGGCGTGGAGCTGGAACACTACGGCGCCATCGGTTCGAACGACTCGTACGGGATACGCGGCAGCAGTTCGGCGCAGGTACTCGTCCTGATCGACGGAATGCCCGCACCCGGTTCGTTCGCCAACAGCGTCAACTTGGGAACGCTATCCACCGCCGGCATCGAACGCATCGAGATCGTGGAAGGCGGCGGCTCGACGCTGTACGGAACCGGGGCGGTCGGCGGAATCATCAACATCATTACCGATCGTCAGGCGCGAACCGCCGGGATTTTGCGCTGGGGAAGTTTTGGCGATCGCGAACTGCGGGTTGCCGCCGCCGGCTTTTCCCTGGAGCGCATCGATTCCCGCAACGGCTACCCGTTGCCGGCTTACAGCCTCGCCGGCGTGCCGCTCGCAACCGCGCGCGACAACAGCGACTACCAATCGACGACGTTACGCTACGGTGCCATGCGATCGCTCGGCACGGTCGATGCCGAGCTGAGCCTCGGCATCGATTCGAGCCACGGTGGCGAGCCGGGATTCTATCCCTACGTGTCGGCCACGAGCCGGCAAGACGAGGTCGACAAAGACGGCGTGCTGACGTTGCGCACGCACGGGCGCCGCGCGACGGTGACCCTGCAAGTCGGCGGCACGCAGCAGCAGCTCGCATTCAGCTGCAACCAAACGGTCGACGCGACTTCGTGTTTTCAGCCTTCGCCGTCGCTCAGCCTCGAATCGCGCGTCGGGCTCGATCTGCGCGACGCAGTCGACGCCGGTTCCCAGCGGCTGGTGTACGGGATCGACCTCTCCCGCGGAACGGTGATGACCAACACCGGCGGGGGCGCGCTACCGGTGGCGCCGAGCGCGACGCCGCCCCCACCGATCAGCAGCGCCGCACTCGCCCAAACGGCGGCATACATCGAAGACGCCGCCGATCTGAGCCACGGCGTACGAGCGTACGCCGGCGTACGCGCCGAGCGCGACGGCGCGCTCGGCGGGGAAATCTCGCCTTCGCTCGGGTTCGAAGCCGCTCTCTCGAGCACGCTGGGCCTCAAGCTCAACTATGCGACGGCATTTCGCGCGCCAAACGCCAGCGAGCTGTACTATCCGGGCTACGGCAACCCGTCGCTGCATCCCGAGCGCGCGCAGGTCGGCGACGTCACGCTGACCGACCGCGGTTTCCTCGGGGGCGCATCGCTCGGATGGTTTACCAATCATACCAACGACCTCATCGTCCCCGTGTTGGTGAGCGCCTATCCGCGGCAGTACGTCTACATTTACCGGCCCGAAAATATCGACAATGCGCTCATGCAAGGCTTTACCTTCGACGTAAAGACGCAGCCGTATCACGGCATCAGCGTTGCCTTGAACGCCACCGATCTCTACACCGCACTCGATCGAAGCAACGGATCGCGACTTCCCAACGACGCGGTGTTCACGGTGAACCTCGGCGTGCAAATCGCCGGATCTCCAACGGGGGCCTTTGGCGGTGCGGGCATATCCGAGGGGTTCGTCGGAAACCGCGGCCCGATCGACGCGGCGCAGCCGTTGTTCTTTCAGCCGGTAGCGTATGCCAATCTCACCGCTTTCGTCGACCTGCGTCTCGACCGGCGGCTCGATCTTTTCGTTCGCGGCTGCGATCTCGGAAACGAACGCTATGCCGAAGTCGCCGGATATCCGATGCCGGGGCGATCCTTCGCACTCGAGTTGCACGCGAGGTGAGCCGGCGTTTCGCGGGACTAACCGCAATCCTCGCCGCGACGGCCGTTGCTTGTCTGTTCGTGGGGGGAACGTCGCTCTCGATGCGTGAGATCACCGGGGCTCTCATGCATCCACAAAACGCGAGTGCGGCAAGCACCATCGTGTGGCAGTTGCGCTTGCCGCGAATTTGCATTGCGGCTACCGTCGGCGCCTGCCTCGCCGTCTGCGGAGCCTTGCTGCAAGGGATGCTGCGCAATCCGTTGGTCGATCCATATCTCACCGGCGTCAGCGCCGCCGCGGCCGCGGCCATTGCAATTGCGGTGCTCGCCGGCGTCGCCGCTCCGTTTGCGCCCGGCATCGGTTTCGTGGCTGGTCTGGCGGCGGCGTTGCTGGTTGCGGCACTGGCTCGCCGTGGAAGCGGCATCGACGCGAACCGTCTCATTCTCGCGGGCGTTTCGCTCTCGACGTTGTTTGCCGCGATCGTAACGCTGGCGATCGTGCGCGCGCAGTCGAACGATTATGCAAGCGCGATCGTCGCCTGGCTGGCGGGATCGATGGCCGGCCGCGGCTGGCACGATCTTGCCAATGCGGCGCCGTACGTTGCCGCGGGCGCCTTGCTTTCGGCGTGGGCGATCACGCCGCTCAACGCCTTGCGCGTCGGCGACGTGCGCGCGCGCATCGTCGGCGTCGACGTCGATCGCGCGCAGTGGATTATTCTCGCGGCCTCGTCGCTGTTGGCCGCGAGCAGCGTGGTGCTGGCCGGCATGGTCGGATTCATCGGCCTAATCGTGCCGCATATCGCGCGCCGGCTGGTTGGTTCGGACGCGCGGGTCTTGCTGCCGGCATCGGCGTGCGTGGGAGCGGCGCTGTGCATGGCGGCGGACGCGGTCTGTCGCTGGATCGTCGCACCCGCCGAGCTTCCCATCGGCGTACTGCTCGCCTTTATCGGCGTTCCGGCATTCCTCTATTTGTATCTGCACGGCGAACGAGCGCGATGATCGATTTGCACGGCGTTTCCCTCGACATCGGCGGGAGACCGCTGCTCCAGGGACTCGACGCCCGTTTCGAACCCGGCGAACTGGTCGCGATTCTCGGTCGCAATGGTGCCGGGAAGACGACGTTGCTACGTGCGATCGCGGGACTTCACGCCCCCGTCCGTGGCAGCATTCGCATCGACGGCGCCGACGTCGGCCGGCTCAAAGCGATGCAGCGCGCACGTCGAGTCGCCTTCGTAACCAGCGACGACGTGTTGCTCGACGCTCTGCGGGTCCGCGACGTCGTTGCCATCGGACGCTTTCCGCACCATCGCTGGTGGCAATGGCAGGAACGTGACGAAGACGACGTCGCGATCGACCGCGCCTTGGCGGCGGTCGGCATCAACGGCTTTGCCCGGCGGCTCTTCTCCACGCTGAGCAGCGGCGAACGCCAGCGCGTATGGATTGCTCTCGGTTTGGCGCAAGCCACCCCGGTGCTCTTGCTCGACGAGCCGACGAGCCACCTCGATCTGCGCGTCGCGCACGAAATCCTCGGGCTCTTGCGCACGCTGGCGACCGAGGGGAAGACGGTCCTGTGCGTCCTGCACGATCTCAACGATGCCGCAGCCTACGCCGATCGGCTGGTGCTCCTGGGCGACCGGCGACTGCTCTGCGCCGACGCACCGGATGCGGTGCTGGCGAGCGATCTTCCCGAGCGCGCCTACGGCGTTGCCATGGAACGCGTGCGCTTGCAGGACGGACGGCTGCGCGTCTTCGGCTTCAAGAATCCTCCGGAATCTCGTTGCCCGTAACAAGCAACCAGATTCCGGCTCCAGATTCCGGCTAATGATGACGCCGGCGGACGTCGGTGCCGAGGACCCACCCGCGCTGATCGCGGTGCGGACCGGCGATGATGACGACACCGACGGCATCGGCGGCGGGATATAACAACGTCGGCCGCACGAAATCCGGCATGCAGGACTCGATCGCAGCCCGAGTGCCGGAGGGCGCCAGCCATGCGTGCGGCAGCAGTTGCTTGGCCTCGTCAAAGGATGCGGTGCGATAGTCGAGCAGTCGAAATCGCGAATCCCACACCAAGACGTCGGGATCGTCGGCGCTGCTGTAGAGCACGACGACGTCGCCGCGATGCAGCTTGCACTGCGCCAACGCCGCGTGTGCGAACCCCGCGCTGAGAACGAGCACCAGGAGCAGCGACGACCCCAGCTTACGCATCGGAACCCGCCGTTTCATCGACGCGAACGACGAGAATCGCCAGATCGTCGCGCAGGCGGTTGCCGACGATCGATCGGACTCGATTGACGAGGTCGTCGGCCAGCGCTTGCGCGCGGCGCGGGGAGCGTTCGATCAAGCGCATTGCGCCGGCCTCGCCCAGCAGGTTTCCGGCACGGTCGCGCGCTTCGGTGAGCCCATCGGTTGCCAGGATCAAGGCGTCGCCGGGCCGCAGGTCGATCGTCTTCGACCCGAAGGGCTCTTCCATGACCCCCAGCACCGGACCGGTGACGTCGAGCTGCTGCACGCTATCGGAACGTCGAACGAACGCCGAATCGTGCCCCGCGCTCGCATAGTGAAGGCACAACGTCCGGGTATCCAACACGCCGACGAACATCGAGACGAACAGGTACGGGTCTTGGACGCCCTGCTCGAACGCGGTGTTGAACTCGGCGAGTATGGCCCCGGGATCGCGCAGGCGCAAGGCGATGGCGCGCATCGTGAATTTGATGAACGCCGTCAGCACGGCGGCATCGACGCCTTTACCGCTGACGTCGGCGATCAACAGCAACGCAAGCGAGCCGGGGAGCCGATAGACGTCGAACACGTCGCCGCCTACGGCCACGTGGCTGCTTGCCGAGCGGTACGCCGTGCCGACTTCGCAGTTGGGCAGCGGCACCGACTCGCTGGCAAACGCGCGCTGCAGCGTCTCGGTCGTCGTGCGCTCCTCCTCGAGTTCGCGGTAGAGGCGGGTGCGGTACCCGTTGAACAGAATCGCGAGCAGCCCAAACAGCAGTAACCAAAACGCGCGCACGTACGCCGTTCGCTCCAGTTGCTCTTGCGTGCTGCGAGCGAAGGTTTCGTTGGCGGCCGCCAGCTCCGAACGAATGGCCGCAACGATGCGGGTTTCGTAATCGGCGAAGACTTTGTTGCGCTTGTCGAGTACGGCCAGGCGATCGTTCGGATGGCGCAGCAACGGCGTTGCGATCTCGTCGCGCCATTGGCTTTGGATGCGCACGTATTCGGTGAGCAGCTGCGCGATGCGCACCAGGTGCACCGGCTGTAGAGCCGCCCGAATCGACGTGATTCTCGAGTCGTAGGCGGAGGCCGCGGTCAAATATTGATCGACGTAGAACGAATCGTGCGTCAGTGAGTAGCCGCGCAGCGCATTCTCTTCGACGATTTGCAGGCGCAGGAGTTCCTCGAGCGCGAGTTGAGCGGCCTGAATGCTCGATTGGCGCGAGAAGGTGTCGGCAATGCTCGCTCGCGTCTGGAACGCTCCTTGCACCGCAATGGCCAGCGCCACCACGAGGAACGCCGTGAGCAGCAGCGTCCCGGTGGCGCGGCCGAGCGGAGCGAGAGTCCTCACGGCGGCGCCGCCGATGCAGCGCTGCGAGCCCTAGGTTTTGGGATACGCGCCTCCGAACGGGATTCTGACATGCAAACCCGGGTAGATCCTGGAATTTTCAAATCGTACGACGTTCGGGGGATTTATCCGGCCGATCTCGACGACGACGTTGCGTACGCGATCGGACGCTGCTTCGTCTCGATGCTTCGAGCCAATCGCATCGCAGTCGGACGCGACATGCGCGCATCGGGCCAAAAGCTCTTCGAAGCGTTCGCGCGGGGTGCGTGTGAAACGGGCGCCGACGTTCTCGATATCGGTATGGTGTCGACGGACGCCCTGTATTTCGCCGTCGGCAAATACGGCTTGGACGGCGGCGTGATGATCACGGCTTCGCACAATCCGCCACAGTATAACGGCATGAAGTTCACCCGCGCCGAGGCGCAGGCGATCTCGCTGGACACCGGCCTGGCCGAAATCCGCGACCGGCTCGTCTCGGGAAACCTCCCCCCACGAGCCGAACGCACCGGCACCGTCACCGCGCGCAACGTTCTCGACGACTTCGCGGAGCACTGCCTGTCGTTCGTCGACCGCGCGAAAATCAAGCCGTTGAAGATTGCGATCGACGCCGGAAACGGAATGGCCGGAGAAACTGTTCCTCACGTTTTCAAGCAGCTTGGCTGCGACGTCATTCCGCTCTATTTCGAGCTCGACGGCAGTTTTCCAAACCATCCAGCCAGCCCGATCGAGCCCGAGAATATGGCCGACCTGCAGGCGGCCGTCAAGAAGCATCGCTGCGACGTCGGCGTCGCGTTCGACGGCGATGCGGACCGGATGTTTATCGTCGACGAAGGCGGCGGCCTCGTCGACGGCAGCACGGTGACGGCGCTCGTCGCCCTCAATACGCTCAAGAAATACCCCGGCGCGAGGATTCTCTACAATCTCATCTGCAGCCGCAGCGTTCCCGAGCTCATCGAGAAGGCGGGCGGCATTCCAATCCGTTCGAAAGTCGGCCACTCGATCATCAAGGCGGTGATGCGCGAACGCGACGTCGTTTTCGGCGGCGAACACAGCGGACATTTTTATTTCCGCGACAACTGGTACGCCGATTCGGGCATGATCGCGTTCTTGCAGTGCCTCGAGCTGTTCAGCGTAGCGGCAAAACCGGTCAGCCAGGTGATCGCGCCGATCGACACGCGCTTTCGTTCCGGCGAGATCAACACGCAGGTCAAAGATATTCCGACGAAACTTCGGCAGATTCAACATCGTTACAAGGACGCCGTCATCGACGATCTCGACGGCATTACCCTCTCCTATCCGGCATGGTGGATGAACGTGCGACCGTCGAACACCGAACCGCTGCTGCGACTCAACGTCGAAGGCGATACGAAAGACCTCATGGAGCGACATCGCGACGAGGCGCTCGCCCTCATCCGGGCGTAGCCGAAAGAGGCCCTGGGTGACTGCCATTTTAGGCCCTGCCTTCATCGCGCTCGGCGACGGGACGTCGACTTTCGGGCGTGTCGCGATCGAAGACGCGCGAATTGCCGCCGTGCTCGCCGCCGACGGCCCCACCGACTCGCCGCTGCCGGGCGGATCCACCATCGCCCCCGGGCTCATCGACGTCCATACCAACGGCGCTCGCGATTTTCTTTTCAACCGCGACCAAGGCTACGCCGTTCCGGTTGCGGCGGCCGAATACGCCCGCATGGGCGCGACCGGCTTCGTGGCCGGCATCATGACGGCACCGTTTGAATCAATGCTCCACGCCGCCTCCGAAGTCGTCGAAGCCGCAAATCAGCTCGAAGAAGACGACCCGCTGGGCGCTCGCTGCCTCGGCGTCCACTTCGAAGGACCGTTTCTCAATCCGAAGTTTCGCCGGGTTCACCGCGCGGAGTGGCTGCTGCATGCCGCTACCGCGCGAGCGCGCGAAATGATCGATGCGTGCAAAGGCGCATGTTTATTGGTGACGATGGCCCCCGAGATCGAGGGCGCCGCCGACGCCCTGCGCGTTTTTTTGGAGAACGGCGTCGTCTGCTCGGCCGGACACACCTCGGCTCGATACAGCGAAGGCTTGCTGGCGATCGGCCTCGGGTTTCGCTCGCTGACGCACGCTTTTAACGGAATGCCGCCGCTGGATCACCGCGACCCGTCGATTTTGGCGGCGTTCATCCAGGATCGGCGAACGCAGGTGCAGTTCATTTGCGACGGTTTTCACGTCTCGCCGGTCATGGTAGACCTCTTGCACCGAACGCTCGGAGACCGCTTGGTGCTGGCCACCGATAACATGCCGCCGGCCGATCCCGGCTATCACATCGACGGCGGCGTCGTGCGCTCCGCCGACGGCACCATTGCCGGAAGCGCGCTTCGCATCGACGACGCCGTGCGCAACTACATGTCGTACGCACAGATTCCGTTCGCGCAAGCGATCGTTGCCGCCACGTACGCCCCGGCGAAGCTGATCCATCATGACGGGGAAATGGGGCGAATCGCTCCACGCATGCGAGCGGACCTCTCGTTTTGGGACAAAGACTATCACGTCACCGGCACGATGGTCGGCGGGCGTTTTGTCTACAACCGTACCGAAGTAGCCGCCATGTCATCCTGAGCGGAGCGTGCGAAGCACGCGCAGTCGAAGGACGAGCGGAGGTGCGCACGCAGGCTGCGGAGGCCGAAGGGCGTAACGTCCCCGGGGCATGAACGTCCAACTGATCCTGCACATCGGCCTGGCGGTCGTGGCGGTCGTCATTCTCGTCGCCTTGATTCGCGCGCTTCCGCAGCATCGCGCCGGATGGCCAAAACCGATCGAGACGGCAATCGGTTTCGTCACGAACTTCTTCGATACGCTCGGCATAGGGTCGTTCGCGCCCACAACGTCGATGTTCAAACTGTGGCGACTCGTCCCCGACGAGCGGATTCCCGGAACGCTCAACGTCGGCCACACGATGCCGACGATCGTCGAAGCCGCAATCTATATCACGATCATCAGCGTCGTCCCAATGACGCTCGTCTTGCTGATCGTAGCGGCGGTCGTCGGCGCGTGGCTCGGTGCCGGCGTCGTTTCGAGACTTCCGCGGCAATACGTGCAGATCGGTATGGGCGTGGCTCTCCTCGCCGCGGCGACGCTCTTTATTCTGAGCAATCTTCGGGGAAACTACTTCGGCTTGAGCGGCGACGCACTCGGACTGACCGGTACGCGGCTCGCGATCGGCGTCGGCGCGAGCTTCTGCCTGGGAGCGCTCATGACGATCGGCATCGGCATGTACGCGCCGTGCATGATTCTGGTGAGCCTGCTCGGGATGAATCCCAAGGCTGCCTTCCCGATCATGATGGGGTCGTGCGCGTTCTTGATGCCGATCGCGAGTCTGCGCTTCATCCGGTATCAGGCGTTTTCGATGCGGGCGGCACTCGGTCTCATGCTCGGCGGGGTCCCGGGGGTCCTCATCGCCGCCTACATCATCAAATCGTTGCCGCTGGTCGCCGTGCGCTGGCTCGTCGTGGTCGTCGTGCTGTACGCCGCCATCGCCATGCTTCGCTCGGCCGCAAAGCGCAGCGCGCACTCGAGCTTGGAAGAGGAGCCCGTCGCCGTTCCGTAATTACTTCGTCCTTCGACTGCGCGCCCTTCGACTCGCTCCTCCTTCGAATGCGCTCGCCGGAGCTTGTCCTGAGCGGAGCGTGCGCAGCACGCGTAGTCGAAGGGCTCAGAATGAACCTTCAGCTCCGTTCAGGATGACATGGGTGATACGAGTTCGCGGACGGCGGCGGCATTGAAGTAGCTGGCGCGCGGATGATGGACGACGATCGCGGCGGTCGACTGTTCGGGCACGAGTTGATGCGCCTGCGTGAGCGTAACGCCGATGCGCGCCGTAACCTCCAATAGACGGAAAACGATCTCGTGCTGTGCGAGGTCGGGACAGGCGCCGTACCCCCACGAGTACCGTTTCCCGCGGTCGGCGGCGAGGCCAAGCTCGCGGCGAATGCGGCGATGCGCGTATTCGGCGAGTGCCTCGGCGGCTTGCACCGAGAAACCATGAAGGAAGTACGACTCGCCATACTCGCCCGCGCTCTGGAGTTCGTCGGTACGCCGGCTCGAGCGTGGGCCGACGGTCACGACTTGCAGCGCGATCACGTCGGTCGCGGCGCCTCCGTCGGGCTCGCGCAAATAGTCGGCGAGACTGAGATGCTCGCCGCCGATCTGGCGTGGAAACTCGAATCGAGCGATCTCCCGCGACCGGTCCGCCGGATCGAAAACGACGACGTCGTCCCGTACGCCGGCTGCCGGAAAATAACCGTAGGCGACTCGAGGCTGCAGAAGTCCATCGCGCAGCGCGCTTTCCTGATAGCGTTTCAGCCGCGGCTCGAAGTCGTCGCGCAGCAAGCGCGCGTACGCGTCGCCTTTTGTGTTCGCCGCTCCCCACGAAAGCCGGAAGAGGCTGCGTAAGTCGAAACACGGCCAGAGGTCGCGCAGGTCGATGTCGTCGAGGGTGCGCGCTCCCCAGAACGGCGGCACCGGAACTTCCGCACGCTCGGTCTTCACCGACGATACTCCGCCGCGCGTCACGGCTCCGGCCGGCGCGCCGGGCCGATCGCGCTGGGCAAAGGCCTCGCGCCGGGTACGGTCGAGCAGTTCTTTTCGGCGGATCGAATCGCTCGTGAGCGCGTCCATCAACTCGAGCCCTTCGAAGGCATCCTTGGCGTAGAACAGTCCGGGATCGAAGAAACGCGCCCCGTCGTCGAGCAACGCGATGCGCCGCCCGAAATCGCGATTGATGGCCGCCCCGCCGACGATGACCGGGAAATTCAACCCGCGCGAGTCTTGTTCTCGCACGCAAATCGGCATTTGTTTGCTCGTCGAAACGAGCAATGCCGAGAGGCCGATCGCGTCGGCCTTCACCTCGACGGCTTTCTCGAGAATGGTATTCATCGGTACCTGTTTGCCGAGATCCACAACGGTATAACCGTTGTTGGTCAGAATCGTATTCACGAGGTTCTTCCCGATGTCGTGAACGTCGCCGAAGACGGTCGCGATAACGACGGTTCCTTTCGTCGAACCGTCCTTCTTCTCGAGAAACTGCTCGAGGTGCGCCACGGCCTTCTTCATCACTTCCGCAGATTGCAGGACGAACGGCAGAATCAGCTCGCCGCGGCCGAAGCGGTCGCCGACGTCCTTCATCGCCGGAAGAAGGATCTCGTTGAGCACCTCGACCGGCGTCCGCTCCGTTAGCGCTTCGTCGATCTTCGCTTCGATGCCGTCCTTGCGCCGGCGCAGTATCGCCACGGCGATGCGCTCGGCAATCGGTACGCCGGCGTCGTCGGCCGCGTCGGAAGCCGTCGCGTTCGTCTCGACGTTTTCGAAACGTTCGATCAGACGGGCCAGCGCGTCGAGACGGCGATTGAAGACGAGATCGTCGCAACGCTCGCGCAGTTCGGCGTCGATTTCGAAGTACGGCGTGATGTCGTGCGGATGGACGAGCGCCATGTCGAGACCCGCTTCGACGCAGTGATGCAGGAAGACCGAGTTGAGCGCGGCGCGGGCGGCTGGTTTGAGACCGAAAGAGACGTTGGAAATGCCCAGCGAGGTGAGCGCGCCCGGCAGCTCGCGCTTGATCGCGGCGATGCCTTCGATCGTTTCCAGCGCCGAGGTGAGAAACTCGGCTTCTCCGGTCGCGAGCGTAAACGTCAGCGCGTCGAAGATCAGCGCGCCGGGCGGCAAGCGGTACTCCTCGACGGCGATTTCGTAGATCCGCCGCGCCACGTCGAGCTTGCGCGCCGCGCTCTTCGCCATGCCGGTCTCGTCGATCGTCAGGGCGATGACGGCGGCGCCGTGCTCGAGTGCGAGCGGCATCACCGCGTCCATCTTCGCGCGTCCCGATTCCAAATGCACCGAGTTGATCACCGCACGTCCGGGATAGTTTTGAAGCGCCGCTTCGAGCACTGCGGGTTCGGTGGAATCGACGACCAGCGGCGCCTCGATCGACTGCGCGAGTTTGCGCGTCACATCGCGCATCTGCGCGACCTCGTCGGCTCGCTCGGTCAGTGCACAGCAGACGTCGAGCAAGTGCGCGCCGCCCTCAACCTGGGCGCGTGCAACGAGCACGATGTCGTCGTACTTCTCTTCGAGGAGCAGCCGCTTGATGCGGCGCGAACC
>JBAUZB010000208.1:0-3517 GCA_049585095.1 Candidatus Tumulicola sp.
TTGCCGGTGCGCTCGAACTCGGCGTCGAGCCGGACGCGGCGATCGACCTGCTGCCTCACTTGCGCCTCCCCGCCGGACGCTTCGAGTCCTTTGAGATGTTGGGAGGCTGGCGCATCATCTACGACGCGTACAATGCCAATGCCAGCGGCATGATTGCCGCGTTGGACGCACTCGGGATGGAACGGCCGAAGCGCGCGATCGCCGTTCTGGGCAGCATGGCCGAGCTTGGTTCCGAATCGGCGCAACTGCACGAAGAAGTGGGAGCGCACGCGGCGCGACGCGCCGGCGTCTTGCTGGTCAGCGGCGATTACGCCGACGCAATGGCGCGCGGCGCGGAAAGCGCCGGACTGTCCGGGGCATCGCTGGTGCGCGTATGTTCGAACGAGGCCGCGGCGCATTGGCTGCGCCGGCACGCCCGCGAGGGCGACGTCGTGCTCTTGAAGGGTTCGCGCAAGTATCGGCTGGAGGAAATTCTTGCCCAACTCGACCGGCCGGTGACGTCGTGAGCGTCGCGACGCGCAGCTTGGCAATCGAACGCCCCGGCGTTCCGGCCGGATTAGTCGCGATACCGGTGCGCACGCGATTGGTTCGTCCCGGCGACGACCTCGTCGCCATCGTGGCGGCGGCGGTGACCGGCATTGCGCGCTACGGCGACGTCGTGGCGGTGTCCGAGACCGCGTTGGCGATCTCGCAGGGCGAATTCGTTCCGGCCGAATACGTGCGGCCGACGCCGCTTGCCTACGCGCTGTCGCGGCGTGCCGGGGCGCTGGCAACGGTGAATCAACCCGAGTCGATGCAACTCGTCATCGATCGCGCCGGGCGGGCAAAGGTGCTGTACGCGACGCTGGCTCACCTCGTCGGCCGCGCGTTCGGCCGGCGCGGCGCCTTCTATCAGGTGATGGGCGGCGAACTGACGGCGATGGACGGTTATACCGGAACGATGCCGCCGTTCGAACGCGCGATCGTTTTTGCCCCGCGGGATCCCGGCGTCTTTGCGCAATCGGTTTTCGAGTGCATCGGGACGGGGTGCGCGGTGGTCGATGCCAACGATCTCGAAAAAGTCAAAGTTCTGGCGGCATCCCGCGGGGTCGATCCGACTGCTTTGGAAGCGGCGCTGCGTGACAACCCGCACGGCAACGGTGACGAGCAAACGCCCGTCGTCGTCTTGAAGTGGCGTGCGCCGGGTGTCAGCCCGCTGTTCGAGAACTCCGCGCTTGCATAGCGGCATCGTGAATTGGGGCGCCGCCTTGGAAGCGCGAACCCTCTACGGCGTCGCGCCCCTTTGGATGTTGCTCGGCTTTGTGGTCGCATCGATCGCCGGAGCGGTGCTGTTGCCGGTTTTGAGCCGCCTGCAAATGCGGCAACGGGCCTACGAAGATGCGCCGCAAAGCCATCAGGCGAAAACCGGCACGCCGACGATGGGCGGACTGGTTTTCGTCGCGGCAACGATCGCGATGCTGCCCGCGACGCGCGCGCCGCTGCTGATGCAACTCGGCCTTCTCGTCATTGCCTGCGCTGCGGTCGGCGCGCTCGACGACGCCCTCGCGATTAGGCTGGGGCGCAACCGCGGGCTGCGCGCCCGGACCAAGTTTTTGGCGACCGCGTTGATCGCCGTCGTCTTCTTGCGCTCGATCGATGGATCGTTGAGCTTCTTTCCGCGCGACGTTCTGTTCCACGCCGGCCCGGTTTCACTGACGGCGCCGCATTGGCTGTGGCTGCTCCTCGGCATTGTGGCGATCACCGCGACGATTCACGCGGTCAATCTGACCGACGGACTCGACGGTCTCGCCACCGGGGCGATACTTCCGCCGCTGGCCGTCTTGATTCCGATCGCCGCGCAGACGCTCGTCCCGGCGGCGCTAATCGGCGCGGCGGTCGGGGTCGGTGCTTGCCTCGGATTTCTTTTTTATAACCGCTATCCCGCGAAAATGTTCATGGGTGACACCGGCTCGCTGGCGTTGGGAGCATTGCTTTCCGGAATCGCCATCCTCACCGGCGAAATGCTGTTGCTCGTCGTGATCGGTGGCGTCTTCGTCGCCGAAACGCTGTCGGTCATCGTCCAGGTCGCGTATTTCAAAGCCACGAACGGCAAGCGCATCTTCAAGATGAGTCCGCTGCATCATCATTTCGAATTAATCGGTTGGCCGGAAACGAAAGTGACCGCACGGTTTTGGCTCGCCTCGCTCGTCTGTTCGCTGGTCGGATTGGCGGTCGTGCGATGAGCGAGTCGTTCGAATTCGGCGCGCGCGACACCGTGCTAGTGATCGGGCTTGGCCGCAGCGGTCTTGCGACCGTCGACGTGCTGCGTCAGCGAGGCGCAACGGTGTATGCGACCGACGAGAAAGATCCCGGCGAGTTAGCTGAGGCGATCGCGACCGTCGAGGGGTTGGGGGCGCGCTTCGTCGCGCCGCCCGAGCTCGAAGAGATCATCCCCAGGGTCGCGTCGGCGGTCCTCTCTCCCGGCGTGCCTCCGACGTCGCCGGTCGTGCGCGCGGTCAACCGGGCCAACGTACCGGTCTTCGGAGAAATCGAACTGGCATATCGCTTCTGCAAGGCGCCGATCATCGCCGTCACCGGAACGAAAGGCAAATCGACGACCACCGCGCTCACCGGCCATTTGCTACGCGCCTGCGGTCGCAACGTGCGCGTCGGGGGGAACATCGGCAATCCCCTCATTAAAGAAGTTCTGGGTGCCGGCGCCGATGACTGGATAGTCGCGGAAGTCTCCTCGTTTCAGCTCGAGACGATTCGGGCGTTCAAACCGCGGATTGCGGTATTGCTCAACCTTGCGCCGGACCATCTGGACCGCTACTATTCGATGGACGAGTACGCCGAAGCGAAGTATCGTATCTTTGCCAATCAGGGCTTGAACGATTGGTTCGTCGGCAACCTCGACGATCCACGCATCGCGCAGCTGCATTGGCGGCGTGGTGAAGCCCGCGCGCAGGCGCGGCAACTGTGGTTCACCTTGGGGATGCACGAAGATTTCGCGGCGATGTTTCGCCGAAACGGCATCCTGACGTACGTTCCGGCCACGGGTGATCCGCGTCCGGTTCCGATCGTCGATCGCGACGCAATTGCGCTTCCGGGCGAACACAACGTTCAGAATGCGATGGCGGCGCTCTTGGCTGCGCTTGCGGCCGGCTGTCCGCCCGAGGGATTGCGCGAGGCGATTGCGACGTTTCGACCGATGCCGCACCGCCTGGAGACGGTAGCCGAGATCGACGGCGTTCGTTTCGTGGACGATTCGAAGGCGACCAATCCACACTCCACGATCGCCGCGTTATTCACCTATTCGCGCCCCGTGATCCTGATCGCCGGGGGTCGCGCCAAGGGCACCGCCTTCGGCGAACTCGGCATCGCCATCGGGCAGCGTGCGAAAGCGCTCGTCGCCATCGGCGAAGCGGCCGACGCGATCGTCAGCGCCAGCGAAGGCGTGCCGGTTTTCCGTGCCGCTTCGCTGGACGACGCGGTCCGGCGTGCGCGCGACCTGAGTGCGCCCGGAGACGTCGTGCTG